>JBGQAL010000200.1:0-4070 GCA_041494285.1 Methanotrichaceae archaeon
GCCCGTTACGCCAACTTCCAGGAAGTCGAAATGGGCGAAGGAACCAGACGCCATGACCAGGAACTAATTAAGATTCTGCAACGCGGCAAAGCTCTCGAAGGCTACTCGATTCTAAAGGAACTCGCCATAGATCCCGGTGAGACCGAGGCCGTGAAGCTCGTCAATAACCAGCTCGAATCCCTCAGGCGCTTCGGCCTGGTCGAAGAGACTGCTACCGGTTGGAAGTGGATCAAGTGATCGCTACTTCCGCAGCCTCGAACACTAATGCTAACAACCTGGTTGGGAGATTCCACGAGGACTGTAACCTTCGTGGCATGGTCTCGGCTATGGATTACATCTATAGGGCGAAGGAGTACTGCGCTTTTCTGGAAGCTAGAGGCACGAATCCTCTGAATGCAGACAGAGATGATCTCAGATCATTTCTGGCCCAGCTTAAGGCGAGAGGATTGAGGTTCAAGACCATAGACAGGATCTACACATGCCTTAGCGCATTCTACGAGTTCTGATAATAGAAGAGCTGGTCGAGTACAATCCGATCCAACCTTTTCGAAAATACTATCTTTCGCAGGTATAAGAATGATAGCGATTCAGAGATCAGGAAGCTAATTGGTGTTGAGGATACCTCAAGGCTTGTAAACTCCATCCTCGATAGCCGGGATAAATGCATCCTTGTGCTACTCTTCAAAACTGGCATGCGCGTAGGTGAGCTTACCAGCCTGGACGTAGGCGACGTCGATCTCGACAAGGGTGATGTAACGCTCAAACTTAAGAAGAAACGATCCAATCGCGTTCTGTTCCTTGATAATGAGGCCATTGCGGTTTTGCAGAGATGGCTGGCTGCACGAAAGAACCGAAAAGGCGCGGAGGACCAGGCGCTCTTCATATCCAAGACAGGAACCAGGATGACCAAACGAAGCATAGAGAAGCTCACTGAACAGCATGCTGGAAGGCTAGGCCTTCACGAGGCTAAGGCTGGCAGGCTGGAGGATCGATTCACGCCCCACTGTTGCCGTCATTGGTTTGTGACTCATCTGCTGAGGGCTGGAATGTCCAGAGACTTTATTAAAGAACTACGAGGAGACACTCGCGGTGAGGCCATCGATATCTATAACCACATTGACAAGAAAGAGCTAAAGGATAGCTACCTGGCGCATATACCGCAGCTTGGTATTTGAATGAATGTGGTCGAGCTTTCCAAGTTCGCGAAGTATGCGCAGATTTTGAAGAACTCCGTGGCTTCCAAGTAGTCTGCTGGCTAGAGGGTATCTCTGATAATACAAAGACTATAAGCACAAATCCGTTAGCTCGCCTGCTATTGATCGATTGTTGGCGTAGCATAGTGTTTTTGATAATATAGGACCTGGAGCGCAAAGGTGGTCTTACCGTTCCAAGTTCGTTGGTGATAATAATTAAATTATATAAATGATTTTGCTAGACGACACGACCTTCCTAGCAGCTTTCGGATTTCTGATTTTGGTTATAATACGAAATTGGTTCAGACGCTTTTCCTGGACAGTGTCAAAAAACTAGGAAGATAGTAAAGGACTTGGCCGTTAAAAGGATAGACAGCGAGTACGAAACGGCCGTTGATGAGCAGCGAGCAGAACTCAGGCAATACAAGAAGAAGGAGGCTGTAGAAGAGGACCTTTCCCAGGGCCATTAAAGCCTAGAGTCATAGAAAAGGGAAAAATTGATGCAAATAACTCCAAAGAGTCCTGAAGTTGAAAGCTTTTGGTCGACTTTAAATATAAACCTTCTCTTAATATTCCAGTATGTTTAGACTAATTGCTAGATATGATGTCAATCTTGAGGAGGGTGTGTTCCTTTTTAATAGGCCGATGACCGATAATCTCTCCTACAACGTTAAGATTGGCGATTTTGACGTGGAGTTATGCCTTAATCCAGAGTCCATCAAGATTGAATCCACCCCATCGTCTGACGTGTATTGGCCAACTTCAGAGGTCAGGGTTAGCTCTGCACGCAATGAGGATGTAGTCCCCCCCAACACCCAAGTCCGAAGGATTTAAACCGTATTACAATGAACGAGAACCGGCTTATAGAAAAGCAGCATTAGAGGTTATGAATCGAGCCATAATTTTCTTCAAGTATAGACTTCATAATCCAAACCTTTCAAGATTGAGCTACCGAGATTTCCATGATCCGGTTTGGATAGTTGAGAGCGGAGAAGAAATCAGCCTAAACCTAAAAATTTTCCTTAATTCTCGGATATGGGCCCACAAAAAATTCGGCGTAACACACCTATCACGCCAGGATGATCCAGATCTTGAGAAAGCTCTGCAATGTCCTATCCATCCTGAGCTTAGCGAAGAGCTTCTCTCGGATGCTCAATCTGCTATAATCCACGGCGATTTTCGAAGAGCCGTCCTGGAGATGGCAATAGCATGTGAGACCGCCGTGAAGCAGGCGTTCTTTGCCAAAGCCACTCCGGCGGGAGCAGCATATGAGTATCTTGAAGATAAGGGGAAAGTCCACGTTACTATCATTGAGCTTATCAGTTCCGTAGCAGAACAGGCATTTGGAAAAAGGTTCAAAGAAGATGAGATGGACCACTACGACAATATTGATTTTCTTTTTCGCTGTCGAAACAAGGCAGCACACAGAGGCGAACTCATATACAAGGATAAATCAGGCATATTATGTTCTGTTGACGATAGCAAGTTAGCAGACTGGTGGGAATCTGTCGAGATTTTGCGTGCATGGCTTCAGGCTATCAAGGCAAAAGAGCTGAAGGCAACCGAACCTACCTCGTAAGTGCGTATAACCCGCACTTCTTGCGGTCCATTTTTTCTTTTACCTGCATAGCCACAAACTCGATGATGGCAAACTGGTCATTCCATTACTCTATAGACACAAATTCCAGCCTTTAGCCGATATTGAATAATTGCTATCGGCTGTGGTATAGAACCTGGGGCGCAAAGGTGGGGGGGAGTTGTAGGTCGAAATGGCGTTTATAAAAATATGCTCTAGCTTCGCAGGTGCTAAAAATGAATGGTTAGATCTGCACGTTGTATATAGTATTGGGAGCTGACTAGCCCTGCACTTTTGTTTAATTTGGCAGCTTAACGTCTCAATCTATATTTTCTTTGATTATCTTTAGGGCGCAGTAATCTCCACACATGGTAGGTCCCTGCTCGATCCAGTTGCGATATATGCCCTGAGGCTCAACTTGATGACCTCGACCCTGACGACCTGTGTCTTAGCGAGGTAGGGAGGATTATCCATTTCCTATAAACCTCAATAAGGTTCATGAGACTTCAGATCGCTCTGGATTGAGAAAGTAGAAAAGGACCAAAAAGCTTCCCCCCTTTGGGGGCGCATTATGATGCTCAAGGTCCCTGAGAGGTTACTATAGTGATGTTGTTCATCGCTGACCCAGATTCGTATGCCTCAGCATGCCTGTTACCTATCTTTATTTGCTCTTTGTTTATCGTTCTGCAGGTGTCACAGTAAGATGCGGAAGTATGGCTTGCATTGGGCTTAAGGGGGAATGTGATCGTATCATTAATGACCGGTTTGTTATAGATCTGAGGAGTCTCGTTGTCATTATCCTCCTTAACCTTGGCGACGGAAATCTCCTGTGCTGTGGCCGTATTGTTTGCCGGATCAACAGTAACCTTAAGATACCCCAGCCGCTTTGTCATTCCGAACTTGTACCAAACCGGACGGGGGTCGGTAGAGTTGAGGTCTTCACACTCGCCACCGCCAATGCCGACAATGAAATATGGGATCCCCTCTACCTGAAATCTCTCGTAATTATGGATATGGCCTGCGAAATTTGCGCTAATATTGTAGGTATGATACAGGGTTTCCCATGGCGCAAGATCCGAATTAATTGTGGTCCTGCCATAACCCCAGATCGGATGGTGATGTATGGTAAATGTTCCTAACATGGTATTGTCCAGATGCTCCCGAAGCCAAGATTCCTGACTCTGGGCAAGAGCCAAGGAAGTTTGTGGATCATCACCACTGGCATTATTCGGATCCGGAGTGTTCAGACTGATAAACCGGACACCAGCACAGTCAAAGGAATAGTTCAGGGGCATTCTCCA
>JBGQAL010000226.1:0-3166 GCA_041494285.1 Methanotrichaceae archaeon
AAAATCAAGCTTATAAATCGGCATGGTTACTACTCTTAACCATGACCTATTACCTATCGGACCCTTAATTGGGGCTGATTTGGGGAATTAACTATTCTTAGTGCGCCTTTGGTTAATAAAGATGGCGGAGTTTAGGTTCTAGAGCTTTTAACCAAAAGCTCATTACCATCATGGGCATCAATCTTGGTAACAGACATAATCTAAACACCAAACCCTGTTCACAGATACATTTATTAAAGTACTATTTTGAGGTGAGGATCATATAGAGTTCAGATGAATGGTTCAATGAATTTGTGGGTAGTGTAAATAGGCTCATATTTGAGAACAATCCCGCCAGAAAAATCACTGAAGAAAGACTTCTCAAGAAAAAGAGTGCCACAAGCTGAAGATTATGCTGTCAAGGTGACCCGAACGTCAAAATCAATGCCATACACATCAAGGCAGCCTTTCTATGACATGTTGTTATCAATTAGCAGTACCGCACCAAATGTAGTTAAGAGACTAAGACATGAAGTTACAATCATCTATTATTTGTTTAAACGATTCGAGTTTCAGTTGGTAATCAACACATTAGACTTATTAGAGTGATGTGCCCCAACGTTATGATGATATTGCATCGGTCTCCTGGGGTTCGTCAAGTCATGGCCCCGATGTTATCCTCTTTCCCTATGCAGACACGTTGGTTCCTCTCATTGTCAAGAAGGCGAGACGCTACGGCTTGGAGCCCACATTCAGCCGTAGCGTCTGGTTCAAGCAGATGGCCGCCAAGTCCTACTGGAGCTATGGCAAAGTCAACCACAAAGATGGAGCCGTGATCCCCGAGGGCCGGGTACTTATTGACAATGCCAAGAGCTTCGTCTATACCGAGGGCGGGCTCAAGGGCGTACTCATGGCCTCCAGGCTGTCAGGGCTCTCGCCGAACCTCACCTCCCGCTTCACTCCTGGCACGCTCATCTCCTCTTACGAGGTCTACGAGGCTCTGAGAAGAGGCGTGGCCGTGCCTTTCAGGAAACGGGACGCCGAGAGTATCAGGAACATCTCGGAGCTGAGAGCATCGGACAAGGGAGGCATGATCTTCCAGCCGCAGCCAGGAGTTTACGAGAAGGTCCACCAGATAGATTTCACCTCCCTCTATCCTTCGATTATAGTCAAGTACAACCACTCGCCCGAGACAATCGAGCACCCGGAGAGGACTGGATTCTTGCAAGCGTTCTCTCTCCGCTGCTGAACCTGAGAATTGAGACCAAGAGACTGAAGAAGACCAACAAGGATTACGCTTGTATCGACTCGATCCTGAAGTGGATGCTTGTAACGTACTTCGGCTACACAGGCTACAGAAACGCCAAGTTCGGCCAGATCCAGTTCCACGAGAGTCCAGGCACACCATAGTCGTCAGATGGCAGAACCAGATCGCTATGGTCCGGAACGTAGAGGCCGCGGTTCAGACTCTGCTCAAGATCGATTAGCTTCGTCTTGCTGATCGACGAGGCGGCAAATAGAAAGATCTTTTAGGCGGAGGGCTATGTAATTATAGAATGGGCAAATCACGCGGATGGCTGATATGTCAACCTCACAAATGAGTGCGATAGCAATATCTGGCATTATTATCGCGTTTATTATGGTAGGGTCAGCTTGGGCAGCAAATCCTCAGATAGATGTTAAGGATTTCGGGGCCAAAGGTGATGGGAAGACGGACGCGACACCCTCCTTTCAGAAGGCTTTGGACAATGCGAGCAAGAAAGGGGGGATAGTGTATATTGCACCAGGAATTTATCGTTTGGACGGAACGCTTACCATCCCCAGTGGAGTCACCCTGCGAGGAGTCTGGGAAGGCCCACACGATGCTGAATTGGACAAAGGAACAACTCTACTCGCTTATGCCGGGAGGAACAACGAGTCTTCAGTTCCATTTATCAGGCTCGAGACGGATAGCACAATTGAAGGTGTAACGATTTTCTATCCTGAGCAAAACGTGAGCGATATTCGCCCTTACCCTTGGACGATTCAGGGTTCCGGAACACATTTAAATGTAATCGATGTTACGATAGCAAATGCCTATAATGGCATAGATTTCGGAACTTTTCCAAATGAGGATCATCTTCTCAGAGATGTCCATATGTGTGCTTTGAGGAGAGGCGTATTGATCGATCAATGTTCGGATATTGGGAGACTGGAAAATGTCCACATCCACACGAACTACTGGTCGCGAGTAAGCGCACCTTACACTCTTAGTTCAGATGAACAGTCGGTCCTCTATAATTATACTTTGTCGCACCTGGAAGGGTTCATCTTCGGTAGAACAGATTGGGAATACGTCTCTAACTCATTTGTAATATTTCCAAAAGTGGGATTCCATTTTATTAGGACCAATACAACCAATGGCGGTCTGGCAAACGTGCTTATCACCCAGAGCGGTTCAGACGGCTGCCTTCTTGCGGTCAAGATCGATGAGGTACAACCTCACGCTGGCGTAGCCTTTGAGAACTGCCAGTTCATGTCTGGATTTGAAATCGGCCCGGACAATTGGGGACCGGTTAAACTGACGAATTGTGGATTCTGGGTAGTGCCCGAGACTGGATCGCAGATGATCTTGAATGGTCAAGGGACTGTAACCTTAACAGCTACTCATTTTGACGATTGGGATCGGGCTAACGAGAACAAACCGTGCATTGAGGCGTTGAATGGTTCTCTATTGATGAATAATTGCGATTTCAACGGAATCGAATTTCCATCTCCCCATATATATTTGGGGCCTAATGTCAAATCTGCCTCCATTATCGGAAATCGTTTCCAGCATGGGGAAATGAAGATCGTGAACGAATCCAGAGGCGAGGTACAAATTTTGGGGAATGTGAGGCAATAATCTGATAGTAAAGTCATAGGTCTTCGCCCGCAAGAAAAGTGGCCGAGAAGATCGAGGTGCATACCCGCATGCTGCCGAGCTTTACAACGTGGATGTCAGGAAGGTCAAAGTTTCTGGCCCGATCTGGACTGAGTATTCTAGAATTACATGTCGCCGAAAATCGGGGTCGTGTATGTCATTTATTGAATTGGCACTCTGAAATTCAACAATTCCTTCAGGCTCCATACGTGATCAGTTAGACCTTCAGCCATTGCCGGAGTTCGCTGCGTCCATCTTTTTCTTCCCTCATTGATCTCTATTCTC
>JBGQAL010000142.1:0-7217 GCA_041494285.1 Methanotrichaceae archaeon
CCTTTCATATCCTTCCAAAACGGCTTGCCATTAAATATTTAGATCCAGTCGAATATGTCGTTAGTGAGGATTTGCATGGACTTCAGAGACTGCATCAATTTCGCCAGCGAGAACCGGGTATCGTATGTAGCAACCTGTGATGGAGACCAACCACGGGTCAGGGCCTTTCTGATGTGGCTCGCTGATGAGAGCGGATTCTATTTCCACACCGGTGCAACCAAAGACGTGTTCCAACAGCTCAAGGCTAACCCGAGAGTAGAGGTATGCGTCTGCACTCCGAATCTCGGCCGGATGATGCGCGTGGCAGGAGAGGTGGAGTTCCTGGACGATCCTGCGTTGCGATTGAGGCTTCTTGAGAAGAGGCCCTTCCTAAAAGCCCTGGTGAAAGGGCCTGACGATCCACTGCTGACCATATTTCGAATACCACACGGCGAAGCCTACTTTTGGACCCTGGCGGACAACATGAGGGAGACGGAGGTGCCGAGGATTAAATTCTGATCCTTCTGAACAGAACGAACCGTTAAACTTTAGACGCCTTAGTTCAATATTAGTCAAAGAGGGTATCTATGATTCTCGCTCATCATAAGTCAGGAAACCTTCAACCATGCTATAGCTGAAGCGGCTTTACAAACCTTAAGGCAGAACAATACGTCTAATGTCGCACCAGGGCGGAAGCTAAGGATCTTTGGAGATCCCTGGAGACTCTGTGTGGAAGAATTATTCTTGGTACGTAAAATGCGTTTTTAAGACCGGATCCCCAAGTGCTCATGACGACTTTACTGGTAATCGCTGAACGGTACTATCCAAGATGTAGTCCATAGATAGGTCTGGATATAAGATTTCGTGCTGGGGATAGAACTCCCCCGCACGTCTGGATTGCGTTAATAACCCATTTATAGATTGTATAGAAAACGATAAGCTTTGCCCACATATCGCTTACCGCTTTCTTTCAAGTACAAAGTAGGCTACGGTAAGGAGTCCGGTCAAGGCTAAAACCCCTTCAAAACCTGGCTGTTTCTGGGTAGAAGATTTTTCCGTGACTTGTGTGGTTGGTATTTCCAGTATGGCCTTAACCTGTTCGATATTCTTGTCGAGCTCGTCCCTCATTGAAGTAAGAAGTGCTATCTCATAGTTTCCCCACTTGTCTCTGTACATCTTGAACTCAGGATCGCCAGTGGTTCGATACACCTCGTCCATCAACTGTACATGGGTCTGATGATAGGGTAGTGTTGCTTTCGTTCCAACCATATCGTAGTTGGTCCAGTTTCCCGTGTCGAAATCTGCAAGATGGACTTTCAGATCTTTGAATCCTACGTCATATAGATATTTGGCCCTTTCATCCATTGTCAGGTCATAATAATTCTTTATTCCGCCTAAACAGATTATAAAGCCATTCAACACTCTAGGCTGTTGGTTGTTGTTTCGCTGGGCATACTCCTCATACCACCACCCGTCTTTATCCTTGTAAGTAACACCTCCTTTGACAACATCAATGAAGAAAGCATTTAGAGCTTGATTTGCTGCTGAAAGGTATTTCTTGTCACCAGTCATATTATACGCATTCGCTAAAACATTTACTCCTAAACCTTGGGCCATCCCCGATACATACGGCAAGGGAATGTCGCGGTAAGCATAGGAAGTAAAATTGTACTCCCATACTGAGTAGTTGCCATTGACAATTGCGTTATCAACCAGCCAATCAGCGCAGTTCAGAAATAGCTTTCCTGCACTCTGGTTACCGCTCTCGTACTGAGAATAATATACAAGCCCCTGTTGTGAAGTGGCGACAGCATTTTCGTGTTTACCCACGTATGTGTAACCAGGTTTGTCGGTATAGGACACCCCTTCATTCGGCATATTCTTGGGAGGGAAGTAGCCGTAATCTACTATGGGAACGCCTTTACCATCCATCGTTATCTTTTCACAGCTTGCTGGCGCAGCGATTATGTGAATTAATAGAACTATGCCCAACACGGTTGAAGTAAGCCTAATATATATCACTCCGATCATGAGCAATATCAAAACTGCTATTAAAAGGATCTCAAGCTGTGAGAGATTCTCTCACATAAGATATGTATCACCAACCAAATCGAAGCCTTTAATGACTTGCAACTGGATGGTGGTGGATTACATTACTTTTTAATAAGTAAACGCAGATGTCGTGGCCATGAAGCTAGCACTGATCTTAGTTGCGCTGATGCTGATAGGAGTTGCATCGGCAGGACTCGAGCATGCGAAAGTTAACGGATTTAACGTCTCCTTTGATCTAAGCCAGACTCACGATGTTGTCGTTGATTCCGGAAATGGGGTTAATGGAACTTTGACGGTTAGGACATTTGACGGTGCTTTGACAACAAGCCTCATAAGATATTCTAAACCGTATTCTGTAAATTCGACATGGGTACAAGATGACTTAGTCGCGCTGTTTAAGCTGGGTGCCCCAGCGGAACAAATAGGAATTGATAAAAACCAGGGAGTTTTCATAATTTCAATGAGCAAAGATACTGGGAAGCCTGTGTATGGAGCACTTTATTATCCTGACCTGAAGGCAGGTAAAGCAAACACATTCGTATCAGTCACCAGCACACTACCTTTCTACACGACAGCGGATTTGCTCAGAACTATGCATGTAGCGGTCTGAGAGATGATGAGGATTTTGCATGGACTTCAAAGACTGTATTAATTTTGCCAACGAGAACCGGGTAACGTATGTTGCAACCTGTGATGGAGACCAACCACGGGTCAGGGTCTTTCTGATGTGGCTCGCTGACGTTAGCGGGTTCTATTTCCACACCGACGCGTCCAAGAGCGTGTTACGACAGCTTAAGGCCAATCCAAAGTTAGAGGTATGCGTCTGCACTCCGAATCTCGACCGGATGATGCGCGTAGCGGGAGAGGCGGAGTTCCTTGACGATCCAGCGTTGCGGTTGAGGCTTCTTGAGGAGAGGCCCTTCCTGAAAGCCCTGGTGAAAGGGCCTGACGATCCACTGCTGACCATATTTCGAATACCACATGGCGTTGCCTACTTCTGGACTATGGCGGACAACATGAGGGAAGCGGAGGTGCCGAGGATTAAATTCTGATCCTCGGTACAGAACGAAACCGCTAACCTTTAACTTTAGACGGCCCGGAGTTTATCGTCGAATCAACGAGCATATCTCTGATATCGTCACCCAAGCCGGTAAGTGCCAAATCTCATTTTTAGGGTTTTTTGATATAGTTCTTATACCATAATCGCCAACCGATCGAAGGGATGCCAGCTCCAAAAGAGATTGCCGATCTCGTAAGCCGCTTCGAGATGCATTACGATGAGTACAAACAGCCCCATTATAAAGAGGCTGATGCCCGGAGAGAGTTCATAGATCCATTTTTTGAGGCTCTCGGTTGGGATGTCGGCAATCGAATTGGAGCTGATGAAGCCTATAAGGATGTATTAAGGGAAAGCAGGGAAGGCAGCGGTGCTCCTGATTATGCCTTCAGATACGGTGAGAGAATCAGGTTTTTCGTAGAGGCTAAAAAGCCTTCGGTCAACCTGGAGGAGAGCGTCCAATCCGCCTACCAGCTCCGTAATTATGCCTGGAATGCCAGGCTTCCTTTGTCTATTTTAACAGACTTCGAGGAGTTTGCAGTCTACAACTGCCAATACGAACCCAAAGAGGATGACAGGCCCGATAAAGGTCGAATTTTATATATGACCTTCAGGGATTACCTCGAACGCTGGGATGAGATCGATAGCGTCTTCTCCAAGCGGGCAATCCTGCAGGGCTCGTTCGATAAGTACGTCACCGCTACTAAGGATAAACGAGGCTCAAAGCAGGTCGATGATAAGTTCCTGGAGGATATCACCAAATGGCGTGAGCTATTGGCTCGAAACATAGCCATCAGGAACACCGATCTAGGTGTCTATGAGATGAACGCCAGCGTCCAAGGCACCATCAACCGCATAGTATTCCTCCGTATATGTGAGGATCGAGCTATCGAAAAGTATGGTCAGCTCCTGGATATTGCTAAAAATGGAAGCATTTACCCCCAGCTTGTTGACCTCTTTAAGAGAGCTGATGACAGATACAACTCTGGCTTGTTTCACTTCACATACGAGCCTGGCAGGGCAGCGCCTGACCTCTTGGCTCTCGGCCTGAAGGTAGACGATACGGTGCTGAATGAGATAATAACCGGCCTCTACCCACCCAGCCCTTACCGGTTTAATGTCATCCCGCCCGAGATCCTCGGCCAAGTATATGAGCAGTTTCTCGGCCAGGTCATAAGGCTCACGGAAGGCCACAGGGCCAAGGTTGAACTTAAACCAGAGGTAAAGAAGGCCGGTGGCATTGTCTATACACCTTCTTTCATCGTGAACTACCTGGTCGAGAATACCGCTGGCAAATGGCTGGTTGGCAAGACTCCTAAAGAGGTTGAAAAACTGAAGATTCTCGACCTGGCCTGTGGCTCAGGTGCTTTTCTGCTTGGCGCTTACAGAAGGCTGCTTGCCTGGCATCTAGGTTGGTGGTCAACACAACTCGGCCCAAAGCTAGATGCAAAGATGCCTCTGACATCGCCAGAGATCACTAAAATGCTGCCCACACAAAATGAACCAGTGAGGTCGAAGAAGGCAAAGGCCAGAATGGCAGCGGTAAATCTGCCTATATACAAGGCAGCAAACGGAGCGTGGAAGCTCACCCTGGCTGAACGAAGGAGGATACTGCTCAGCAACATCTACGGCGTGGACATCGATCCGCAGGCGGTCGAGGTCACAAAGCTATCGCTGCTTCTAAAGGTACTCGAAGACGAGGGCACTGATGCAGTCCAGACGCTCAAGAAATGGTCTGGCGAGAGAGTACTCCCCGACCTGAGCAACAATATAAAGTGCGGCAACTCCCTTGTGGACACCGATATAGAGCTGAACGATATAGTCTATGGCCTGATCAAGCCATTCAATTGGGAAACGGAGTTCCAGGAGATCATGGCTGCTGGCGGTTTCGATATAATCATCGGCAATCCGCCGTACGTCAGGCAGGAGATACTTGGCAATATCAAGGGCTATTTCCAAACTCATTATAAGGTCTACCAGGGAACAGCCGACCTTTACTCCTATTTCATTGAGCGATCGCACAGCCTACTAAGACCCGGTGGCCTCTTTGGTATGATTATCTCGAACAAGTGGCTGCGGGCAAATTATGGCAAGCCACTGAGACGATGGCTGAAGGAGCAGCATATCGAGGAGATCGTGGACTTTGGTGATCTGCCGGTCTTCGAGAACGCAACGACCTACCCATGCATCATGCGATTAACCAAGGATACGGCTCAAGCTAGCTTCACGGTCACGCAGGTCAAAACACTCAGCTACACCAGTCTGAGCGATTATGTCAAGGATAACAGCTACGAGGTGGACCAGTTAATGCTTGACGATGAGGGATGGTCACTAGCTGATGCTAAGACACAGGCACTGCTCAACAAGATCAAATCAAATGGGGTGCTCTTGGGCGAGTATGTGGGCGGGAAGATTTACAGAGGAGTGCTCACCGGGCTCAACGAAGCGTTTGTCATCGATGTTCAAACAAAAGAGAAACTAATAGCGGAAGATCCAAAGAGTGCAGAGCTAATTAAGCCATTCCTGGCAGGCAGAGATGTTAAGCGTTATCAGTCGCCGGAAAGTGACCGCTATATAATTTTTGCAAGGCGAGGTATTAAGATCGAAAATTACCCCACTGTAAAACAGCACCTGCTTAAATACAAAACACGGTTAATGCCCAAACCAGAAGGGTGGATAGGACAGAAATGGGAAGGACGGAAACCAGGTGCTTACCAATGGTATGAGGTCCAGGATGCAATTGATTACCATGTAGAGTTCGATAAGCCAAAGATTATTGTGCCTGCAATTGTCCAGAATGCGTCATACACCCTTGACAGGGATGGGTTCTACTCGAATGATAAGACTTCGATAATACCAATAGATGATTCGTATTTATTAGGCATCTTAAACTCAAAAGTAGCAGATTTTGTGGTTCATTTAATCTCTTCTACCAAACAAGGCGGGTATTTTGAGTATAAGCCCATGTATGTTCAGCAAATACCTATTCACGCCATCGACTTCTCAGACCCAGATGATAAGGCCAGACACGACCGCATAG
The DNA here is from genome assembly GCA_041494285.1 of Methanotrichaceae archaeon. Lineage (GTDB taxonomy): Archaea > Halobacteriota > Methanosarcinia > Methanotrichales > Methanotrichaceae > Fen-7. The sequence goes on from JBGQAL010000142.1 coordinate 6,129, forward strand.
TTAGCCTGGTTGATTCGATGCTCTCTCTGCATAAGCAACTTGCGAAAACTAGAACCGACCATGAGCAGACATTGCTCCAGCGCCAGATCGAGGCCACTGATGTGCAGATCGATAAGCTGGTGTACGAGCTTTACGGGCTGACTGAAGAAGAGATAAAGATTGTAGAGGAGAACCAGAACTGATAGGGAAAAACAACCCAGAGGTTTAATGAGTACTTTAGATGAGCTGGTTAAAATCAAAGGGAAGGCGATCATTTTGTTTTTGGTAGCAGCCATGGTAACTGGTTTTTTTTCCCTTCCTTCATTATACGGTTTATATCAAGACCATATAAAACAAGAAGAGACAAATAGTCAAATAGATTCATCTCTCAGAAATGCAGAATCATTGGAAAATGCAGCAGACTACGATGGTGCAATTGGAGTATACAGGGACGTTTTAAAGCAAATTTCACCCCAAGGAAATCCTGTCGAATACGGACAAACCCAGAATAATCTCGGAAATGCCTATACTGACCTTTCGCAAGTTCGGGATAAAGAAGAAAACCTGAAAAATGCCATACGGGCATATGAAGAAGCTCTGAAAATAAGAACTATCGAGAAATATCCTATTGACTACGCAGAGACCCAGAACAACCTCGGAAATGCTTACACCGACCTTTCAGGGGTTCGAGATAAAGAAGATAACCTGAATAAAGCGATACAGACATTTGAAGAAGCTCTGAAAATAAGAAAAGTCGAGAATTATTCTTTTTACTATGCATCGACCAAGAATAACCTTGGAATTGCTTATATTGGCCTTTCGGAGGTTCGGAATAAAGAAGATAACCTGAATAAAGCGATACAGGCATTTGAAGAAGCTCTGAAAATAAGAACTATCGAGAAATATCCTTTTTACTATGCAGTGACCCAGATTAACCTTGGAGCTGCTTATGATGACCTTTCGAGGGTTCGGAACAAAGAAGATAACCTGAATAAAGCGATACAGACATTTGAAGAAGCTCTGAAAATATACACTATTGAAGACTATCCTATTTACTATGCAACGATCCAGAACAACCTTGGAAATGTCTATACTGGCCTTTCGGAGTTA
>JBGQAL010000221.1:0-3284 GCA_041494285.1 Methanotrichaceae archaeon
AATTTCGTAATAGAATCCTAAAAGTGAGAGTTGAGATCTAAGCAAATCCTTCAATAAAATTCTTGATGTTATATTTCAAATCCGAGTGATAGCCGCCTTCGAGAATCGCAAACCGTTTTCCGCTGCAATATAGCTCCGAAAATTCCTTAATTGTTCGACCCATATCGAAGAAATCATCGTTTGTGAGAAGTCCTCCCCAGTCCTCAATGTAGGTATCGAAGCCGGCAGATATCGCAACTATATCGTACTCGAAGCCTTCAAAGGCATCCTCAACTTGTCTTAGATATCCTTTTTCATCCATTTTCAGGTAATCGAAGTTGGAGTCAACCGAGCCTGGATTGACGATCTTCACCTGACTGTCTCCTCTAAATATGCTCACGGTTCCGTCTCCGAAGTGCAGGTCAATGTCGATTACGAGAACGCGTTTAGATTTCGACCGGATTCGTTGGACGGCAATGGCCATGTTATTGAAAAAGCACAATCCCCAGGCCCTGTTGGCAGATGCGTGGTGTCCCGGTGGCCTGATGAGGGCGAAAGTTTGCTCTCCTTTGAGAGAAAGCTCCGCCGCCGTGATAGCTCCTCCCGCTGCTAGCGTTGCAGCTTTGTATAGGCCTCTTTGCTTCACTCTCTCGATATGCTCTCTACCGTGAACCCTGGCCACGTCCTCATCGCTTGCAGCGGTTGGCTCTACGAACTCATAGCCTGCTTCTTTCAACTCCATAGCAGGAAGCCTCACCCTTTTAGGATTCTCCACAGGGTTAGTAGGGTAGCACTCCTCATATTTTGTGCTATAAATTATTTTCATGTAGTTCGGTAATTTTTCTTAACCGGTTATATCTTTTGCATGGTCACTACTTTATAGCTTACTAATGCTTAACTCATGTCAATTATTATATAAAATATACACCATCCCGTGTATTAAGGAATGAAATTTGGATCCATGCCTATCGCAAGTTAGATATAGAACAGTACTCACGTTAAACTCATAATGGCCCGCTGCCGTTCTCGGGGACGGCAGTCAATAATACCTAAGGTGATAAAATATAACACAAAATCGTGCGGCTGTATTCATAGATGGTGCGTATCTTACAAAGATCTTGGATATCGATTTTGGCAAGCCCAAGATAGACCTAGCCAAATTTTCTGATATACTATGTGGCGACTATGAGCGTCTCAGGACGTACTATTATACCTGTATGCCCTATCAGAGCTGTCCTCCGACGGAAGATGAGCGCAGAAGGTTTTCATCCATGGACAAGTTCGTCTACACCCTCAAGAAGCTTCCCAGGTTCGAGGTGAAGCTGGGAAGGTTGGGGTGCGTCGCCGGGGAGTACATACAGAAGAGAGTTGACATAGCTCTGGCGGTTGATCTGGTAAGATTGAGCAGCATCAGATCGATAAGCAAAGCGGTGATGGTTACAGGAGATAGCGATTTCGTTCCAGCTATCGAGGCGGCGAAAGACCTAGGAGTCCTGGTGGAGCTGTACTATTCACCCAGCTCGATACACGATGAACTTCTATCGTCAGTGGACCAAAGCTTCATGATGGACGAAGTGCTGATCGAGCAGGTAGTACGGTAGAGCAGTTGTGCAAAAAGCCAATTAGGTGGATTAGCTGTAAGTAATTAAAGGCGTAAAAAAGGAATCCCTCTGGATCACGTTAGCTGGGCGATCTCAATGGAATCGATGTCCGTCTCGACCGGTAAAACGCCGTTCTTAAGATCCAGAAGCCAGGTCTCTTCATCTAGTTTCGAAGTGTCCTCGTATCTAGAAAGTGCCTCTTCCACGAACACTGCCAATCCGCCAGGATAATAGGCTTCCAGAGCATCGAGCTCAGCCATTCTCTTCCGGCTGAAGTCATAGGGCGTTATGTACGTTTCGTACATCTTTCGATACTCCTTAGCTCCCTGTTCTCCCTGAACCATGGGTATCTTGAGGTCAAAGACCTGTTTAGGAGTCAGGCCAATGTGCTTAACCCTTATGTCTTTCCCCTCAGCGGATTTTGCCTCAGCGATAGCTCTTGCCAGATCCCGGCAGAATAAGAAGCTGCCGATGCTTAGGTCAGAGAGGCATACGATTATGGTTGGTCGGTCCGATCGTTGGCAGAGGATTTCTACAGCTTCTCCGGATGGCTTGCTGCTAACTGAGACCAAGGTTGCCCCGTGCTTAGTGCAGGCAGGAAGGATAAGCTGGTTCAACGCGGACTTGTTTATCCATACTTCCATTCGGGGTTTTGTTGTGTCTTTTGAAGACGTTTCCGGAAGAAATACCTGCTCTTCCGGGATCTCATCAAGGATAGCGTCTTCGGGGATGAATCCGAGCTTCCTGGCCCTACTGACCCATTTGGGAAGGCGTTCTCCGTCTCCCTCAGTGTATGGCCTGCATATCCTGATCTCTCCCACTAGTTTGCCGCAGATGGGATAATCAGATACACCTCTGTGCATAGCAAAGTAGAAAAGGGCTCTTACGGTGGTCCTGGGGCGGCCGAAATCCTTCAAGGCTTTCGCAACCCATCTGGACTTGGTCCTGTCCGTCTCAGTATCGACAAATGGCTCAGTCATGATTAGCAAAGATCCACTTATGCTTCATCGCAGATAAATATATGTCCTTTTTACCTACGCTGCATGAGGATGAACTACTTTGACACAAGATAGCAATAACTCGGCTATCGATAGTATTAAATCCGAACAGCTTTTAGCAGACTCCGGAGAAACCAATATGGCAAAGCCAATTGAATTTATTTTCATCGCTGCGGTTTTCGTCTTAGCAGCAATCCTGGTGCCAGGATCGGCGGCTTCCTCGAACGACACCATGTTTCAGACGTCGACCATAAACGCCCTCATGCAAGGAGTGTATGACGGCAACACAACCTTCAAGGAGCTCAGAAGCTATGGAGACTTTGGACTGGGAACCGTTCAGGCGCTGGACGGAGAGATGATAGAGCTCGATGGCCAGTTCTACCAAGTGAAATCCGATGGTTTAGCATACCGTTTGAACGATTCGATGAAGACACCGTTCGCTGAGGTCACCTTCTTCAAACCCGATGAGACCATAGAGTTGAACGGCACAGACAACTTAACCCAACTGGAGAACAACGTAGACGGAAGGCTAGTGCCCTTTCAACCTAAATTTTCTTGAAAATAAACTTTATATTATTTAACATACTCTTGTTCAATAAAGGGATTTGAAGGGGCAAAGAGTATGTGCATCTATGTAAGGGATATAACGAATGAGGAGGGGAACCAACTTAAGGGATTACTAAGGCGTTCCAGTGACTCCTTCAAA
>JBGQAL010000057.1:0-15207 GCA_041494285.1 Methanotrichaceae archaeon
AAAATCAAGCTTATAAATCGGCATGGTTACTACTCTTAACCATGACCTATTACCTATCGGACCCTTAATTGGGGCTGATTTGGGGAATTAACTATTCTTAGTGCGCCTTTGGTTAATAAAGATGGCGGAGTTTAGGTTCTAACTACCAATGCCACTCACCGCTGAATCGTTAATGTAGATTCGCCTATATACATATTACCATGGAGGGTTCTGTTGCGTATAGGGTTGTTATAACAAGGTGGTAGTTAAAGGGTAGCGGTTCTTTAGTATTACCAACCTGTAATGCAACAGTAAACCATGGAGAAGCTCTCGATTCTTCTCACGTTGAAAGGCGATGGGCCTGTTGCGTGATCGATTTTAACCTTGAAATTCAGCATTTCACCGCAAAGGGCTTAGCGAGCTTCAACTTCCACTTCACCTGGAGCCGGGAATTTTTGGAGATGCACGGAGCACACCACGAGATATCTAGGACCGGGTTTTTAAATCCTGCATATTTGCGGGAATGATCATGTCCCATGTTATGCACACTGCCTTATACATAATACAGAACGGAATCGGGCCAGAAAATATTTTTTATAAATATCATTCTGCCTACCTAATGCCAACCTTTGCGCCCAGGTTCTTCGCAACAGGCGATAGCGGTTAAATCGAGATCATCCATAAGGCCCGATATGTGCTCATAGACAAATGGAATATCGAATTTTCCAGAAGGAGTTAGGAGCCTTGTCGGGAAAGGGCTCGATCTTGTAGGCGGTTCTTGCAAGTTACACGTACTCAGGCCATCAAAACGCTATCGAACAGTAATTCTAGGCATCATCGCCAGTACAGCTGCAGTTAAACGCGACTTCAGCTAGCCCAATGCTACCATAGGACTCAATCCACACATTAAGAAAAAGTTAAACGAAAGTGGACTCATTTCGATATTATCTTCTGCATCAGTGTCATTATTCCCGGCCCGGTATTCCTGGGGGCTCCCGACTGACAAGTGCCCATTTCCATTCCTGGGAATCCACCTAGTATCTCCCTGTTGAAACGGTCGGTTATCTCGTCGAATATCCTCTTGTAGGCAACGCAGTGGGGATCGACGCCCTTTATTTCGCCGCTCGAAGGAACCATTGCATTGTAGGGGCACCCCCCTCTGCAGTATCTTATGTGCTTGCACTTCTTGCATTCACTGTTCACATAATCCTTGAACTGGTGCATGAGCTTCCAGGCGTCCGACTGGGCCAGATCCTCCACGCTCGGATGGTCCCTGACATTGCCCATGACATATTTTTGCATTCCTACAAAGCGATAGCAAGGATAGATGCTTCCATCTGGTCCCACAGCAAAGGTATTGTCCATGCAGTCCACAAAGGTGCAGACTGTGCCCCTGCCGGTAAAGACGCATCTGCAGTAGTCATCGATGTTTCGGACTTCAATCTGGCCAATGTTCTCCAGATACTTGTCAAGAAGGAAGACCAATAATTCTCCATACTCCTTGGGGTCAAGGGCCCATTTCTTGGGGTTATCGCCTCGCAAAGATGGCAGTGCAGGGTGCAGCTTAAGGGTTAGGCCGTTCTCCAGGAAATAATTGAAGATATCCTCCTTGAACTTCACAGAACGAGAAGTGAAGGTGCAGATGAATTGCACACTGAGGCCGTGGGCCTTAGCGATCTCATAGCCGCGCATTGTCCGCTCATAGTAGCCCTCCGACCTCTGCAAGTCGTTCAGCTCCTGGGGACCGTCCAGGCTGGAGCCTATGGGAATGCTGTACTCTGCCAGCACTTCGGCCAGCTCCGGGGTGAGCTTCCAGAGATTTGTCTGCAAGGCAAAATTCGGTTTCAGGTGGGTCAAGTCCTCGATCAGCATCGGCAGTGCCTTCCGGTAAAAGTCCGCGCCTGCCAGAAGCGGCTCACCACCATGGAAGGTAAAAGTAACCGGATCGTCCCGGAAGACCTTGAGCCATTCTACCGTTTCTTTGATGGTGTCAATGCTCATTATGGGAGATCCTTCCTCTGAGCTCCAGCAATAGCTGCACTTGGATGGACAGCCCAGAGTCGGGATTATCATCACGTGAAAGGGCTTTTTTTGCGGCATCTTTCGTTTGGCCTTCTTTCAAGTATTTGTAATTATCCTGCTTAGGTTTTCTGTCCTGTATAGTCCCAAAAAAATTTTCATGATCTGATGATGTTTAATGATCCTTATACACCCAGGGCATTGATCGCCTCTATCAGCTCTTTGAATGCCTCAAGCTCAAGGTCCAGCACCTCTCTTTCTGTCATGGAGATGCTCATCTCTCCGTCCACTGTCAGCCGGTCAGGACCCCTGCGAACCAGCCTGTCTTTGCCGTCCCTCGTCAGGGCACGGTGAAGGTCCTTGTCATGGGCCAGCATCCTTCCCGGAACTAGAACCGTCTCTTTCACATTGCCTAGATCCAAGCCGGCCAAGTCCTTGATGGTCATTAGACAGCCCACGTCCTTGGTCACCGAAAGGACGTTGACCTTATCGCCAAGCTCATCGAATATAGCCGAAAGAAGAGGCTGGGCAATGGTGCTGGTGATTATTGTGGCGCTCTTTCTCACTGCCGGAAGCTTTCCGATCTCTTCTCTGTGGCTGGCCAGGGCGAAAGGCGCACCTGTCAGGGGGTCCCACAGCGGAGTGCCAGTCACCCGGAACTTGTACCTTTTGCTGACGTCGGTTACGATCTGCTTGAACTCCTCGGCTGTGTGGGGCACGACTCCAGGAATGACCGGTGCATTCCCCAGGATCAGGCCCTGTTCTGTTGTGTTGGCAAACCTCATGAGAATAAGGCCCTTGGCCCCCATCTCCTCCAGGTCACTGCAGGTCTTCTCCAGCTCAACTTTATCGTTCACCCCGGGGATCAGGACTGCTGCTGCATAAACATCGCAGCTTTCACAAAAACGCCTCAGGTTGGATATAGACGCCTCGGGGTACTTGTCTGCCATGTACTTGTGCCGAAGCTCCGGCCTGGTGGAGAAGACTGTGAAGGAGACCTCATTCACTCCGGCCTCGATCAGCGGCTCTGCCTCATCACCGCGGGAAAATCCCTTACCGCTGGTGTATCCCAGGTGGATTGGCACCTTGCCCTGGCCCAGCATCCTGGCCAACGGCAGGAGGTCAGGATAGCAGCTAAGGTCGCCTCCGCCGCTAATGGTAACCTTATCCGGCACAGAGCCGAAGGTCTTCTGGGCAACCTCGAAGGCCACCATCTGCATAGGTTTGAATCCGGGGTATCCTTCAATTATGGCTCTAGAGCAGTAGTCACACCCCTTCTTGAAGGGCATGCAGTGCTGGCACCCAAAAGGCTCCACGGCCTTAACTCCTCTAAAATAGCAATAGCTGCAGAACCCTTTGCAGTCCAGTCCAGGCCTTCCACCTACATCGGCAAGTACATCCATGGCTCTCTTTGCTCAGAGTCAGAAGAGTAAATAGATTTTGGGCTGGCACATTCGGACCAGGTTGTACATGAGAGGTCCAATTGAACACAAGATATTTTCTTGCTGGGGAGAAAAAGAGTCTATCGTCATATATTTTTTAAGTATCACATTGATATCGAGTTGTGTTAGCCTTACCGAGATGATAGGGAAAACAATATATACATCCATTAATACATGTTTAAGTTAGGATGGATGAATTGGGACTTTTGCCCAGTTCGTATCGAGGTTCGGGATGAGGATGTACTGACCGAGAGGATGGAAAGAAAGCTGGACAAGATGCAGAATAAGGGACGGGAAAGAGCATCCTGTTTAAAGTTTGCATATGAAGGGGAAGATGTTACAGTGATGATCGGTCGGAGGTAGCTTTTGTACATAAAGGAAGTGGAGCTTAAGAACTTCAAGTCCTTCGGAAAGAGGGTTCAGATACCTCTGTACAACGACTTCATTGCCGTCACAGGACCTAACGGCAGCGGAAAATCGAACATCGTCGATGCCCTGCTCTTTGCCCTTTGCCTCTCCAACTCCAGGGCCATGAGGGCCGAGAGGCTGCCCGATCTTATCTACCGTGGAGACAACGGCCACAATCCCGATTTTGCCGAGGTAAAAGTCAGGCTCGATAACACCTCCCGGACAATGCCCGTCGATCTGGACACCATTGAGGTTTGCAGAAAGATCAAGGTGAACAAAGACAAGTACGCTTCTTCCTATTATTTTAACGGAAAATCTTGCACCCATACCGAGCTTCAGGACTATCTCTCCAAGGTGGGGATTAACCCCGAGGGATACAACATCGTCATGCAGGGCGATGTGACGCGAATCATCGAGATGACTCCAGTCGAGCGGCGCAAGATCATAGACGAGATAGCAGGCGTAGCCGAATTCGACGAGAAGAAGAAAAAGTCTATGGAAGAGCTTGATGTGGTGAAGGACAGGATAGGGCGGGTGGACATAATACTGGAAGAAGTGGGCTTCCAACTGGGCAGGCTGAAGGACGAGCGAGACAGGGCTTTGTCCTATCAGGCTCACCGCGATGAGCTTCGGAGACAGGAGGCATTTCTGCTCCTCGCTCGCCTCAGCGAGTCCAAGGGTGCCCTGACAACCCTCGACGCAGAGAGTGCAGCCCTCAAGGAGAAGATCGACCGGCTCAATCTGAAGTCTGCCACGAAGAAGGACGAGCTTTCAACCCTAGATGAACGATTGAAAGGGTTGAACTCTGAGATCGCTTTTAAAGGGGAAGATGAGCAGCTCCAGGTCAAGCGCAAGATAGAGGAGCTAAAAGGGGAGCGTGCCAGAGAGGAGGGCAGGATTGAGCTTGCCGACAGAACCTTGGAGGAGGGTGAGTCCCAAGCGAAAGGCTGCTTCATCCAAATGGAGAAGATCCAGCAAGAGTCTGTTGAGTTATCTGGCAGGATGGGGGATGCCAGCCTCAGAGGTGCCTCTCTCCAGGGCGAGTTGGAAGACCAGTTGGCCCTCTCGGATGTCGCCAGGAATAAGATCGCCGAGGCCGATTCTCAGTACTCCAAGCTACGGGATGATCTGTCCAGAGCCATGCAGCTCAGAGAAGCGTCAAAAGCCAACTTGGGTGACCTGATAAGGGAGAGGGACAGGCTGTTGGACGCAAGCCGGAGGGGCACTTCTGAGCGAGATGAGATCGATGCCGCCATAGCGGAAACGAAGGTCACCCTGTCCGCAGCCGAAAAGGAGACCGATGAGATAAAAGTTGAGCTGGCTGAGCTGAACAAAAAGGCCCTGGACCTGGAGAAGGACAGGGACGACCTTGAAGGGGCCAAATTGAAGGTTCGGAGGGAGATTGCCGAATCTGAACGAGAGATTCAGCGCCTTTCGGGTGAGCACGCAAAAGCAGAGGCTCGGCTGCGCGCCACCGAAGACCGCTCAGGCTACAGCAGGGCAGTAGAGGCCATAAGGTCGGCCATCAAAAGGCAGATGCTCACCGGCCTTTACGGCACTATAGCCGAGCTTGGGGATGTCGGTTCCAAGTACTCGGCCGCCTTAGAGGTAGCAGCCGGCGCAAGGCTTCAGTCCATCGTGGCAGATAACGATGAGGACGCCTCCATAGCCATAGACTACCTAAAGAGGTCTCAGATCGGCCGAGCCACATTTCTGCCCTTGAACCGGCTGGAGCATGGAGAGCTGATCGAGAAACCCGACCGTCCAGGAGTTATCGATTACGCCCTTAATCTTGTAGATTTTGACCCCAAGTTCGCTCCTGCCTTCTGGTACGTCTTCAGGGACACCCTGGTTGTTGAGACTCTGTCTGACGCCCGGAGGCTCATGGGCCGGTATCGTATGGTCACCCTCGAAGGAGACCTCGTGGAGAAGAGCGGAGCCATGACAGGTGGCCATTACAAGTCCAGGTTGAAGTTCGCGGCAGACGAGTCCAGCAAGCTTGCGGAGATATCTGAGAAGATCGCTTCGGCCGAGGCTGAGCGAAACACCAGGCTGAACCGACTGGACGAGATCGAAGAGGAGATCTCACGTCTGAGCCGGGATGTCGAAGAGCTTGACAAGGTCATCTCCAAGAAGACTTTCCGCATCGAGGAGATCCAGTCGGCTAGTCCCCGGCTGGAGAAGACCGTCCAGGAGAAGATGGACCGACTGTCGCAGATGGACGGAGAGTCCCAATCCTTCAAAGAGCGGCTGAATTCTCTGGAGATGGAAGTCCAAAGGATCGAAGAAGCTCTTGCTGAAGAACAGCAGAAGATAAGCCGAATTGAAGGAGAGCTAGCCGGATCGAACATTCCGGAGCTTGTGGCTTCGGCTGCCCTGGCCGAAGGAGAGGCCAAAAGGCTTCAAGAGAGGATCAGGGAGATCGATTCCGATATCCTGAAGGACAAAATCAGAGCTGATAGCGGTGCCGAGAAGCTCAAAGAGCTCCAAGGCCGGAGGGAGGCACTGGAGTCTCAGAGGACCGAGGCCCTGGAGCGCAAGCGAGTCGCTTCTGAACGAATATCAGCCATAGAGACAGAGATGCGTGAAGTGGCCTTCAAGGAGGCAGAGATCGAGGTTGAACTGCACGGGCTCAAGGGTGAGCGCAGCATCCTGGGAGAACAGCTCCTGGCCTTGCAGAAGGAGCTAGACCTAATAGACAGGGAGATGGATAAGACTGAGGCCCGCTTGATGGCTGCGGATGCTGCTGCTGCCCAGACCAGGGTTCAGGTTGAAAGCCTCAGGTCGGAGATCGAGGCCTGTGGAGTCGATTCAAACCAGGAGCCCCCCAGAAGTGAAACTGTAGCCCAGAAGATCAAGGCCCTGGAAGCAGCTATGCGGGAGCTTGAGCCTGTGAACATGCTGGCCATAGAGGAATACGATCGCGTTTTGAAGAGGCACAGCATTCTCCAGGAGCGGCGAGAGACTCTGAACAATGAGCGTGAGGCCATTATAGACAAATTGAACAAGTACGACCTGATGAAGAAAGAGGCGTTTCTCTCGACCTTCATAGAGATTAACAGGAACTTCAACGACATATTCAAGGAGCTTTCAAAGGGCGAAGGCGAACTGATCCTGGAGTTCCCCGACGATCCCCTGGGCGGCGGAATGACCATAAAGGCCAGGCCTTCAGGCAAGCCCTTCCATCGGCTGGAGGCCATGTCGGGCGGCGAAAAGAGCCTTACCGCCCTGTCTTTCATCTTCGCCATTCAGATGTTTCGGCCCGCACCCTTCTACGCCATGGACGAGATCGACATGTTCCTCGACGGCGTAAATGCGGAACGTGTGGCCAAGCTGATCAAGAAGATCTCCAGTAGAGCCCAGTTCTTGGTGGTCTCTCTGAGGAAACCCATGATCCAGCAAGCAAAGTACACCATCGGTGTAACCATGCAGGAAGACAACATCTCCAGCGCAACTGGAATTTACACGAGCTGATCCATTTGAAAGAAGAGACGACTCCTGAGAAACCCTCGATAACAAAGGCGGGTCCTAAAAAGGACGACCTGGAGTTCGGCGAGCCTGCGGAGGTCTTGGTGGAGCTGGCCAAGCGCGGAGAGCTGGACCCATGGGACATAGACATCGCCAGGACGACCGAGAAGTTCTTGGATTATATCGATTCCCTGGAGAAGCGTGACCTGAGGATTCCTGCCAGGACTCTGCTCTATGCCAGCATTCTATTGCGAATGAAGTCGGACTCCATGGAGGGAGGCGAGGAAGTCACACCGGTGCAGGAGCCGGAGGATGAGTGGATCGGTGAGGAGGTGTTCGACCAGCTTCCATCCCCTCCGGTGAGAAGACATACCAAGCGGCCGGTAACCCTGGAAGAGCTGATCTCAGAGCTGAAGAAGGCTGAGATGGTGGGCCGGAGGAAGGCCATGCGGGAGAGGTGGCCTGAGTCTCCGGCAGAGAAGACCCTTGACCTGTCCCACGAGGAAGGCATAGAGGAGCATATAAAAGCCCTGGAGCCCATTCTGGACGACATGCTGGGAAGCAGCGATAAGGTCTCGTTCGAGGCTGTCAGAGGCAAAGAAAGCATCATGAACTACGTCTCTCTGCTCTTCATGGCTCAAAGAAAGCAGGTCTGGCTTGAGCAGGAGGAGTTATTCGGCGAGCTTTACATCAAAAACTATCCTGGCCAGACGTCAAACCAGCCTGGGTAAGAACAATTATAGCTATCAGTGTTCAAGCTCGTCAAATGGTCGTTGAGTGACTGATACTAGTACCCTCATCTTGAACCATCCATCGCAGGAGTCCCTATTCGTTGGGAGCGGGAAGTGTGGTCGAAGGTTCTATCATATATGTCAAATAAATTTATTAATAATATTTTATTATTTATCTGTATATGCTTTCAATTTGAACTCCCATTTCAAGGGCTTCTGGCCATCCAACTTGCATATACGCATCTAAAATTTGAACGAAATCTGAGCGCAACTCGATATCGACTAAAGAGACCTTATGCTCAGCAAGAATACTTCCGAGAATTTTAATTGTCTTATCTTTAGCTTGGTTTTCAAGTGAAAGGCCCTTTGATAAGCTGGCTAGAGTGGCTTCTCGTAACAATCTAAGAACGCGGTTTACATCTAAATCGACAAGACGCTCCAACCCTTTGATCAAATCGAATACAACTGCAGGCTCTGGAAAGATTAGCAGAGACTTTAATATTGACTCCGAAGTCAGCCACCATTCGGCCATTATTTCATCTTTGTTGGTTGCATCAGTCTCGACATAATATTTGTAATATCCCTCCGCAGAAAACTGAAACTCGGCCGAGACATGTTTGAAAAATTTTACCAATTGTTTGACCGAATCAGGAGTTTGAATGGCTTCTTTAGACGAAGATGATTTCGCTATTTCCTCATACTCGCAAATAGCCTTTTTAGCATTCTCCAGCAACTCAGTCAGAAATCTAATACCCCGTTTCTGGCGTTCTTCTGGTATTGGGTTGATAGGTTTTCTAGGGAGAAGAACACGAACTGCAAAATTCAAAGCTCCATCCATCTCGAAAATATAGGTTTCAAGGGGATTCAAAGCACTTTCAATAGCGTTTTCAGCCCATGATTCTCCTTTAATTAAATAGAGGGCCATGAGCCACTCTCCACAAACACGTTTAAGGTTTCTTGAATCGCGGAGACGTGCCGCAGCCCATAGATTTCTAAGCATTTGGTCTGCACGTAATTGGTTGTCCTTTCGCAACCACCAAAACCATGAATCGTTTAGAGTTCCATGAATGACTGTTAAAACATCTACTCGTGTTGGTAATTCAGAAATCCAGTGTTCTAAAGTGTCCCATACAAATTCTGGCCACTTGTTGAGTAACGGCCATATGTTACTGCCTAGATGGAAACGAACAGAAGGATCCGGGTCATTTGCAATTTTCATGAACAAATCTTTCAATTCACTTGACAGAAATTCATCCTTTGTCGCAAGACAACAGAATCCCCATGTAGCATATGCTTTTTCGGTAAATAATAGGTTAGGTATTACGTGATCGCCGTCGTAGATTGCTAAATTTTGCGAAGAAGAATTGTCTGACGGAATTGTCAAAATTGCTCTGAACCTTTTATACAAATCATTTCTAAGCGGTTCGTCCAATGAAGCTTTACTACAAGCGACCTTGGCAAAGCCCTCAATTGTTCTCTTTCGAATTTCTGAATATGAACTACTATCGATCTGTTCTTTAAGTTCTATACTTACATGCTCGATGTCATGGAGATCTCTCAAAATATCCTTCAATTTGTAATCGGTGATGCTCTCTTCAGTCAATTCTTCAAGATAGGCGAAAATCCATTTTATTAACCTATTTTCCGGTGGCTCACCTATTTTAACATCGTTACTCTCAATAATATTCTCTTGCTTACGAGTATGTAAAAGTACAGGGCCGCAATTTGATAAGAACTCCTTTGCTTCAATGTTGAGCTTTTCTTCAGGTATGCAACGTAATAGTTCAGCCTTTATTAAAATTAGTTCAGGCTCAAAATATTTAGGATTATCCAAACCATACGGATCTCCCTGAATAATCAAAATAGTTTCTTCGATTTGGTGAATTGATGAGTCTGGCAAGTAAATTACAAAGGCTTTGATGCAGTTCTTGGCAGCTTCATTAGTATCTGGTCCTGCAAGAATCACGGGATTAAGTAGCATCGTCCATATGCGGCCAGAAAAGAATCTAGGTGAACGGCTGGATGCAATGAGTAGCCTTCTCCAGATAGATGCAAGTTCGTTCTCGTTAATTAATGTATCTGCAATTTTCTCCCAAACTAGGTCGTGTTGGTTCTTGTCCGGCAATTCCTCCAGGAAAGTTTGCCACGCATGGAGCATTTTTGTTGGATATTCTTGAGTGGCGACCCAGTCTTCATCCCAAATATGACCTGAGTAAGGTAAAATGTCACATTTTTTGCTTACCCAGTAGAATGTTTGAATTGGGGGAGATTCTCGTTGGTAGTACTTTTGTAGAGGGTCTTCGCTAAAGTTGCAGAAGTTCCTGAATACCCTAATAAGGGCATTAGTAGCCTCTGATGGGTATTCGGATAAGAACTCGGGAAATTCCTCAGAAAGTTGGTGGCAGGCAAAATCATAATCTTGTTTGCGGTTACTCAACAAAGAAAAGATTCGGCTCTCATGAATCGGAGTGGGAGATTGATCGGATTCTGTGTATCCAAAAAATGCATCATATACTTCTACCGCAAGTTTTGTATCAGCTTTATATAAATATTTGAGGTTGTGTGCTAATGTTTCACCGGTAATATATCCAGAACGTTTTATTTCCTCACGGTCAATTAGTTTTCGAATTACCTCTGAAGATGCTTGAATGTCGGAGGCCGCCGTTGTACAGACCCACCCGATTGAATGCTTGATACGATTCATCTCTAATGGTTCTTGCCATTGATCGCTAACCAACCTAATCGCTGCTTGATTGAAGTAAAGTCGAGATTGAGATGAAAGACGATTTACGTGTTGTGACACAGTGGCCAAAAGCCACTGACCGGCGTAAACAAGCTCTTTTTCTTTCGTTAATATGAGGTCACGAGCGAACTCAATCCACCAATCCCCAGATCCTTGCTCAAGAATCCTCGGTAGAGCAGAGAACTTTGCTGCTCCAATAACACCTTGCACAATATGTGTCCAATGGGTACGTTCACAATCACTCCCAAGGCGATAATCAAGCAACGGTTGTAGATCTTTCCGATCTCTGGATTCCTCTGCCATCTCCAGGTATCCCGGTAGTTTTTGAATGTAGAAGATAGAAGCACGCTCAAGTTCGATCAGCCTTTCCCAGAAATCTTCTTTGCCTTGATGCCAGGCCCAGCGGTGATGAAGGACCAAACTGGGACGTAGGAAAAGACCCCAACCATCTAATTTTGAAAGCTCTTTAACTAGATCGCCACTTCGCGGACGTATGAAAAGTCTCTCGGCGGCATAATCAAAGAGTAGATTATTCGCAAATTCGATTTTGCCCGATTCTGGCAAACGCCCAGGTCTCTGGATCGGGCAGCGAATAATTTCTGTACCAAGGATGGCATCTTCAATTGATGTATTCATTGTAGGTGAGACAACACAAAGTTTTTGCTCCTCGACCATTTTATTAATGATCTCAGTTAGAACCGAGGTTATTTCATTGCGTAGCTGATTGCTATTAATTCTTTGCTCCCAATACTTATCAAAAAGTTCTGCCTGTGTGGAAATAGATGAAAATTGCAGGTTATTATTGCTTTCTGAAATGATTTTACTCAAAAGATCTAGGCTAAACAAGTTACGAATTATAGGTTCAAGGTTTGGGGATGTATCCAGTATTTTGTTGAGGATGGTAAAATGTTCGGTTACTTGAGCGAACTCTTTATCGTCAAGTTCTGGAACTAAAATATGACTAACATTTTTAAATTCATCTTTAGAATAATCTGAAATGGTTGATTTATTAGATAAATAAAATAATCTCTTTATTTCCGTCGAATATTGTAAATCAAAAGAACGAATAGAGGCAATTACCTTAACATCACGATTAATTGCAAGTTCGAATAAATGTTGGTATGCACGTAGAGCGGGGCTGTCACGTAATTCGTCCAATCCATCAATAATCAAAGTTGCTCCTTCTCCGGTGGAAAGATCTTCAAATATATTCTCCCAAGAGTTTTGAAGTTGAATATTTCTCCCTATTTCATCTATGGATGAATATTTATAATCACCAGCTGCCCAATAAATGACTCTTTTTCCTGAATCATTTAACTTTTTTATTAATTCTAATAAACAGCCTGACTTTCCAGTTCCTGGGCTACCCACAACTAAGAACGATCTTGATTTAGCTATTTGGAACATTATGTCAGTTACATATCTGCTGATTATGCATTCACGGTCTTTGATTTTGAGTAAGCCTTTGTGTTTATTATATTCTATTTGTCTATTAGTCAAATCTCTTAATTTCTCAGAATCAGCTCTATAGTTTATACTATCTTTTAAAGCAACTCCACTTTCTTTCAACTTTTTCCGAAGGAGGAGTCTATCTGCTGATAAACGCTCGGCAATCAAATCATCAGCTAGATTATGCAATAGTTTAAGAACAATGCCCGCCTGATTTGGATCTTTCAACAGAGATCCTTGGAGTGATTCAGAAATATTTTGCTGTTTTTGTTCGTCGAATTTTAGCTGTGTTAGATAGATGTTACGTAAGAAATCATGACGTTTTTCCTTCAATTGAGAAAAATCATGCTCAGTTTCGATGGAATCTAAGAGCCCATTTAAATTTCTAACAAGTGTTTTCTCTTCTTCACTATTTGCAGCTCCTATCAGTGAAATATCACTTGATCTGTATCTTCTCAAGATCTCGTCAACTTTTTCTAAACTTCGATTAGCCTTCTCGTAAAAGACTACATATCGTCGATTTTGGTTAGATTTATTCGATTCTGTTTCAAAATCTTTATAGAATTGTTTTAGGGTCTTAGCCCAATCCTTTTTTGGGTTATTGCTAAGATTTAATCTTCTTTTGCATTGCCCAAATATATAACCATTATTCGACAATTCGATGCCGATATCTTCTTCGCCTGGTTTTTCACAGTCAGCTTTTTCCGCAATCGAAGCGTCTTCGAGGTCGTAACAAGAGCCCACATTGCGAGTTTGTAACAGGATCTTCGCGCACCACCAAGCGGTTACTTGTGCCTGATATCGTTGACCACCGGCCATCGCTGAACCGCCAGATGTTGCTTTGCCAGCCAAAATGCGTAGCCTCCACAAATCGATCAATATGTTATATCTAAATATAATCCTAGAATTAAGTTTCTTCTCTCACCAGTATTCTCACCAGTTCCATCCCCTCGACCAACCCGTATCCTCCTTGTTTCGCCTCATCTTCATCAAAGCTCTTCACCCCATCCTGCTCAATCCCATTCCCAATCATCGCAAAAGGCACCGGCTCTCTTGTGTGCGTCCGCAAGGATAATGGCGTGGCATGATCAGGCAGCAGCAGAGCGCGCCAATCTTCTCCCGACTCTTTCAGCCCCTGGATCATCGGACCCACAACGTTCTGATCGAATAGCTCTATCGCCTTTACCTTCTGCTCCACATCTCCCTCATGTCCCGCCTCGTCCGGGGCCTCGATGTGTAGATACACAAAGTCCAGATGCTTCAGGGCCTCCAGTGCAGCCTGTACCTTGCCAGCATAATTGGTGTCTATGTCGCCAGTGGCTCCTGGAACATCGATCACCTCCAGGCCGGCATAGGTCCCAATTCCCTTGAGCAGATCAACGGCTGAGATCATGGCCCCACGGAGACCAAATCGATCCTGGAATGTGGGCATGCTGGGGGCAGCGCCCTGGCCCCACAGCCAGATCATATTGGCTGGCCTCTTGCCATCAGCTACGCGCTTCTTGTTCACAGGGTGCGAGGCAAGTACGGGTCGCGTGGCTTCCATCAGCTCGATGAGTAGTTCGGAGTCCTTGCCCCTTGGCAGATGATCTTCTATGGGCTGGTCCATGATGTCGTGCGGCGGAGTGCATACCGCCTCTGCTCCTGCCTTAAGCACCAGAAGGTTACGATAGCTAACGCCTGGATAGAGTCTTTCACCGGGCATTAACTGCTTCAGGGATTTGATCAGCTCCCGGCCTTCATCGCTAGTAATGTGGCCTGCGCTATAGTCCTCCATAAGTCCGTTCGTGACGGACACGAGGTTGCATCGAAAAGCGATATCGTCTTTTGCCAGGTGGACCCCCATGGCCGCCGCCTCCAGTGGAGCTCTGCCGGAGTAGTACTTTTGAGGATCGTAGCCAAGAACAGAAAGGTTAGCCACATCGCTGCCTGGCGGCAATCCCTCAGGAACCGTCCGAACTAGACCTGTGCGACCCTGCCTAGCGACGAGGTCCATGTTGGGCTTATTGGCGGCCTGCAGCGGCGTTTTTCCACCTAGCGAGTCGATGGGGTGATCGGCCATCCCATCTCCGAGGAGTATTACGTACTTCATCGATCCCTCATCCTGAAGCTTCTATCTTCATGCGAATTTTGCGTATTATGCGGAAGCTTTGGCAGCCTTGGAAGGAGCCTTGGCCTTCTCGGCCTCCTCTCGGGCGTTAATCTCCGCCAGGTGTTTGTTTAGGACCTTTGCCAGGGTGTTTAACTTCACTCTGGTGCAGGTTGCTCCTCTGGTTACGCCAGTTACAATGTCCACTACAGTTCCCTTCGTCTGGGTCTTCTGCCTGGGCGGCTTGACCAGCCTGGTTCTTATTCCTTCCTTGGCAAAGTCCTCGAAGTCCATGGGGCACTGGGCCACGATCACAGCAGGAATGTCAACCAGCGCCAGCACCTCCTTGGCCTTGTGTATGGCGTGGGACCGGACGTTGCCGAGGTGGATGACGGCGATCTTATGCCTGTTGATCTGCTCCACCTCCTTCTCGCTCAACCCGAAGGTTGGGCCGTACCCTCGGGATGACTGTGGAAAGCTCTCCGGTACACCCGTTCCAGCCTCAAGGACCAGGACGCTAGTCTGGATTCCCTCGCGCCGAAGGCCGTAGGTCATCTCGCACACTGGCTTCGTTATGTGCCTGCGGCCTGGAGACATGGCGATAGCTATCACATCCGGCTTGGTGGCCTCGGACAGAGTTCCTCGCTGAGCAAGCCCTCCGCCCTTTGCCAGTCCCATGCTCTCCCTGCAGTCCACCACCTGAGTTTCCCTGCCGATCATAGTACTTGATAGCCTTTGCAAAGGATATAGATCTACCGCGGGAATGGCACGAAGCAGAGGGAGGGATTTTAAAGGGCCTGGACAACTAATGCCCATGCTGTTCTTCATTGGCCTAGGCCTCTATGACGAATTGGACATCTCCATCAAAGGCCTGGAGAC
>JBGQAL010000044.1:0-16987 GCA_041494285.1 Methanotrichaceae archaeon
AAACTGGGACTCATTGAGATTGGAAGAAATAGCTTCTTTAGCTTGGCTGGAAATCTTTCTTCAGCACGAATGTGGATTCCTAGATTCCTGTACGATAAGTTAAATTTGTTGTGTTAAGGACTATAATCGTTATCTGCTGTCGTGTAGAACCTAGAGCGCGAAGGTAATACTTTACGGTGTAGAATTAGTATTTATAATAATCTAGTTTCCTTTCTGGCAGCGAAGATTGTATAATCAAGTACGAGTAACTTGCTGCTGAATTCGCGGATCCTAAAATAGTTCTTTGATATTTTCTTGTTCAACACTAGGAAGAGATGAAATAAGTTAATATTCACGGACTTCAATTCATCGTGTAGAAGGGGAAGAATGAGATACAACTTCCTTCTGATAGGAATCATCCTGACAATGACAATATTTGTCGCTACTCTGGGCGCAAGCTGCCAAATGCAAGGCAGCGTTGGCCAGAACAGTACCCCTGATATAACGACTAGAGAGGCCTACAACCGGCTCCTGAACACTTCCGTTGAGATGTCTTACCTCGATACGATGATACGCCTCTCTGATTGGGATCAGGCCATTTCAATGCCTCAGAATGCGACTGAATATCGGGCCAAGGCTCAAAGCTACCTGGAGGATCTGAAGAACAAGAAGTCCTCAGTTGAAGAAGGAGTTCCGACCAGAGATGGATAATGTCTCACCGGATGATATGTACAGACATATCAATAGGCTAAACATCGGCCCGATACGTATAGATGCAGACGAGGTATCTTACATTCTCCAGGTCATCATCCGTTATGAGATCGAACGCGACCTCTTCGATGGAAAGATTAGCGTAGACGACCTGCCGATGATCTGGAGTCAGAAGTACAAGGAGTATTTAGGAGTGAACATCACCGATGACAAAGACGGCATACTTCAAGATGATCATTGGGCTGCAGGATACTTCGGCTACTTCCCGGCTTATGCCCTGGGTTCCATGAACGCAGCTCAGCTGGAGACGGCCATGAGAAGAGACCACCCAGACCTAGACCAGAGATTCGCTTCAGGCGACTTCTCCATACCCGTCTCATGGATGCAGGAGCACGTATACAAGTATGGTGCCATCTATGATACGCCTGAGCTGATGAAGAAGGCAACAGGGAACGAGACAGAGGCTTACGATTTCCTGAACTATCTGAATCTCAGATACAAGATGATATACAATCTTAAGTGACCCTATAACAATTAAGAGACGCGCCTGATGGCTTGCAGCAGTACTTAAACCTGCAAGCTACTTATATTTATAAGTAGAATTCCGTCAACTGACCAAACCCAACGAGTAGGGCTTGCAAGGAGCAGGCTTACAAAAGATATCCAAAGCTTACGACAAAGTAACCGAACTAAAATCATCACATGGACTGAGGCTATTTAAATGAATCGAATACAGAAGGTCATTAAGTGCTTCACCGCGCTGCTGGCTCACCCCAATCGACTAGTGAGAGTCCTCGAGGATGAGAACGACTGGAAGGCGCGCGTCTCGCAGAAATACGGTCATCATAATGGCCTGCCGACCATAGACCTGTCCTTTGAAGAGACAATATATCCGTATAGCTTCCTTGAGGGCACTTCGATGCTGACGGATCTAGCCCTGCTAAAGTCCCTAGCCAGGAGATACGAGCATTGTGCTTACCTGGAGATCGGAACCTGGCGCGGTGAGAGCGTCGCAAACGTGGCGAGCTTGGCTGAAGAGTGCATCACCATCAGCCTTTCCGAGGAAGAGATGCGTCAGGCGAAATTCTCCGAAGAGTTCATCCGCAACCACGCAATCTTTTCGCGGCAGATGAGCAACGTCACCCACATAGGGCACGATTCGCTGACATTCGATTTCTCCAGCCTGGGCAAGAAATTTGACTTGATTTTCATCGACGGCGACCACAGTTATGAGGCGGTCAAGTCCGATACGCGAAATGCCTTCAGGTTACTGAAAGATGAGTCTTCGGCCATCGTCTGGCATGACTACGGCTACGGTCCCGAAGCCGTAAGGTGGTCGGTCCTGGCTGGGATATTAGACGGATGCCCTAAGGACGCACAAGGTAGCATCTACCACGTATCCAACACCATGTGTGCGATCTATTTGCGGGGCAGCTTCGAGGAATCATATCCGGTTGCATCGCAACTACCGGATAAAGTTTTCACGGTTAATTTGTCTGCAAAGAGGTGGATGAACAAATGACTATAACCCGCTCCCTCTTCCGGTCGCTAGCCAAATCTACAAAAGAGGTAGCCCACGCATCGAAGAGAGCTATGGCCACCACCAAGTATATACAACCTGCAATCTGTCGCCCTATTTTTCGTTATTTGTGGCCCAAGCAGTTTATTATAAAAGCAAACCTGGGCTCAAATCCCGTGCTTTTGCGCTTTAGGTTCCATAGCGTCAAAAAACGCTATACTGCACCATGATAGATAACAGTGGAGCTAACAGATTTGTGCTCATAGTCCTGGGAATGATGGGCAAACTAAAATGGTATTAGACCGACTTTGGATAGTTGCATAACAGACTCTGTCCAACCTACGCCATTGATGTGTATTAGATGGTTCTATGACACTATGAGCCAATTATCTAAAAGTGTCATTGAAACAAAAGAGACAAGGCATAATCAGAAGTCCGTATCTCCCTCCTCAGCCAAGTCTTTCATCAGGAATTTCCTCTCGCTGGCAGTCTCCCTGTACGCCATCGAGTTCTTCAAAATCTTCACGTAACTCGCGAACTTGGGAAGGTTGACCAGTAGCCCTTAAGCTCCTCCACATATCCATCACAGGTGAGATATTCATAGAGGCTGGATTGCACTGTGAGATAATTTTCAAGGTCTTATAGGACTCCTTGCTCGACTATCCGACTTGATAAAGGATTTTAACCAAGAGAAATAATAGAACTAATAATATAAAACTATTACCAGTAAAACAGTGCTCCGGTCGGGATTTGAACCCGAGTCGAAGGAGTGAGAGTCCTTCATGATTGGCCGAGCTACACTACCGGAGCGCGGAATGGGGGTGGTTCCTCTTATCATTTAAGACTTGTGGCATGCGAATAGAAGTTGCAGATGTCCCTGAAGTCACAATCGGAATGGTTAGGATTCCTGGCTTTGCAGATGAGCCGTCCGTGCTTTATCAGGTTTAAGTGCAGAGACATGTACTTATCCGGTGGCGTTATCTTCTCCAACACTGCCTGTGCGTCCTTTATGCTGGCGTTCTCTGGAACAAGGCCAATCCTCTTTGAGACTCTGAAGACGTGGGTGTCGACCGGCATAGTGGCCTTGTGAAAAGCGAACAGCAGGACTACAGCAGCGGTCTTGGGCCCGACTCCCTGAAGGGACATCAGATAATCTCTTGCCTCCTTTAAATCCATTTTTCTGATGAAGCCAAGGTCTATAGAGCCCGCATCCGCCTTTATCTTTTCCAGGGCTGCCTTTATCCGGTTAGCTTTCATTTCTGCGAGACCGCCCACCCGGATCTTCTCTTCTATCTGAGCCTCCTGCGCAGAGAGCAGCGATTCATGGTCGGGGTAGGATGACTTCAGGTTGCCAAAGGCCTTGAGTGAGTTTTTATCTGTGGTGTTCTGGGAGAGGATGGTGGCAATCAGAAGGTCCACAGGATCGATCTGTTCAGGCTCCGGGACGCCGTAGAGATCTTCCAGGATCTGGATGCACTTCTTGACTTTGACCTTCCCAGTGATCATCGTCCACCACAATTCGGGCCGATTTAAATAGCTTGGCCCAAGGGTAGCGTGGGGCCAAGAAAGCAAAAGTTATTACTGTAAAGGCCTATGGAAAATATGATGCAGTTTACCGATCTCTACCCATTTATAATCTCCTTGCTCATCGGAGCTCTCATCGGAACCGAGAGGCAGCGTCGACTGGCCGAGGAGAGGTTGATAGGAGTGGCTGGCCTACGCACCTTCACCCTGATTGCGCTCCTGGGCACGCTATGCGCCAACATGGCAGTCTACTACAGCCAGGAGTTCGTAATTGTAGCCTTCGGCTCCTTCATGCTGCTTGTGGGGATCGGCTACTATTCGGCTTCTTCAAGAACTCAGGGCAGAGTTGACCTGACCTCAGCTGTGGCCGCTATTCTGACATTTCTTCTTGGATCGTTGAGCTTTTTCGATGACCGAAGACTGCTTGCAGTTGCCTTGGCAGTGGTGATAACCTGGATCCTGGCCACCAAGAAGATCACTCATCGTTATGTTGAAGCCATTAGCGAGACCGACCTCCTGGACACCCTCAAGATGGGTATAATCGCCCTGGCGATTTATCCATTCCTGCCAGACCAGCCGCTAGATCCACTCAACGTACTCAACCCAAGGCAAATCTGGCTGATGGTCGTTCTTGTCAGCCTCATCGGCTATGTGGGATACGTTCTGATCAGAATACTGGGAACTGAGAGGGGCCTCAGCCTGACCGGTGTCCTGGGAGGATTGGTTTCCAGCACCGCAGTTACAACAGCCATGGCCACAGAGGTGAGATTGCAGAAGGAGTTGCTCCCCTCTGCGGTCTTCGCAACCACCATCGCTAGCTGCACCATGTTCCCCAGAATGCTGTTCATAGTTCTGGTGGTGAACAGAGACATCTTCCTTTCTCTTCTGCCCAAACTGGGCAGCATGACAATCGTTGGCGTAGCCCTAGCCCTTTTGCTCCTTAGGAAGAAAGATCCTGTAGGAAAGAGCGCGTCTCTAAAGGATCCCTTCAGGATACTTCCCGCCCTGACATTCGGAGCCTTCTTCGGAATCGTGCTTCTGACATCAAAGCTGGCAAGCATTTACTTCGGAAATGCAGGGACCTACGCTGCCAGCGTGATCGCCGGCCTGGCCGACGTGGATGCCATCTCCCTTTCCATGGCCACCCTGGCTAAATCTAGCCTGACGCCAAATACAGCGGTGACCGCCATTACCCTAGCAGCAATAACCAACACTCTTGTGAAGCTCTCGATATCTTACATCATGGGAACAAGGGAGTTCGGAAACAGAATAGCCGCTATCTTTTTGCCAATGATAGTCGTTGGACTGCTTGTTACGCTATTGACCTGAAAAAACATCCAAAGAAGAAGTTGCATGGAGATGGGCCCGACGCGATTCGAACGCGTGATCCCCGCCGTGTAAGGGCGATGTCATAACCAGCTAGACCACGGGCCCTGCCCTCTCTCCTTTCTTCTAGTAATATTAGATCTTATCGCCTAGCACCAGAGCATCACTGCCCCCCATGCTCTTGCTCCTTTTACAAGTGCCTTCCCACCAGCGAGGCACCCGCGGACAAGTGGCTACTTGTCCGCTAGCCATGTGCACCCGGAAAAAGAGAATTAAAAAGATGCTTAAAAACCTGGGCTTCTACGGCACTAGCCGTCTCCTGTCCCTCGGGAATAACACCGCATCGCGTATGTTCTCCAGGTTCAGCATGGTCATCACTAGCCTGGACAGCCCAAGGCCCCATCCACTATGGGGAGGCATGCCATACCTGAAGGCTTTTAGATAGAACTCGAAGCCTGCCGGATCTAAACATTTCTCTTTGATTCGCTCGACGAGTAGCCTGTAGTCGTGAACTCTCTGGGCTCCGCTCGCAAGCTCCATTCTCGGGTGCATCAAGTCGAAGCCTCGGCAGACCTCAGGCTTATCCTCATAAGGCAGAGTGTAGTAGGGCTTTATGGACGACGGCCAGTCGGTCAAGAAGTAGTGCTCCCCAATGGTTTCTCCCAGGAACCTCTCCGTCTCCGTATCCAGGTCATCTCCCCACTTCATCTCTACTCCCGGCCGCCCTTTGGCAAGCTCTAAGGCTTCTGTGTATGTGATCCTGCGGAAGGGGACTTTTGGAACCTGGAGATCCAGGCCAAGGACTCCTAGTTGGCGCGTGCAATTCTCGCTCACATACTTATAGGCCCCGGATACGGCGCCCTCCAGTAGCCCCATTACGTCCTTGTCATCGGCGAAGCTGACCTCCACGTCGATGGAGATTGCTTCGTTCAGATGCCTACGGGTGTCGTGCTCCTCAGCCCGGAAGATTGGTCCGATCTCGAAGACCTTGTCCATGCCAGCACCCATGAGCATCTGTTTGTAAAGCTGTGGGCTCTGGTTGAGGAAAGCCTCCCGCTCGAAGTAGCTTATGGGAAACAGGTCTGTTCCGCCTTCGGTGGCTGCTGCAACGATCTTGGGAGTGAATACCTCGGTTACGCTATTCTTGTAGAAATACTCCCGGAGGTTGCGAAGAACGGCGCTCTCGATCTCGAAACCTGCTAGAATACAGGGCCTGCGAATGTCCATGAACCGTGCGTCAAGCCTGGTATCGAGCTCACAGGCCACCTTCTCGGTGGGATCAAGGGGCAAAGGCACCTCTGACGCACTTAATATCTTCACTTCTGAGGGCAGAACCTCGAAGCCCCGGGGTGCCTTGGCCTCAGCCTTGACCGTCCCCCTGACCTGAACAACGCTCTCCCTGGTGATGGATCTGACAGTCTCCAGCACTTTTGGATCCGATCTCTTCTTAATCAGAGTTATCTGGGCAAACCCTTCCCTGTCGCGTAAGACCAGGAAGGCTATGCCCCCGAGGTCACGGATCTCGTGGGCCCAGCCAGCTAAGGTGACCTCAACACCAGCTTTCTCTGGGGTTATGTCTCCTGAATAATGTGTTCTGAGGATCAATCATCTCACCTCAGCGAGAAGGGATTCCTAATATAAAAACAGTCTGGGAGAAGCTCTAGAACCGCGCAGCAATCCTCTACCATGATTCAACTTACCATTAAAGACAAATAAGAAAAGATGCAATATTCTGCATAAGGTATTCGTGAAAGATTGCGGTTAACCGTGCGATCCACTTTGCCGCGATAGAGATCGTTACATTCGGGAAGAAAATTTGAGAAGGATAATTTTATAATTATTCAAAATTCCTCAGGGATGAGAGAATGAAAAATATAGAGCGGATCCCTACCGGAATCCCCGGATTGGATGAGATGATAGGGGGCGGTCTACCAGTTCCCTCCATAACCTTGGTGGCCGGTGAAGCAGGAACAGGGAAGACCACCTTCTGCAATCAGTTCCTGTGCAAGGGAGCGGAACGAAAGGAGCCAGGGCTTTATATCATGATCTCAGGAGGATCCCCCAGTCTTGTTTTCAAGTTTGCATCAACCTACGAGTTTGTCAAAGAGGATTACTTCTGCAAGGAAATTCATTACATAGATTTGGGAGAAGCAGTCGAGGACACGAAGTGCACTCTGGACTCGCTGGATCTGATCCGATCTAAGATCATCGAGTTTCAGTCGAAGAGGATGGTTATATGCAATCCATCAGAGCTCCAGGAGATACTCAAGGGTGATTACCGACGTTTTCTTCTTAAGCTGGCCAGGACGATCAAGGACATGAACGTAGTTTCCCTGATAACCAGCGAAACCGGACCTGGATATCCGTACCCTGCGGACATCGCTCATATTGCTGATGGAATAATATTGCTTCACAATATTGAAGTGAACTTTGTGAGGAGACGGTCGGTGGAGATACTGAAGATGGCAGGCACACCTCATATGTCTGGGAAACATGGATTAGATATTTCTGCTAAGGGGTTGACTGTTTATCCAGGTCTGTGATCATGGCATTATCGATTAAGGATCTGTTCAGGCAGGATGAGACTTGGGTATTTCTCTTCTTGATGGGGGTAGCCCTGCTCAACTGGCCGCTATTATCCCTGGCCACAGGAATGGCGAGGTTATTTGGCTATCCATCGATATTGCTCTATTTAGCTCTAGTCTGGCTGCTGATAATACTATTTGCCTACCTTTTTGACAGGAGGGGTTCGAGCTGATAAGTCCTCACCTGGCCCTCATCACCATGGTACTGTATCTGCTTCTCCTCTTCGGAATAGCGCAGTTTGCTGTCCGAAGGAGGTTGGCTGGAAGAAGCATTGTATCAAACCCTTACGTTTACGCCCTGTCCCTGTCGGTGTACGTTTCGGCCTGGACTTTCTACGGCTCCATAGGAAGAGCGGCATCCAATGGCTTGGAATTCCTGCCGATCTATCTTGGTCCATCTCTCGCCATGCTCCTCGGTTGGATCATCATAAGAAAGATGATCAAGATCGCCAAGGAGCACCGCTTGACATCGATTAGCGACTTCATCAGTTTTCGGTATGGCCGGAGCTACGCCATTGGTGCCATCGTCGCAGTAGTAAGCCTGGTCATGGTCACTCCCTATGTTGCCCTTCAATTGATAGCGATTTCCACATCCCTGGAAGTGTTGAGTGGGCAGCACATGATCTTGGGCATAGAGATTGAGACCAAGCTTGTCGTGGCTTTGCTCTTGGGCGCGTTTGCAGTGATCTTCGGCGCCAGACACCTCGATCCCATGGAGCACCACGAGGGGCTTATCGCCGTCGTGGCCTTCGAGTCCCTGGTCAAGCTCGTCTCTTTTCTTCTGGTAGGGCTTTACGTAACCTACGGAATCTTCGGCGGATACGGGCCTATCCTGGACGGAATTTCCCGGGCCATCTCGACAAACCCCGAATACTCCAATCTTATGAGCATAGATTATACTTCCTGGTTTTCTCTCACATTGATCTCGTTCTTCGCCATACTCTTACTTCCCAGGCAGTTTTATGTTATGGTCGTGGAGAACTCGGACGAGTCGCACCTGAAGAAAGCCATGTGGCTCTTTCCACTTTATCTGCTCCTGATGAATATCTTCGTCCCAGCCATAGCATGGGGTGGACTGCTTCTGAACACTCCGGGGATCAAGGACGCTTTCATACTCACCATTCCTTACACTCACGGCCAGGATTTGCTGGCCTTATTCGTCTTCATCGGTGGCGCTTCGGCCGCCACGGCCATGATCCTCGTGGAGTCAGTTGCTGTGGGAACCATGATGCTCAACGACCTTGAGATGCCTTACCTGCTGGGTCGAATAGGGAGAGGCATGAACCTACCAGGACTTCTCCTGCAGATGAGAAGGCTTAACATCCTGCTTGTAGTAGCTCTGGGTTATCTTTACTCCCGGGCTGTGGCCTACCACAGCCTTGCTGATATCGGCATCGTCTCCTTCCTGGCTGCCAGTCAGTTCGCCCCTGCTGCCCTTGGAGGGTTGTTCTGGAAAAGAGGGACTAGAGAGGGAGCCATGGCTGGCCTCGTGTCCGGCTTTCTGCTATGGATCTACACCGCTTTGATCCCCACTGTAGCTGGAGAAAGCTGGCTGTCGGCCAATCTCGTTGCCAACGGGCCCTTTGGCATAACAGCTCTGAAGCCCACTGCGCTCTTTGGAATGAACCTTGACATCTGGACGCATTCGGTCTTCTGGACCCTTTTCGTAAACTGTTCACTGTACGTGCTGGTATCTCTAATGTCCAGGCCGAGCCCTGCTGAGGCCGCCCTGACCAGCAGCTTTGTAGACGTTTTCAAAGAGAACGTCGAGCCTCTGCCGGTGGAGAGGGGTTCCATCAGAATGGGGACTGTAGATGAGCTTCAGACGACATTAGCCCGATACATCGGAGACGACAGGGCCAAGCGGCTTGTTGATGCAGAGCTTGGCCGCTTAGGGACGACTCGAGACAGGATCGATGCTAAACAGCTTCTGGAGCTGTGGGGCGAGTTCGAGAAGACCCTTACCGGCTCCGTTGGGACCTCGGCGACCAGGATGATTGTTGAGGAGAAGGTTTTAGTCACTCCAGTGCAAGAGGCGGTGAAAGCCACCCAGCCGGCCTACGAACTGAGGCCTGGCAGGACCTTCATAATTCCCGAAAAGGCATACGAGGTGTTCACGGACCAGATTACCCATGGAGTGGAGGGTTTGTGTATAACCATCCATGACCCTGAGGAGCTTCGGAGAAGATGGGGATTCAGGGAGACTCCCATTATCAAGCTCAGTCACGAGAAAGGTTCTGAGAGGTACGTATCTCCCACAAACCTGCCACTGCTCTTCGTGACCATTAAATCTTTCGTTGAATCCAGCAAGAACAGCATCGTGCTTTTGGATAACGTCGAGCACCTGATTAAGGAGAACGCTGGCTTGGTCCCTGAGAGGGAGGTGCTGGACTTCGTCTACGAGATCGAGCTGTTATCCCGAGAGACCCGCATGGTTCTGGCGGAGAGGCCGGAGTTCGTACACAGGGCGATCGCCTCGGAGATCAACGATATCAAAGAGCTCATTTTCACCCTTGGGCCGCTCTCCGCTTACCTGTTTAAGGTCTTCTCTGATGCCATGCTGTCTGGGCTTGACAGTGCGACAAGGGTCGATGTCATCAGAGATGTCAACGAATCAATCGAGTCTGGCACCATCTTTGAAAAGGCGGAGCCCATGGGAGGCGAATCATCGGCGGCTGCATGTGACCCTGACATGGCACAGCCCAGTAAGATTGCCTTGAAGATCTGTTCAGGTATAGTTTTGAACCGCCGGGAGTTCTTCATTGCTATCAGAAGACTTGCAAGGATTATTAAGAAGTACGATCCCAAGTTTGACCTGGCAGCGTCTGTGAAGGATCTCATGCACAGCTTTGGTCGGAGTCCCCTCGAGATCGCTCTCACACCAGGAACCACCTATGTCATCGAGGAGGAAAAGCCGAACAAGAGCATGGAGATCTTCGGCGATCTGGTAAACCACGGGATGGACGGCCTGTGTCTGAGCAGGTACAACCCTGAGATCCTCAGCGAAAGATACGGCATTCCTACAGGGACGGTCATCTGGCTAACCCAGAAGAGCGAGTCGGAGCACAGGTCTGTGGATCCCACCAACTTCCCGAGGCTTAGCAGCATGCTCTCAGACTTCCTTCAAAAGGCGAACTATCCAGTGATACTCCTGGAGGGGCTAGGCTACCTGATCACCCAGAGCAACTACGAGACTGTTCTCAGGTTCATCCAATCCCAGAGGGACGACGTCGCCTTGAAAAACGCCATCTTTCTGGTGCACATCGATCCTCTATCCCTGGACACCAAAGAGCTGCACAGGCTAGAGAGCGAGATGGAGCCGTTGGATGCCAAAGCCGGAGTCTAAGAACCCTTTTAAATGTTCAAGGCTTAATGGTGATTATGATAGAAACAGGGATTTTGGGGCTAATTGTGCTCGCCCTGGCCATAGTCTTCGGCGCTTTCATCATCCTGAGATCGATCAAGAACTTCCTGGTCAACGCTGTAGTGGGCCTTGTGATACTCTTTCTGGCCAATGCCATCGCGGGGCTTGGAATAGGTTACAGCTTGGTGGTCATACTGATCTGTGCGATCGGAGGTGCTCTCGGGGCCATCCTGATAATCCTTCTACACTTCATTGGGATTGTCATATGAAATACTCATCCGCAAAGCGCTTCAGCAAGAAAAAAGGGCAATGATGGGCCGTGACTTAGCCGGCCCTCGAGGGTTATCCTTTGGAGACTCCTAGGGGCATCAACCTAGCAACCTTTGTGGCAATCCCGAGGTTGTGCACCACGTCGACTACCTCGTTGGAGGGCTTGTAGACCTGGGGGGCCTCTTCGGCGAGCATAGCCGGGTGAGTGGCTTTGACCTTAATTCCCTGAGCGCTCAATGCAGCCTTGATGTCCTGCCCTGCAAAGGTCCTCTTTGCCTGGCTGCGGCTCATTATTCTTCCCGCGCCGTGACAGGCGGATCCGAAGGTCACCTCCAGTGCCCGGTCTTTTCCGCACAGCACGTACGAGGCTGTGCCCATGCTACCCGGAATAAGGACCGGCTGGCCCACATCTCTGTAAACATCCGGAACTTCACTCCTTGAGGGACCAAAGGCTCTTGTTGCGCCTTTTCTGTGGACGTACAAGCGTTCGCGGACTCCATCGACGTCGTGCTCTTCTATCTTTGCTACGTTGTGAGCGACATCGTAGACCAGGTCCAGCTTCCCATCCGGGAAATACTTTTCAAAGACTTCTCTTGTCCAGTGGGCGATGATGTGGCGGTTGGCCCAGGCGTAGTTTGCGGCGCAGACCATGCCCCCGAAGTAGTTTTCAGCCTCGGGTGTCCCCAGGGGCGCGCAGGCCAGTTGCTTGTCCGGGATGTCGATATTGTACTTGTGGACGGCCCTGCTCAGCACCTCCAGGTGGTCGGTGCAGATCTGGTGGCCAGCCCCCCGGGAGCCGCAGTGGATCATGACTGTTATCTGGCCTTTGAACAGACCGAACTTTTTGGCCACGGCCTCATCGTAGATCTCGTCTACCCTCTGGATCTCCAAGAAGTGGTTGCCGCTACCCAGGGTGCCTAACTGAGGTCGGCCCCTCTTGCGGGCCTTTATGCTGACCTGAGACGGGTCGGCGCCCTTCATAGAACCATTCTCCTCGCAGTGATCCAGGTCGGCCTCCACGCCGTAGCCCTGGCCCACGGCCCATTTGGCGCCATTGATGAAAGCATCGGTCAGCTCTTTGTCGGAGACATGAAGCCTGCTCGTTGCCCCGACACCGGATGGTACGGCCTCGAAGAGGGCGTCTACCAGCACGGAGATCAGCGGCTGAACAGTCTTTGCCTCAAGGTTCGACCTGAGCATTCTCACACCGCAGTTGATGTCGAAACCCACCCCACCGGGGCTGATAATTCCCCCATCCTCTCGGAAGGCTGCCACGCCTCCGATGGGAAAGCCGTAGCCCAGATGAGCGTCCGGCATGGCCATGGAGTATTTGACGATCCCCGGCAGGCTGGCAACGTTGGCTACCTGTTCTATCGTCCCGGGTTCTACCATTCCGAGCAGGGCTTCGGAGACGAAGACCCTCCCGGGAACCCTCATTCCAGGGCGGTAATTCATGGGCAATTCGTAAATGTTATCTTCAATCTTGTTGAGCATTGATCACACGTCCAGAATCATAATCCAGAATCGTAATCCGAATCAAACGTCAAGAACCACCTGTATGCACCAGAGATTGTTTTTCTTGATCTCAAACTTGTGGTGGGTCACTGCCTTGACCTCGTTATCGAAGGCGTGCCTGCTTTTGTCTATCCTCTCCCCGCCTATAACGGCCTGAAGGCTCCAATCGCTGTTCTGGTGCAGTTTGACGTCGAAGGTCGAGAACACTGCAAACTCGGTCTCGAAGAGGAATACCAGCTCGGAGAGCCAATCGTAAGCCAACTGCTCCAGGTCTGGCCCGGAGAGCTCCACCTTCCAGGTCTCCTTGGCCTGGACGGTAGCCGTGTCTATCATGGAGTTGAAGAGGGCCAGGGCGGCGTTGCTGAGCATTTCATCAGGGCTTTTTCCATATGCTCTGAACTTGACGTCGGCGGTATGTTCGAGGTATTCGTAAGGCTTCATCTTCACCATATCTTCATCATAATATCTCCTGTGGAGTCTATTAATAGGTATCCAATCCCCGAATCAGACCGGCATCTGCTGCCATTCGAACTGCCTCTCTGTACTCCTGGGCCGTTACGCCCCTATCGAGCTCGGAATATCCACACGCCCTGTACTCGGGCCTGTACTGGGCCATGACGTTCAGGTAGGTGTTCCCTGAAACCTCCTTGGATAGGAAGCGAACAACCTCCGCTGTGCCGGCTGCACCCCCTGGCAGTACCAGATGGCGAACCAGGAGCCCTCTGACGGCAACGCCGTCATCGTCGATCTCCAGGTCGCCCACCTGGCGGTACGTCTCAAGGATTGCAGCTTTGGCATATCTGGTGTACTCCGGGGCGTTTGAATACTTCAGGCCCATCTCATCAGAGCCGTATTTCATATCGGGCATGTATATGTCGAAGATGCCGTCCAGGAGCCTTAGTGTCTCAACGGAGTCGTAGCCGCCGCTGTTGTAGACCAGGGGAACTGTCAGGCCCATCTCCCTGGCCACTATCAGGGCCTCCAGGATCTGGGGCACATAGTGTGATGGTGTGACGAAGTTTATGTTGTGGCAGCAGCGGTCCTGGAGCCTTTTCATCATCTTGGCCAAGCCATCGGTTCTTACTTCGGTACCCTGATCCAGTTGGCTGATCTCGTAGTTCTGGCAGAAGACGCAGGCCAGATTGCAACCGGAGAAGAAGATGGTGCCCGAGCCGTGCACGCCCACGAGTGGCGGCTCCTCGCCAAAGTGAGGAGCGTAGCTGTAGATCCTGGCGTGCCTCCCTCCCCGGCAGAAGCCTTTCTCGTCTTTCAGGCGGTCGACACGGCAATGTCTTGGGCAGATCTGGCAGGACTCAAGCCGAGAGATGGCCTCACTGGCGCGATCCTCCAAGGTCTTTAGGGGCATGAGGTTGTAGCTGGCCATGGGAATCCCGGTAATTTGTAGCTCGCAGTGATGTCTTGCTGCAAGCTACAGTCTTGTTGCTAGGCGGAGTAGGTGGAGGTATGTGATGGCCCCTGAGAGGTTACTATATTGATGTTGTTCATCGCTGACCCAGATTCATACGCCTCGGCATGCTTGTTACCTATCTTTATTTGCTCTTTGTTTATCGTTTTGCCAGCGTTACAACTAGGTATGGGATTATAAGGTGCGGCCTTAAGGGGGAATGTGATCGTATCATTAATGACCGGTGGGTTGTAGAGTTGAGGTGTCTCGTTGTCATCATCCCCTGTAAGCTTGCCGACGGTAATCTCCCATGCGGTAGCAGTATTGTTTGCCGGATCAACAGCAACCTTAAGATACCCTAGCTGCATTGACAATCCGAACTTGTACCAAATCGATTTGGGGTCGGTAGAGTTGAGTGGGTCACATGGACCCCCCCCATTGCCGACTATGAAATATGGTATCCCCGATACATTATATCTCTGGTAATTGTGGGTATGGCCTGCGAAATTTGCGCTGATATTGTAGGTATGATACAGGGTTTCCCATGGCTCAAGATCCGGATTAATTGTGGTCCTGCCATAATCCCAGATCGGATGGTGATGTAAGGTAAATGTCCCTAACATGTTATTGTCCAGTTGCTGTCGAAGCCAGGGTGTCTGATTCTCGGCAAGGACCAGGGAAGTCTGTGGATCGTCACCACTGGCATTATTCGGATCCGGAGAGTTCAATATGACAAATCGGACACCAGCACAGTCAAAGGAATAGTTCAGGGGCATGTCAAATGCCGAATGGTAATTTACGGCGGCAGTAGGGGGGTAGCTTCCACCCTGACGATGATATTCGTGGTTCCCGATAGTGGGAAAGATGGTGAAATTCGCGAACATCCCGTCAGCACACTGGAAAAATGTGGCCCAATTTGGTTCAGCATCAAGCCTTGCAAAATCCGCACCATGGAAGATAAAGAGTGCATCCGATTCATTTGCGATGGCTTTCGCTACATGCTTGAACCGCATCGTCTCATTATAATGACTGCCTTCTCGCGTATCACCGACTACAATAAAGGTAAATGGACCGCTAACCAGCATCGTCCGGAATGTGCGGTTGATAAATGCGGACGCGTTGCCTGAAGGTCTCACCCAGTAGGTATACGAGGTATTGGGTTCAAGACCGGTAAGCTGAACATGTTGATACTGGGCTGCTACCTGAGATGATATCGTATTTTCAAAACTATGATACTGATTAAAATAAATCGACGTGGCGTATTCTATTGAGCCATTTCCATTGGTTTCCCCCCGCCAGTTGATGGTCGTAGAATTTGTGGTGGTTTGTGTTACCCACGGAGCCCAATAATCGCTCGACGCCTCCGCGATGGCCGGAACAATACAGAAGACACAGAGAAGTATCAATACCCGTAAATACCTGCAGGACTTTTCGGTCATATTCCCCTCAAACGTTATGAACGGGTTCAGAATATAAATATATTGGTCTTTGTATGTATCGGTCGTGAACCTCTAATTGGTTTGAGTTTTGTAATACGGGAATATCAAGAGTTCTCTTAAGGACCAGATATGATCAATCATAGCGTGAACGTGGGGGTCTCATCCCCCGCACGCGAACATCGGCAGCAGTAATTTCGTTCTTGTTTCTTACTAGTAAGAAACCGATCATAAAGTGCTTTGGAGATCTGGTCTTGAAATCGATTTTACAGTTTTCTTGGGTCGTCGATAAATACTAAGATCGTTATTAATGTCTGATGAGATTTAACATTATCCAGGTAGATAGTTCTAAGACATTATTGCCCGATCGCTTGAAGGAATGCCTAAATGGCTAACATGGATCTTGCTCATGCAGAATCAATCTGCTCTAGATGCGGTGGCGCTGTACTGAATCTCGGAATTGAGAAGGCGGATAAATATTGTCCTGAACGACGATGGTTCAAGTGTACTGGCTGTCTGGGCATTTGGTCTATTATTATCGGCCCAGCCAGAGAACTTACGCAATTGCACCCACCCACAAGTACCTCCTCTGTAATTCTATGACATTCTTGAGATACGTAGAAAAAATGTCAAAGAACTTTTTGAAGATGCACGCTCTAAAGCGCATTTTAACGCTTTAAGTGACGCTAAACGCTATTTTTGGATGCATTACACATTCTTCTTGGAAAATGTAGTTATACAATCTAGGTTTGGGACACCCCAATTTATGATCTTCTGAGAGTCGATAATTAATTCTAATTCATCGCATATTTTCTGTACATCTCTTGCCGACACGCCTGCTCTCCAGCGAGGATGTTCCGTCCATCTCTTACCATCCGCTCCATAATTTGAGTGGTGCACCATTCCCATGCCACCTGGTTTTAGTATTCGTTTAAATTCTTTAAAGTATATTGCCAAATCTTCGGTCTCGAAATGAACCATAGCATCCCAGGAATAGCAGAATGTAATTATTTATTTATCTAGTGGGATAACAGTATCATTGTTTATCAAGAAGTCAACATTTTTTGAGTCACGGAAACGATGACGACAAGAATCTATTGCTGATTTGCTTATATCACATAATATCAATTTATTGTCTTTTCTAAGGAAGTACTGAGCAATCCTGCCTGTACCGCAAGCGAAATCTAAAACAACAGAAAGATCGAATTGTGATAAACTAGTGCTCTATAACACAAGTTTTAAATCTCATAATATGTTATAAAATAAAATTGTGTCACGAAAAACAATATTCTGTGTGAAATTGAAAGAGGAAGACCGAGACGAGCTGAACCGGTACCTGCGTCGTGGGAAATC
>JBGQAL010000020.1:0-24552 GCA_041494285.1 Methanotrichaceae archaeon
AGATGTTGTGACGGTCACCGTGATCGAGGATGTTGTTGTCAGGACGAAGCCGCCTGAGGGCGGATCGTTGACGGTGTAGGTTCCTTGTACCAAGTTGTTGAAGGTGTATCCTCCATCCTGCCCTGTAGTGGTCGTAGCTATCTCTTTACCGCTCTCCAATAAAGTGACGGTTTGTCCCGGGATTCCGGGTTCGTCCTTGTCCTGCACTCCGTTGCCATTTAGGTCGTAGTACTTCATGCCCGAGATGGACAGGTTGCCCTTGTTGCCGAAATCCATACCTGAAACGTCGGCGTTCTTCAGATTCGCCGAGTAAGAGCCGCCCGCAGGAAGGGTCTGGACCCAGCCGTTCTGGGGCACCTCACTCAGAGTGTAGGTTCCTTGAGCCAGTTTTCTGAAGGCATAAGAACCGTCAGCTCCTGTGTCGGTGACGTTGACCACATTGCCGTTCTGGGATAGTTGGATCTTCCAACCAGCCAGGCCAGGATCATCTGCGTCCTTCTTCCCGTTGCCGTTCAGATCCTGGAAGGCCGTGCCTGTGATCGACCAGGAACCGGCGTTATTGCCGAAGTCCTTACCTGTGACATCAGCGTCTTTAAGGCTGACTGAGTAGGACCCGCCGGACGGTGCTGTCTGCGTCCATCTTTTCTGGACCACCTCGCTTAATGCGTAATCTCCCGGAGTCAGGTTCTCGAATTTGTATGAGCCGTCCGCGGCAGTGATCACTGTCTTGATCACTTTTCCGGCGGGCTGTTCCAGGTTGATAGTCCAGCCGGCCAGGCCCGGTTCTCCGTCATTTATTCCATTTCCGTTCAGGTCGTTGAACTTTTTCCCTGAAATTGAGAACGTGACAGCCCTGTTTCCAAAGTTTGCTTCGCTCACATCGGAGCTGGCCAAGGTCACTTTTTGTGATCCGCCCACTGGAGCCGTGGCCAACCAGCCTGCTTGCGAGGCCTCACTCACAGTGTAAGCTCCAGGCGCTAGGTTTTCGAACCTGTAAGATCCGTCCTGCCCGGCGAGGGTACTGACTTCGCTGCCGTCTGGTTTGATCAGCTTGATTGTCCATCCAACCAGCCCCGGCTCGCCCGAATCCTTTACACCGTTGCCGTTAACGTCGTTGAACTTCACTCCTGAGATGTTCCGCGAGATCTCCTTGATGGCAAACAAAGCGACCTGTTCGCCGTCGAAGCTGTCCTCCTTAGAATGATTGCCGTCTCTCACCCACACTCTGACCTGGCTAGTGCCCACGTCGGATTTGGACGTGGTCCACGTCCAGGAGCTGGCCCCTGACCAATCAGTCTCGGCCTTCCAGGATCCTCCAGTTGAGGGCCCGTTCAGGAAGAACCTGTAGAGGATCTTGTCCTTCTCCGGGTCCGTGGCATTGGCTGTCCAGATTATGGATGTACCTGGAGTCTGCGGGCTGAGCTTGTCCGGAACGATGCTATTCGCCACCGGCGGAAGGTTGACCGTTGCCGTGGGAGCCAACGCAGGCTTTGCCGGAGTTACGTTGATCGCGGGCGTCACATTGGTTGGTGCTGGCTTTGTCTCGTTGACTGCAGGCGGTTTAGTCTCATTAATGGCGGGCGGTTTAGTTTCATTGACTGCAGCCGGTATAGCCTTTGGAATCGGTGCAGTTGCATTTATGGTGTAATCCACAGTGGCGTTGCCATCCGAGCCTTCTGGTCCAGCATGTTTGCCATCCCTGACCCAGAATCTTACCTGGTTAGCGCCAATATCCTTTGCTGTAGTATTCCATATCCAGCTGCTGTCTGGGCCCCACTCGGTCTTTTGTGCCCAATTATTGCCTGTGCTGGGCCCTTTGAGGAAGAACTTGTAGACCAGAGGGTCGTTCTCTGGGTCGGTTGCGATGGCCTTCCAAGTCACGACCGTTCCTGCGAATTGAGGACTGGATTTGTCTGGTGTCAGGCTGGTCACTGCCGGCTGTTTATTGACCTCGATAGGTGCGGGTTTTGGCAATGGTGCCGGAGCTGTGGCGTTGATAGTATAATTCGCTGTAGCATTGCTGTCTGAGCTGTCCGTACCAGCGTGTTTACCGTCTCTTACCCAGACTCTTACCTGGTTATTGCCTACGTCCTTTGCAGAAGTCGTCCAGACCCAGGTGTTGCCGGAAACCCATTTTGTCTCCTCTGTCCACTTGTCCCCCGTGCCCGGTCCATTCAGGAAGAACTTGTAGAGCAACGGATCGTTCTCAGGATCGGATGCAGCAGTTGCCCAGGTTACTACCGTTCCTACGAATTGAGGACTGGATTTGTCTGGCGTTAGGCTGTTCACCACTGGCGACTTGTTAACCGCGATGGGGAGCTTGGGCAATGGTGCCGGAACTGTGGCATTGATAACATAATCCACAGTTGTGTTGCCGGCTGAACCCTCTGGGCCAGCGTGTTTGTTGTCCCTGACCGACGCCCTAACCTGGTTGCTGCCTATATCCTTTGAAGATGTTGTCCAAGACCAGATGTTTTCAGAGACCCAACTGGTCTGCTCCTTCCACTGATTTCCTGTCGCTGGTCCATTTAAGAAGAACTTGAAAAGCAACGGATCGTTCTCAGGATCCGATGCGGCAGCCGTCCAGGTTACTACCGTTCCTGCGTACTGCGGGCTGGGATTACCGGACGTCAGGCTGTTGAGCACTGGCGGCTTGTTCTCTGCGGGCGTTATGTTGGCAGGTCCTGTTACGGGTTTGACCTCAGGCACAAGAGGCTGTATTGGGAGATTTGGTTTCGGCGCATTTATGACAATGACGTTCGAGACCAAACTGGCGTCCTTGCTCTCAGGACCAGCGTTCTTTCCGTCTCTCACCCAGACCTGTACCTGGTTATCCCCAGCGTCCTTCCCAGAAGTATTCCACGCCCAGGAACTGTCAGTTCCCCAATCGTTTACTTGGGTCCACTGGTCTCCGGTGCTTGGGCCCTTCAGGAAGAACTTGTAGTAGATTGTGTCTTCCTTCTCAGGATCGGTTGCAACAGCTGTCCAGGTTATCACTGTTCCGGCAAGCTGGGGGCTTGTTCTGTCGGGTTTTAGGCTGTTGACCACTGGAGGCTTGTTGACAACCGCCAGCGCTGGCATTACATTCTCTGCAGGCGTGATGTTGGTTGGAGCCTGGACTGGTAAAGCGGGTGTCGTCTTTATCTCTGGTTTGGGGGCTGGCTGAGTTAACTCATAGGTGACGACTTTGTTGTCGTCGAACCCATCAGTCCCAGCGTGATTGCCATCCCTTACCCAGACCTCGATCTGGTTTTGGCCTGTATCGGCCGGTGTGGTAGTCCATGTCCAAGTGTTATCCGGTGTCCAGCTTGTCTTTTCTGCGAGTTGCC
The DNA here is from genome assembly GCA_041494285.1 of Methanotrichaceae archaeon. GTDB lineage: Archaea > Halobacteriota > Methanosarcinia > Methanotrichales > Methanotrichaceae > Fen-7. Next base: position 3,330 of record JBGQAL010000020.1, read on the forward strand.
CTCCGGTTGCTGGTCCTTTCAGGAAGAACTTGTAAACCAAAGGATCGTTCTCAGGATCGGTTGCGACGGCGGTCCAGGTCACCTTTGAGCCAGCCTCTGCGCTAGTTTTGTCTGGGCTCAGGCTAATCAATGAGGGTTTTTGATTCGGCTTGGTCACAGCGACGGATGCCACAGCACTGTCGTCCTTGCCGTCAGGCCCGGCATGATTGCCGTCCCTTACCCAGACCTCGACCTGGTTTTGGCCTGCATCGGCCGGTGTGGTAGTCCATGTCCAAGTGTTATCGGGCGTCCAGCTTGTCTTTTCGGCCAGTTGGCCGCCGGTTGCCGGTCCTTTCAGGAAGAACTTGTAAACCAAAGGATCGTTCTCAGGATCGGTTGCGACGGCGGTCCAGGTCACCTTTGAGCCGGCCTCTGCGCTAGTTTTATCTGGGCTCAGACCTGTTATGGTGGGCTTCTGGTTGGGCTTGTCCACAGTGACCGACGCGCCCGCACTATCGTCCTTGCTATCAGGTCCGGCGTGCTTGTTGTCTCTCACCCAGACTTCGACCTGGTTTTGGCCGACATCCTCAGGCTTGGTAGTCCATGTCCAGGTATTGTCCGATATCCAGCCGGTCTTTTCAGCCAGTTGGCCACTGGTAGCAGGACCTTTCAAGAAGAACTTGTAAACCAGCGGGTCGTTCTCAGGATCTGATGCTACAGCCGTCCAGGTCACCTTTGAGCCAGCCTCCACACTCGATTTGTCGGGACTTAAGCTGCTCAAAACAGGCGGCATGTTGTTGACAATTGGTCCGGGTGTCGGCGTTGCAGGTGTGGGGACCTCTGGGCCGGGCGCAGGTATTCCAGGGGGAACCTTTACCGGCATCTCTGGAGGAGCGGGATTTACTACAAACGTCTTAGATAATTTATCGTCGAAGCTATTCTCGCCTGCATTATTTCCGTCCCTCGCCCATACCTCGACCTGGTTGTTTCCCACGTCGTCTGAAGTTGTAGTCCAAGTCCAGGTATTGTCGGATATCCATCCGGTTTTATCCACCATCTGGCCGTTGGTTGACGGCCCAGTCAGCCAGAACTTGTAAAGTAACTGGTCCGCCGGTTCCGGATCGGTTGCCTTGGCGGTCCAGGTTATTACTTGACCTGCCTGTGCGCTGGCCTTGTCGGGCCGTAGATCCGTCAATTTTGGTGGCTTGTTCTCAACCTGCGGCGCAATTGTTGGTTGAGTTGGTGTGCTAGGCTGCTGCGTAACCTGTCCGGGAACATTCTGCTGAGGTACCTGGGAGACTTTCTTTTCAGGAGCCGATAGCATGTAGCTCGCGGACATCTTGGCGTCGTAGCCCTGGCGTCCTGCGTGCTTTCCATCCCTTACCCAGACCTCTATCTGGTATTGGCCTGCATCCTCCTTGGAGGTCTGCCATACCCAGCTATCACCCACCCAGTTCGAGATGTTCTTCCAAGTGTTATCCGTTGATGGACCATTGAGTCTGAACATGTACAGCAGCTGATCCTCCGGTTCGGGATCGTTTGCCTTAGCGGTCCATGTTATTGCATCTCCGGCCACTCCCTGTCCGCTTGGCTTGTCAGGCGTCAAGCTTTCAATTATCGGCGGCAAGTTAGTTGGTTCTCCAACAGATGCAGAACCGGGCAATGAGAAGTTATCGGGAGCTGGCTGGGCCGAGACGGATAGGGCCAGCAGAATTCCAAAAATAGCTATCACTGATGATAGAAGTAATAAATCGTTATGTCTGTGCATATTTATTTTTTTATAGTCTGTATTAAATAAAGTCCTTTCTTTAGGATTTGACATACCTCACTCTCCATTCACTACTCCGGTTACACTCAACAGATCCATACCACTGACTTAACACCAGGATTTAAGTAGTTTTTTTTCACGTTGATGCCTTATCAACAGCTTTTCAATTATAATGGTTCATGTGAATTCTTTCTAGGTCTTGTGTGGGACCTGGTCGTCGTTCTACTTCAAAGTAAGGGATCTTGACTTAGCTCTGCATTATTTGTTAATCACATATTGACTCTTTAGGAAGACATCGATAGCCGTACCCTTGAGTGCTAGTGGCTTAGATCATAACTAAATAGACTCTGTTTCGTATAAAACTTTGCGCTTGTTGGACTTCCACATTCTCCTGCGCGCCTTGCAACCCCAGTGCTCCAGGCATCTTTTGATAAGAGATGTAACGTGACCCTACGCCACAAAGCCATAAAATATATCTTCACAACGGGCGTGAGGGTGCTAATGCGTATACTTGTGGTCAACAACTACGGGCAGTTCAACCATCTTATAGTCAGGGGTATCAGGGACTTTGTGGAGAGCAAGCTGATCTCAAATCAGACCCTGCCGGAGGATATCGAAGCAGACGGCCTAATCCTCGGCGGCGGACCTGCCCTGGAGCGTGCCGGCAGGTGCTCCGATTACCTGAAAAAGCTGGACATTCCCATAATGGGCATATGCCTGGGCTTGCAGCTCATGGGAACTACCTTCGGAGGCCGGGTCGCTCCCGGAGCCATAGGAGGATACGCCGAGGTTCAGGTCGAGGTGGTCAAAGAGAATGACATCCTCAAGGGCCTGCCCAAGACCTTCAAGACCTGGGCATCCCATGCCGATCAGGTTGTGGAGTTGCCATTGAATTTCGAAGTTCTAGCCAGGTCCAATGTCTGCGAGATCGAGGCCATGAAGCATGTCCGAAGACCTTTGTACGGCGTCCAGTGGCATCCCGAGGTCGTCCACACCGAGCACGGACAGAAGCTTCTCGGCAATTTCATCGAGCTGTGCAAAAAATGAGAGGCAAAAGGCAGAGCTTAAAAAAACAGAGGGATGAGCGGCAAGAAGAACTACGCAAGAACCTTGAAGCGACAAAAAGGATCTCGATCGAGCATGTAGCCTCTCAGATCAGGGCCATCGGTTTTGAGTGCCTCCGCTGTGGAGATTGCTGTGCCGGAGCGGATAACAGTGTGGTCCTCTTCCCCTTTGAGATCAGGAAAATTCTAGCCGCAACGGTCGTTGGTTGGCTGGATGCCGTAGAGCCTCCTAAAATCGGTGAATGGGATAGCCGGGGCAATTTCCATACCCTGGAGTGGCGAATAAAAAAGGATGGAGAATCATGCAAGTTCCACTCCATAACGGGATGCAAAATCTATCAGACACGGCCAATGCTATGCAAGACTTATCCCTTTTATCTCGATGAAGGAACACTACGCTGCTCGGAATGCAGAGGTCTGGGCAAGAAGATCGACTCAGACGAGGCGGAGAGGATTGCAGTCCTGGTGATAAATAGAAGCATAACTGAGATCCAGGAGGCCATTGCACTTCTAGAAATGTACACGGATTTCGAGAGAGGCAGTCCTACGAAGAGTGGAGCCTGCATTGTCCACGACAGCGAGGGAGAGCACCACATTGCATGGGATGAACTGAAAGGTTAACTGCAGGCAGTACAAGAAGTCTAGTTGCCTATGATTAATCGATCGATTAATATATGGCCTTCCTCTGACTTGAACTGCGGCAGGTCCCAGTTCTGGACAAGCTCACCGCACATTCTATAAACCAGCACTCCTCGACGCTCCCAGGCAGGAGTCTTGGCCAAGTTGACTCCTTTTCTGAAAACAAGCTCGTGGATCTCGAACTCCCGCATATTCCGGAGTTGCTCCATGGCCTGTGTGTTGGTCAGCCCATCTTTCAATAGCATGTAGAACCCGTAGGAAAAGACGTGATTCCTCCACGTCTCATCCTGTCGGTCTGTGAGGTACTCGACGATCTCAGCCCCGCAAACTGATACAACCCTGCAGTCCATGGAGACCTCACGCCCCAATGCCATCGAGAGCGCGCCTGAGAGGAGACCCGCTATGACGGAGTCTATCTTTTCCACTCTCCCAGCAAAGGGCGCCTCTAGAAAGATCAGGCTGATCTCATCTGAGAACGTGAAGGCAAAGGATGGCGTCAATCCAGAATCTTCGAAGAGCCTGACTGTCGCATCTACCATCGAACGGGCAAAATCCATATCGTACGGTTTTTTGCAGCTCTCCAGGATCTTCTTGAAGCCACGGCCGTCCGCCCGTGCTACTAGGGGAGATCGAGCCTTCAGGTTCGAATAGATCTCCCAGCTAGCCGTCTTTCCACTATTCCTTTGCATTTATGGTCAGATGCTTCATGAGGATTATATCGCCAACGGCTGTAACCCAGCGGTAGGGTACTACCACCCCTTTTCCTTTCTGGTCGAAGAGGTTCTTGTTCACACTCCCAATGGCAAGACCGCTGACCATCCTCTGATCTGTGTCCAAAACTGCGTCATCCACCTTGCCCACATAGACACCCTTCTGAGTGTAGACCTCCAGCCCCAGGAGCGATGTGATCTCTGCGTGCATATCAAGTCCTCAATATAAATTATGTTTTAAGATATTAAGTTTGTGATCCTGAAAAGCGTTATATGTCTTCCTGTGTCATATACATTCCTGTACACTTCAAGGACAGAGGAACATTTGAGGTAGCGAGTTATGTTGATCCTTGGCGTCTCGGGTAGCCCCAAGAAGGGGGGAAACACAGAGTACATACTAGATGAAGCCTTGAAAGTTGCATCGGAGAGAGGGTTTAAAACACAACAGCTTCTGTGTTCATCCCTTGAGGTGAGGTACTGCGACGATTGTGGTGATTGCGCGCGAGGCAAGCCATGTCCGATAAAAGATGATATGGACAAGTTTTACGAGCTTATGGAGGTAGCAGATGGAATGATCATCTCATCCCCTGTTTACTTCGGCACAGTCACTGCTCAGATTAAAGCCGTGTTCGACCGAACCATCCTGTTAAGAAGGCAGGGATTCAAGCTGAAAGACAAGGTTGGGTGCGCGCTAACTGTTGGGGGATCAAGAAACGGCGGCCAGGAGAAGGCCATTGAAGCCATCCATGCCTGGATGCACATCCAAGGGATGATAGTCGTTGGAGATGACAAACATTTTGGTGGCATCGCCGTTAGACCCGCCGCCGAGGACAGGATAGGAAAGACGACGGTCATAGCCAGCGCCAACAAGCTGTGCGACCTTCTGGATAGGATCAAGAAAAGCAGCTGCTGGGGAGGAGATTAAAGCTTGATAGAGGCAAAAACCTCTGCCCCGCCTCTGCATCCTTTACACCGTACATCTCCATTCCGTTAATTTGTCGGCCAAAATATTGCTATATTTTTCATAAATCTAGTGGCGTTCTTCCCAGGATTAACTCATCCAGTCTACGATAGCCATCTAGAACACAGGTAATAGACAGATAAAGACAGATAAATTATATGAAAAACAGCCCTGAAAGGCATCACCTTATAAAGAGGAAACCTCAAAAGATCCTCTCCCAATTTACAGATCTTGAAACCCTGGATCCATAGGGCAGTTCAAGAACATGCGCCGGAATTGGCAGGATGATAAATGGCAACCATCGAGGAACAGATCAAGGAGATAGAAGAGGAGATCCTCAAAACTCAGAAGAACAAGGCCACTGAGCACCACATAGGGAAGCTGAAGGCCAAGATCGCAAAACTAAAGGCGCAGCAGGAGCTCCAGAAGGTAAAAGGCGGCGGGACAGGCAGAAGGTTCTACATCAAAAAGTCCGGCGATGCAACGGTAGCTCTGGTTGGTTTTCCTTCCACCGGAAAATCGAGCCTCCTCAACCTCCTAACGAGCGCGAATTCCGCGGTTGCTGAGTACCACTTCACCACATTGGAGGTTATACCCGGAATCATGGAGTACAAGAGCGCCGAGATCCAGATACTGGACATGCCAGGATTGATCAAGGGAGCTGCCAAGGGGAAGGGACGCGGAAGAGAAGTCATAACCGCTGCCAGGGCAGCCGATATAATCCTTCTTCTGGGAGACGTCTTCAACTACCGGCTCGACATTCTAATGCGGGAACTCTACGACGCTGGTATCAGGCTGGATAAGCAGCCTCCGAATATCTCCATCACCCAGGCGACCAAGGGCGGAATAATCATCAGAACCACCGTTCAGCTCACAAATATGACGGAGAATGAGATCGCGGAGATCATCCGCGTATATGGGATAGTCAATGCCAACGTTACTGTCCGGGAGGACATCGATACGGACAGCCTGGTCGACTTCCTGGCAGGAAACAGGGTCTATATTCCAAGCGTTGTGGCCATAAACAAGTTCGATCTGAGGTACACAGGAGTGGAAGAGAAGATCAAAGAAACCATCGGCAGAGATTACCTCCGGGTATCGGCAGTGACTTTAGAAGGTATAGAAGAGCTGAAGGAGACAATATATGACACTCTCGGCTTCATAAGGGTCTACCTAAAACCCAAGGGTGAAAAGGCAGATCTTGACGAACCCCTGGTGATTCTTGATGGCTCGACCGTCAGAACGGTCTGCGAGCATCTTCACAGGGATTTTGTGGATCTATTCAGGTACTCTCTCGTGTGGGGAAAGAGTGCCAAGTTCCCCGGCCAGTCAGTAGGACTCAACCACACTCTAGTCGACGGCGACGTGCTGTCCATTATAACTAAGAGAAGATAACTGGAGCTTTTGATTGACAAGCTCATTGAGTTAGAAAGGCTTGAAAGAAGGGATCTTCTCACAGTTCTTTCTTTTGAGTTCATTGTGCGATCGTACTCCCCTCGCGACCACCTTACTGTTTGGCCAAAGCCTTGGATTTCAACTTTTCGTACAGCAGCGATATGGCATATCAAATGGGATAGTTTGATACATTTTGCTGTATAGCATCGCTTCAATGCGACATTATTAATTAATTTTCTATGTCAGAAAGGTTTTTGTGCAGCGCATTAGATCTATATTGATGAATAACCTCGCCGTATTTATGGTATGGTCCCTTCTTGCGACCTTGGTTTTATCAAGCAACTCTCTTGACAATCTCGATAGCAGCAATACTATTGAAGGATCGATCTCGGACAATAACGCTATTGTATCAGAGGAAAACAATTCCAATGGCGTCCTCGATGAATCGCATTCAGTTAATTCTTCGCTCATGGATGCTAAACCAACAAAGGCATCCAAGAAGCCTCCATCCTTAGATTTCTCATTGACTGGTTCAAAAGCAGTTAGTCCGGGGAGCCAAATAACTTACACTATAAAGTACAAAAACAACCTGAAAAGGGACATAGACTTGGTAATAACCGAGGATTACGGTCCGGGAACAGTTTTCATGAAGTCTGATCCAGAGCCGGATAGCGGAACAGACAACACGTGGACCATTAAAGGGTTACATCCTTCCAGTAAGTGGATAAAGATAAAGATCACTGTAAAAGTCCCTAAATCGACATGCGAGGCAGAGATCGAAGGGAGCGTTTCTGGGATTGGTTACTCATCTGTACACGGGACGCTGTCTACGAATCGCCCCAGCTACAAGATAACCAATCAGGTCACTCTGTCGTACGAAGCCATCAAAAAGACATTATTGATAACCACGACAATCAAACCAGTGGACGGAGCAAATATCGACTTTAGCGAACACGGCTCGGGAGATTACAGTTCGAATGAAATGCTCAGCCTCTCTTCCTCGAGGTTGTCCGCTGACCAGAACCTGCGGGCAAAGGGCACCTTTGCTTTGGTCAACATATCCAGCCATCCTTTGAGTTACAATAGCAGCTGGTATGCAAACCGTGTTTGCGAGAATCACATCACAAAAGCAACGCTTAGAGAGAAATATCTGCACGCAAACGCTCTTGATTTGGACAGCAGTGCAGAAGTTCATAAGAAAGAGACCTGGATGGAGACCGAATCGAATTTCACAGGCATAGCTGAATTCGCCTCAAAGGGAAAGAACATAGCCGTAGATGAAATGTTCATCGGGATGTTCAAAACCAGAAATAAGGAGATTGAAAGGTACAACTCCAGTAGCAAGCATCTCAGCAAAGACTGGCTGGAAGGCTGCGATGATAATCCGAACAATCAGATGGTGGACGAAAATGTTACAGAAAATGATACAGGAAACGAAACCGACCAAGAAGTTGTATCAAGCAACGAAATAATAGATCCCGAGACGACTTATTAGGAGGGCCAGAAAGACCGCCCTCCCCGCTTGGCGAACTGATGGTGAAGCCCCACTCCACTACCTCGCCAGACACACTCTCTTGCGATAATTTAAATCCTTATTTTTCATGTACAGGTCATATCGGAGTTATCTGAACGCATAACCGTAAGCCTATTATTCATGGACCCGGCCTCCATGTACTATGGTCATGAACGTTGAGCGTTTTATAGAAGACGCGATCGCAGAGATTCGGCAGGAAGTGAAGGGCAAAGCCATCATTGGTCTCTCGGGTGGAGTGGACAGTTCGGTATGTGCGAAGCTTGCTCACATGGCATTAGGGGAGAGGCTAGTACCGGTTTATGTTGACTCTGGCCTCATGAGACAGTTTGAGTCTGAAAGGATCGAGGAACTTTTCAAAGACATATCACTTGTCAGAGTGGATGCAGAGGAAAGGTTCCTGGACGTGCTCAAGGGCGTCACTGATCCGGAGGCCAAGAGGAAGATCGTTGGCGAGACGTTCATCAGGATCTTCGAGGATGAGGCCAGGAAAATAGGAGCTGATACCCTCATTCAAGGGACCATCTATCCAGATCGGATCGAGTCTGAAGGCGGGATAAAGGCTCACCACAATGTAGGCGGACTTCCCAGTCGCATTGAGTTTGCACGCATCGTCGAGCCGCTTCGCGATCTATACAAGGATGAGGTTAGAGAGGTGGCTCGGAGACTTTGCCTTCCGACAGAGATAAGCGAGAGGATGCCTTACCCTGGACCTGGACTCGCGGTGAGAATCGTTGGAGATGTGACTAAAGAGAAGCTTGCAATCATAAGAAAGGCCAACGCTATCGTAGAAGAAGAGGTCGTGAAGTTTGCCCCCTGGCAGGCTTTTGCAGCGGTCCTTGGCATGGCCACTGGTGTTAAGGGAGACAACAGGGTCTATGGCTGGGTTGTTGCCGTTAGGTCTGTCTCCTCTCGTGATGCTATGACTGCGGATGTGATGGAACTGCCATGGGAGGTCCTTAGGCGAATCTCCAGCAGGATCACCGGCGAGATACCGTCTGTTACTCGGGTCGTGTACGACCTTACCCCCAAACCGCCGGGGACTATTGAGTTCGAGTAAATAACCAAGATAGTACAACTGGCCGAAGTTCTGTGTTCAAGCTGATCGCAATAGACATACAAATGCAATTTTGATTTGGTGAGGTTAAATAACTCCTTTGGTGCTGGGAACTCCAGTCCCTTCTTTTCTCAAAGCGTCTCTTACTGCAAAGCCCAGAGCCTTGAAGATGCTCTCCGCCTTGTGGTGATCGTTTTCTCCGTAGAACCTTGTGTGCAGAGTCAGTCTAGCTCCGTCGGCCAGCGATTCCATGAAGGCCTTGATATCCTGGGTCTCAAGGTCACCAATACTGTGGCCGGCAAACTCGCCGCTGAACACGAGGTAAGGCCTCCCGCTGAAGTCCAGGGCAACTTCGGCTAGAGATTCGTCCATAGGCACAACTGCAGCGCCGTAGCGGCGGATTCCGCTGTGGTCTCCAAGAGCATCGTTCAAGGCGAGGCCGATGGCTCTACCAATGACCGTGGCTATTTGATAAGAGCTGCCCTCCGCCTTTACAACCAGATCGACACGGCTCGTCCCGGAGAAGGCTGCAAGCATGTGGTCCAGAAATGCTGAGCCGGAAGACGAACTGACTTTGCCGGAACCATCCAGGTCGATCTTTACGCTTGCCTTTGCCCCTCTGAACTCCAGATCGGAACTGCCCTTTCTCAATCTAATCACCCTTTAATGCCTTGAGGGCTGTACGGAAGTTCAGCTTTCCGGTGTAAATGGCAGTGCCCACAACCGCTCCACCACAGCCAGCTTCTCTCAATGACAAGATATCTTTTATGGTTGTAACCCCACCCGCAGCGATTACAGGGATTCTCAATGCTCCTATCAACTGCTTTGTAGGAGAGATGTCTATCCCACGCTGCTGGCCCTCCACGTCGATGTTGGTGAACAGGATCGAGCCAGCGCCCTTCGTCTCGAAGAGCCGGCCTAGCTCCACGGCTTTCTCGTTCAGAACCTTCTGCCAGCCTTCGGAGGTGACCAGGCCGCGCTTGACATCGAGAGCAACCATTATCCGGGACGCTCCGTACTGACCAGCCAGGTCTTCGACTAGCCTCGGATTTTCCAGGGCAGCAGTCCCAAGGATTACCCTATCAACGTCCAAATCTAGGAGCGATTCTGCATCCTGCCTGGTTCTTATGCCGCCCCCGACCTGTATGAAGAGATCGAGCTTCTGTACAATTTCGGTTAGAATGGTAGCATTGATTCTTTTTCCTTGGATGGCTCCGTCCAGGTCGATGATGTGCAGGTGGTCTGCGCCTTCGGTTGCCCAGCGCTCGGCCTGGGCCAGAGGATTGTCTAGAGCAACTACTTCGGTGCCTGGTACGCCGCCCACAAGCTGCACACATTTTCCGCCGCGAAGGTCGACAGCGGGGAAGAGAGCGAAGGACATGGATGCGAAGATTATGAGCAATGTGCTTTAAAGATGCCGTTCAACGTGCTGATCGAACCTGTTCCTTCTGATTACCGGCTCTTTCTGTGGATTGTACTTATGCGATTGTAGCCATAGCTATCGGCTGAGGGCATCTTTCCGCCAGACCCCTGATGCCAAATCCTTGCTCTGGCTCCACGCAGAACTCATGATCATTCAATGTATTTTTCGAAAGTTGCAAATATACTCTGCTCGAAGCAACACCACTTCAAATCAAGAACAAGGATTACGCCTTATATTAACTCAACACCAAAATATATTACTAAATATAATAGGAGGCGCACGCCTCCTTTGACTTCAACCGTCTACCATTTTCCGGACTCTATCTTAGTCAGGTTATCTAGAACTTTCATTGCAGCCTCAGTGCCCAGACTGTACTTCTTGGCGATCATCAGTACGCGAAGCAGCTCGGTGTTTTCGTCTACTCCTCCAAGCTGTGCTGCGTACGCCTCGGCTCCTTCATAACCCTTCTTCATCATAGCCTCTTTGGCCCCTTTTATTACAGGCTCCGTCATGCAAGCCTTGTTTTCGCCGATCTCAGCGATAGCCTTTCCCATGTTCTCCATTTCTTTGCTGCTTATCAACTCGATCACTCCTCAGATTATTCAAATATAACTAAGGTAGTTATCCCTCGCATTAGATAAGAATCTTTTGAAGGGTTGAAGAGGATTTGATTAAGCACTTTGATGGTAAAGCTTCAATCTCCGGCGGGAGACGTTGCAACAGGAGTATTCTCAGGATTTTTGCACCCGATTCTCGTCTTCTTGTCTCCCTCTTTCTCCATGCCTTCTAACTCAGATACGTCTGGAATATCAGCTCCGCACATGTCCAGCCAGTTTCAAGAGCGCTTCTATAAATAAGCCACTCGATCTCCCCACCGCAAGACCTATTATCCCCGGGCATATTCCTGAAAGTCTATGGCGAATCTGAACGTAGCGGTCCTGGGAGCGCAGGATTACGCTAAGGACATTGGAAAGAAAGGCACTACAAGTGACATGACTTTCTACAACCTCAAGAAAGGTGCCCAAACCGTCACTCTAATAGAGCCTACCAGATACCCGGAAAAGCTGGCCCCATTGTTCTACACATTATCCATGGCCAGAAAAGTCATTCTGATAGTGGACCAGATCAACCCTGCCTTCGGAGAGTCAGTCATCATGCTGCAGTGTGTGGGCCTGAAGGACGGCCTGGTGGTCCTTAGGAACTTCATATCCCGAGAGCAGATAGCTCCATTGATCAAGGGGACTGTAGTCGATGGCTACGAGTTCGTAGAAGACGACAAGAACGCTATTAGAGAACGCCTTATACAGGATGTCGAAAAGATGGAGACCACCTGCGACTCAACCGTAGGAACCATGCCAGTGGACCACTTCTTCAACGTGCGAGGCATCGGGACAGTAGTCCTTGGATGCGTGGTCGAAGGGGCGATTCACAAGCATGACGAGCTATTGGTGCTGCCGACCAAAAAGACCGCCCAGGTCAGGTCCGTCCAGAAGCACGACGAAGATTTCGACTGTGCAGGCGTGGGGGACAGGACTGGCATGGCCCTCAAAGGCATTGAGGTAGACGAGCTGGACAGGGGAACCATTCTCACCAACGATAAATCGATCAAGACCTCATCCTCTCCGGAGGCAAAGGCCGAGCTGGTAAAGTACTGGCCAACTCCTATCAAGGAGGGGATGGTACTGCACATAGGCCACTGGATGCAGTTTGTACCTGCCAGAGTAGTGGCTGTAAAGGCCGAAGCCGACTGGCACAAGCCCAACCTGACCCTGGCCCTGGACAAGATGCTAGTTCATAAGTCCGGTGCCCGGGCGGTTCTCACCTATCCTGAAGGAGGCAAGCTCAGGGTTGCAGGAACCATCGATCTGCCATAACAGGTTATTGGCCAAGCGGAAACAGATTGAAGCAAGAGCGTTTGGTAATTCATAAGACAGATTTAAAAAATAGATGGAAGCTAGGCTGATTACGATTACTGAGTCAGACCAACTCGCCACTTCAGCATCCTCTCTTCGATAACATACCTGAAGCTCCGATCTATGAGGAGGCCTAGCAGTCCCAGAACTATCATGTAAAGCAGGACGTAGTCCATCTCGTGCAGATAGTAGTAAGACCAGATCTTGTACCCAAGGCCGCTGGTGCTTACGCCGAACTGCTCAGCAGCGACAAGGCACATCCAGGCTATGCCCATTGCTATTCTTATCCCGCCAGCTATCGACGGCAGAGCGAAGGGAAAAGCGATATACCTTATGAGATCCCGGTCTTTTGTGGCGCCAAGGACTTTGGCCGACTCGACGTAGACAAGGGGGAGGCTTCTGAATCCCACGTAGGTGTTTATCAGTATTGGAAACACCGCCCCCACGAATATGATGAAACCTGCTGCCTGGTCTGTCAGGCCGAACCAGATTATAGCAAAGGGAATCCAAGCCAATGGTGGTATGGGTCTAACTATCTCAACTATGGGATCCATGATCCTGTCAGCCGCCCTGAACCATCCCATCAGCATGCCAATAGGCAGGGCTATCAAAAGTCCGGCCAGCATTCCCAAGCCAAAATGAACCAAGCTGACTGGCAGATCCTCCATCAAGATCGCCTGCCAGCTTTTTGTGAGGGCGTAAACAACCTGGATGAAGCTCGGTAGAACCAGGGTGTCGTTAAGCGCCACTGCAGCGAGCTGCCAGAGCCCTATCAAGACCAGGATCGACAGTACCTCGATGCCTCGCCAGCTTAACAGAGCTCCGACAGATTTGGACATCCCGATTCCTCTAAGCTTTGGCCTTCTCGTAGAAGCTTGTATCGAACAGGTCCTCTTTGGTCAAGGTCTTGTTGATATAGCCTAAGTCCTTATCGACCTTGGCGTATTGCAGAGTCGATGAGACCTGAATCGCCGGGTCGCTGACCCACTTTCCGTCCCAGTTCTTCATGGAGGCTTCGACAACGTTGAGTCTTTGTTTTGTCCTGTTTGCGAAGATCTTCGCTGCATCCTCTGGGTTGGAGTTGACGTAGTTTGTGGCCTTTATGTGAGTCTTGATTATCTGGTTGACAAGATCAGGGTGCTCTCTAATCAGCTTTCCGCTTATCAGAAGGCTGCAACAGGCATGATCAGGCCACATCTGACCCGATTGGACCACTGATCTGCCCTTTCCATCGAGCTCAATCTGCGACGGGGATGGATGAGGCAGGAAGACACCGTTGACCTTGCCGGCTTCTATTGCGGTAACAGCATCGCCAGGCCCCATGCCGTGTATCTGGATCTTGGAGATGTTAACGCCGTTGTCCTTTAGCCACTTCTTCATGACTATGTCCTGAATAGACCCGGGCGGGAAGGTGCCTATGCTCAGCCCTTCAAGGGACTTTGGTCCGTTATAAGCAACATCAGGTCTCAAGACCAGGTCTGAACCATTTATATTAACGGCTGCAACTATCTTTGCGTCCAAGCCCTGAGCTATGGCTGTTATGGGCGGAGCGGTTCCTACATAAGCGATGTCCAAAGCTCCTGCCAACATTCCCTGCATCTCGGGAGGGCCTGACTGAAATTCCTTTTCCTGTATTGTTACTACTCCAAAGGGTTTCAGGTCTTCTGCCCACCAGCCCTTTGCAGATGCTACCATCTCAGCGATCTGGTGGGTGCTGGGCTGGTACCCTATCCGCAGGGTAGTGATATTCCCAGGCACCTTCGTCGGAGCCGCTAGAGTGGATTCATTCTCCTGTTTCTTCTCCGGAGCTGAGATGCATCCGAGGGAGATCACCACAACGGCTGCTAGAACCGCTACAAGGATCAATTTTCTCAAGCACTATCACCTTTTGACGACTTTGGCTTACGTCGTGCGGTAGTTCCATATAAAGCACTTTCCAGCCAGATGAGAATATATTCCTAAAAAGGCTAAAAATTAAAACATATTCTACAACCGTCCTATAAAACATGAATAATCGATAGAGAGGCCAATTAGTGCGAAAAGATTTGAGCCTGCACCTAGATTTTGAAAGGACCAGCCGGTAGGAGAGATCCCATGAACCTCTCTATTATATGCTCTGGCGTGATATCGATGAGGGGGACATCTGCGTTCCCTGGCTCCACCCTAGCCACTACCACGCCGTGACCGGAAAGAGCATCGAATAGGCCCTCTGGCGTGGTGACGGTGCGTACCTGCTGCACCCCTGCAGCCCTGGCCACCAAGGCCAAGTCTGTCCTCTGCGATGTGCATGTCGGCTGGGAGCCGGTGGAGCCGTAGCAGCAGTTGTCCAAGATAATCAGCAAGTAGTTGTCAGGCGCGTGGTTGGCGATTGTCGCCAGTGTCCCAAGGTTCATCAGAACAGACCCATCGCCATCCAGGACGATGACCTTTCTTTCCGGCCTTGACAGCGCCAGGCCTAGACCGATAGATGAGGCTAAGCCCATAGAGCCCAGCATATAGAAGTTCTCGGGCCTATCGGCTGCGGCGTAAAGCTCCCTGCTCGGGAATCCTATGTTGCAGACTATAAGAGCGTTTTCGGCTGCTGCAGCCGCCTCTGAAATAGCCTCCATCCTTTTCATGCACCCTTCCAAAAATGCAAATCCAGGAGCAAAGCTACCGGTTTTTTCTTAGTGACGGCCACCCTCCATGCACTGGCAACGAAAGCTTCAGCCTCCGCCGGACTAGGAGAGAAACGAGGTATTTCCATAGTGTCCAGCAGCTTTGGCGTGAGCCTGCCCATGGGCATCTGGCCTACAATAGGCTCTCCCGCACAGCCACGGTGGCTTATTATCATCAGGAGCGGTATACCGTAAAGAAAATCCAGCGAGGCCAGGACGTTAATGCTGTTGCCCAGGCCGGAGTTTTGCATGAGCAACACTGGTCTTTTGCCTCCCATCCACGCACCAGCACATAGACCGACTCCCTCCTCCTCGCGGGTGACAGGAAGGTGGGCGATCTCCGGGTCAGCGTTGATCAGTTTTAGGAGCTGCTGCAGGTTGACGCAGGGTACAGATGCAACGAAGTCGATGCCGGAACTCTTGAGGCCACTGTAGACAGCGATGCTGGGGTTAATATCGCTCATTAAGTACTTAGCCGTTCTGTTGTATCATGATAAATAGTATTCCTTGGGCCGAAAGACTCTGCTGGAACTAGAGCGGTCTCATCTAGCCAGAGATTGTACTATGCTCCGTGGGAACCTCGCACTTTCCGACCACCTCAGGACCTCCGTCTTTGGGATATTACTACCCTCGAAGAGGCTGGCACTGTGTTGATGAGGGTATCATGTAGTGCTAGATTCAATTGGTTTTCTTCACCAATTCGTTGCTTGGGTTTTTAGATCAATCGTTTCTTAATACACGAAAATTCACGAAGCGGCATGCAAAAATTTATGAGCATTGAAGTCCAATATAATTCTGGAGGTTTTGTCATGAAATTCAATCAATTGCTCGTCATGCTGCTCGCGATTCTGGCTGCGGCCAGCGTCGTCTCGGCCCAAGAAGCCAGCGTCGGTCAGCTCAAGCAGATGATGGAGAAATCAGCAGGGAATCTCACCACTTACACGTATATTAGGTCTGCGGAGAGCGATATACGTTACTCCAATGCATCCCTTAAGACTGAATTCGATGCCTATAAAGCTATAGATGGCAAAGTAGACCTTGTAAAAAAGGCAGGATCGTGGAGCTCAAAGCTAACTGATGAGGAGAGCCGCCAGGTCCTGAATTGGGACGGCTTTTTCGTGAACGGTTCGGAGTACTGGAAAGAGGGACAGAACTGGACTAAGTTCACAATCAATGATACCGCCCGGATCATGCAAGACTACAACGAAATCCCTGGCCAAGTCAATCTCATGATGTTCTCAAACATGAAGATCGTGGGCTCGGAGAAGTTCCGGGGACAGGATTCTTACAAGCTCGTCGGCTCGCCGATTGGGTCGATATACAATGGAATTGTCGGGCTTCAGTTACTAGCGGCCTACTTCCCGGCACCCTTCCAGTTGCCTGCGAAGCTCAAGAATCGAACCCTGGACATCAACAGCACCAGCCTGATGAACAACAGCAACATAGTCCTGACCGCCTGGGTGTCCAAGGACAAATCTCTCCTGGAGAGGTTGGACATCAACTCGAGCCTGATCATCACTCCAAAGATCCTGAACATCTCGTCTCCGGACTTCAGGATTGAAAGCAACATCAACGAATCCACGGTCTACGGCAACTTCGGATCTCCTCTAAAGATAGAGCTTCCCAAAGAAGCCCAAAACTCGTCCAACCGTCGCATGGGCATGGACTGGAGATGGGCAGTCTTCGGATCTGTGAGGCCTTAAACGGAAGGGATAGAAGATGAAAGGTAAACTTAATTCTGGAAAATCGGGACTCTTGGTCGTAGGACTTTTCATGGCAGTCGTTCTCACTGCAGGTGTAGCTACAGTTGCCGGGCAGGGCTCGTACTCTTCGGGATCTTATGCTCCTAGCTCGTCTGCTTCTGTGTCTTATCCTCAAAGCTCTGCCGCTTCCGGATCTGCAGCTCCAGTCTCGTCCTCTTCGGGCTCAGACAGAACCTATTGCGTGAGCATGGGTTACCTCTACAGAACAACCCCTGGAGTAAATGGTGGCCAGCCAATATGCCAGTTCTCTGACTACAGCTGGTGCGATGCCAATGCCTTCGCCACAGGAAAGTGCGGTGCCAGCGTCGGTACCAACGGCTTCTACAATCCATACGGCAACTACTATCCATACTTCTACGACTATCCTTACTCCAATGGCTATTCGTATCCTCGAATGACTCCTGGCGGGTCAATCGATGCATGCACGAGTAGCGGAGGCGTTGTGTCTAGCGTGCACACTCCCTACGGAGACGTTGACGTGTGCAAATTCCCGAACGGAAACACTATGGACCTCTATGGCTTGTACAACGGAATTCAGGGGGATAACTGGTACTACTACGCTTACAACTACCTGAACGCACCTTAGCCAGATCTAATGAAAGAGCTGCGACGCTTTTTCACTTTTTTTATCTTTTTCTTATTAAACGAGATTTTCATAGGCACTTACGTGCATGAGTACTTCCCGGCAAGCCTCTCTGCAATCTCCCCCAACGTCAGGCTCTCCTGCCCTCCGCTCTTCATGTCCCTCAACGTCAGCTTTCCTGAATCGAGCTCATTCCTTCCCACGATTACGACGTGCGTAGCCCCGTAACTTGCCGCAGCCTTGAGCTGAGCACCAAGCCCTCTGCCCATGACGTCCAAGACCAGCGGAACAGCATTGCGCAGCTCTTTGGCTACCTTTACAGCTTCATGCTTTACGTCCGGTGTGTAAGCCAGCACCACTGGTGCCTTTCTCTTGGATTCAATCTGGACTATCTCCATGATCCTATCAAAGCCTAGGCCAAAACCAGTAGAGCTTGTCTCAGCTCCTCCAAAGAGGCTGCACAGCTCATAGGTTCCTCCTCCACAGATCTGCTTTTGGGAGCCCAGGCCGGAAGCATATATCTCGAAGACTGTGCCTGAGTAGTACTCCAGACCTCGCACAATCTCGAAGTCGATGGTGGCATCCACGCCATAGGCGTCCAGCAGATCTACCATCTCATGGAACTTCTCCAGCCCAAGCTCTGCAGCTACCTCCCGCCCAGTCCGTGCGGAAGATCTGCCGGATTGATTAGCAGCCGATGGTGATTGGACTGTAGTAGAGCCATGATCGTCAGGTGACCTAGAGACGTCAGTTGAATTCTCCAGGTCTCGCGAAAGCTCTATCGCCCTGTCCAGAGCAAACCTGCCTTTGAGGTCTATCAGTTCAAGGAGACCGAGGTGATCTGCGCCGATATCCCCAAGGTAAACCTGAAGATTCTCACGTTCTTTCTTGTCGATCATCCTCATGATCGCTGCTCGGTGCTCCTTGGGCACCTTGGAAAGCATGGACCTGATAAGACCAAGGTAACCGATGTGGATGTCTCCGAAGATGCCAACGGACTTCAGCATCTGATCGGCCAGGGCTATGACCTCTGCTTCGGAGTCGGTCTTGGTTCCCCCGATCAGCTCTGCCCCAAGTTGCCAGAACTCCCTGAACCGCCCTCGCTGAGGGCGTTCATACCTAAAACAGCTACCGTAATAGTAGAGCCGTTGGGGTTTGGGGGCGTTCTGCAGCTCGCTAACGTACATGCGCATAACTGGCGCCGTCAGCTCTGGCCGTAGAGCAATGTCCCTTCCGCCCTTATCCTGGAAGCTGTAAATCTCCTCGGTCACTGATTCGCCTGACTTGATGGTGAATAACTCCAAGTGCTCGAAAGTGGGCGTGGCTATCTCCTGGTACCCCCAGCGCTCGATAACATCCTGCATAGCCTTCCTGACCTGCCCCCTCCTCCAGGTATCCTCCGGAAGAAAATCCCTCGTGCCCCTAGGTCTCTGAATGGTCATATCGAGGGGGAGATATCTCAAAATGCCCTTATAGTTTGTGCATGTAAGAACCGAAAATGATGAGACAGGAGATAGGTCTGCTGCTTATCGCAATGGGATTCTTGCTGGTTATGACATCCCTTTTACAGAACTCCGGTCAGGGTAACTCCGGCTACGGCGGGGTGATCCTGATCGGGCCGATACCCATTGTCTTCGGATCGAGCCCCAAGATGGCCGTTTTGGCCATGATCGTGGCGGCTGGGCTGATGGTGTTCGTATTCCTTCTCTTCAGGAGGCATAAGAGCTGACGCTCATTGTAGTGGGAATTGTTCTGATTTTCATTGGACTTTTGATGTTTATCCTGCCCCTGGCGAGTGAAAAGAGAGGGACCAGTGATCGCCTAGAAGACGTAGAAATAGAGGCCAAAGGCAAGAATATTCGGGGAGGAGCTGTGGTGATGATAGGTCCCATACCCGTCTTGGTAGGCTCGGACCCAAAGACTGCACTTCTGATGATGCTGATTTCTCTAGTCATCATGCTAGTCTGGCGATGGATTCAGACTTGGATAGGGAACCGTCGCGAAGATGTAAAAGACTGCATCAACATTGACCGATGTCTTCGGACTCATTTGAGCTTTTCTTCTACCTCAGAAGGGCAGTTGATGATCTGCACCGGCTTTATGATTATATTCGAGGTGGCCACTGCACTTCCCCCTTCTACGGTGTTCGTGGCTCTAACATCTACTCCGCTGACATCTATGTTCATGTAGTTTCCAAGTCGATGCTGCTCAAGAGAGCCGGTATGACTCTGGTAATAAACAGGGTCGCCATGCTGTTTTGATACCATGGCATTATCCACCATGTTTTCAATGCCTCCGTCGTCAGTTCCGCTGTCCAGCCAATTGTTTTCTTTAGATGGCCTTTGTCCGTTTCCGCTGATTGTGATATCCATGGAGTTCTTCAGGCCCTTTTTCACGGGGTCTCCGCTCTGGGCATCGTCGAAGACAATATCCCTCTGCATATTAGCGTTTAATGCGTACATGTTTTGTATTTGTTGCGCCGATTGGGAGCCGTTCATGATCACAGTCTCCTTCGAAGGCTGCGAATGGGGCATCAAATCCGGAGGAAAATTCCCTAAATTGTCTGAAGCAACCGGGAAAAAGATCTCTTTGCCGGAAAGTTGAGGCTTGACTAAAGATGGTTCCGATTGGTGATCGTGATGGATGAAGTTCTGGTGAAAATCTTCGATATTCATCATAGAGTCATGTGTGCTTGAACTTTGCTCAGCCACTGATGGTTCCAGAATCAAGCAAAGACAAACAAAAACGAAACACACCAGGTACGTTCTGGTGTGTCTAGGCATACACTTCATATTCATCTTTTTATGCCTGTTAGGATTTAAGATTTACTCCTGGTTCGTCACTATCCTGATGTTGTTCTCGGCAAATAGCTCCACTATTCGCGGCGAAGGGACCAATGCCCGCTCCAACGCCAATAACCATAGCATTCCTATTGCCTACCTCGGTCTGCTCAACGTTGTGCTTTATGCAGCATCTTGCAGGGACTTGACGAATCAAGAGCCTGACAGCAGGCACGATCGCCTGAATTCTGGTTGTTGATCTCCAAATTGTTCCTAGTAGCAGCACCAACATCATTGGTAAACGGGAAAAATGCCTGAGCCAATGCCAACAGCAAACAGCCATTGTTGTTCCTACTTATACCGAATCGAAGTTGGTATCCGCTGAGGCCATCGATTTGAATGTGTTTTCGCCACCCCCAATATGCGGTTGCCGAGGATATCCACAATCCTGCCGCACTCGGCCGCACTCTGTTCATGGCCGAGGCCCAAACGGCCAGTGCCATTGCCAGTCAGCACAAAGATACTACAAATTTTTGAATGGTGCGAACTAATGCCGAACAGGCATGAATTCATGGCGAAAATAGAGATTTGAAGCGCCGTCTACGCGGGAGCCAACAATGACGTCTTATATTCCAGGAACAGTAAAACATTCAATTTCTTTTGGGGATTTATTGAAGAATTTATTGTCTCAGCTAGTATCGCGTATTCTTCAACCAAAAGAGAATATCTCCGACGAGCCGATTCGATATCGGTTCACTTTAGCTTCTCATCAACCTCAGGATTGACAACCGCAGCCCCTCCCAGGCTCTGAACTGGGTGTAGGACAATATCAGAAGTTGCGACCGCGCTGCCCCCTTCGGCCATGTTTATGGCTATTACAGTTATCCCTGTGACAGAGATGTCCATGGCATTCATTTTGCAGTTGGTCGATTCAAGGAGGCCGTCATACGCCACACTCCTGTGTTTCCCTCCATTGACGGAGATTAGACCTTCCAATGAT
>JBGQAL010000037.1:0-18831 GCA_041494285.1 Methanotrichaceae archaeon
AATTGGGGCTGATTTGGGGAATTAACTATTCTTAGTGCGCCTTTGGTTAATAAAGATGGCGGAGTTTAGGTTCTATAAACACCTTGAGCATTAGCGCCCATTGTAAGAATTCTACTCCTAGCCTAAAATTCCCTTCAAGATCGTCTTTAATTGACCATTGGATATTTTTCCACAACTGCGCCAAGTTATTTCTTTTGCCACCGAGTAAATCTTCTATTGCTTTTCTAGAGAAGAGCTGGTACCAATACACAACTGATTTAATATCAAAGTCCAACGTTCTTAATGAGTCATTCGGGCTAAATGTCTTCCTTTTTTCTTCCCACTCAGTCGATCTAGGAAAAGTATTGGTAATTTGGATTTCTTTGGCACCTGATCTACCGTAAGGTGTATAAACATTTTGTATAGAAATCAAGAACTCTAATATCAACTCAAAATTGTTATAGTCCTCTTTTAATTCCTTTTTTTTACAATCTGTGTTAAAGTAATATTTGAAGAAATCATCTCTTCCCAATTTTTCCAATTTAGGGCAGAAATCTCCTGCCAAATTGATCTTTAAACAATAACTTTTCTTTAAGATATAAAGCCAGTATATTTGATAAGGAGAATACAAACTTACAATTTTCTTATTATCATTAAACATTAGTTCTTCACCAATAAATGATGACCAAGCTTGAAACGGTTTCATTGAAGGATCAAACATGGTGCCTTCATTAATCCAACCTAAGAACATCTCTTTGTAAATGCTACTAAAATTATAATCCGAATAATAATATTGCTTATCTGTTCTTATTTCTTTCTCACCGATATTTAGTCCATCTTTTAGAGGCCTAGAGTACAATTTTTCGTCATCTTTTGTAAAAATAATTATTTCGTCTTCTCTAATTAGCCTATTGATGCGTATTATTGGGTAAAATAATCTTTCCCTCTCAAAAAATTCTAACTCCTTTTCGTTGGTATCTATACCTCTTTTTTTACAATAATTTACAAACTCATTTATATCTAGTGGCGTGTTTTGTAAATAATACTCATTTTCGATAAATCTTAAAAGAAATCCATCCCTCAAGTGATCAACCCCTCATTTTATTGTTGTTACGTCTATGTAAATTAAGTAATATTATATCCATAAATAGAGATAGAATACATCGAATTAAAGATAAAAAATTTACCCCATTTTCTCCCTCACCGGTGCCAGTATCTCGTTCATGTACTCAGCGCAAGCCTTCTTAAGGTCCATCGGGTGCATGGCCCCGCAGACGAAGTCAGCTTCAAGCGCTTCATAGCTAGCGTAGCTCACATCCCCGCCGAACTTCTCCGGCCTCCTGATGGTCATTCCGTCCTCTCTCCTGGGGAAGATGTGGTACTTGCATATCGCCAGAACAGGATTGTTCTCCACGACCTTCGCCGGGCAAAAGGCGCTCTTGATCTTCTTCTCGATCTCCTCGGCCGGCTCGTCCACGGCGATGTTGTTCCCTTTGGAGGAGGACATCTTCTCGCCGTTCAAGCCGGGAATCAGGGGCGTGTGCATGCATACAGGCGCTGGCAATCCCAGGCGCGGCAATTCCTCGCGGGCCAGCATGTGGATCTTGCGCTGGTCTATTCCGCCTACGGCTAAGTCGATGCGCAGGTCGGCGATGTCGATAGCCTGCATAAGCGGGTAGATCATCTGGGAGACCATGGGGTTTTCCGAATTGCGGGAGACCTCGTCCATGCTCCTGCGGGCGCGGTTGAGCGTGGTGTTCCTGGCCATCTGCAAGATCTTGAGCATATACTCCGGCTTGAGCTGGTAGCTGGTTCCGTAGACGAACTCCGTCCTCTCTGGATCGAGGCCCAGAGCCATGAAGCAGTCGCGGTTGTAGTCTGCGATCTTTCTGACCTCTTCCAGGCTGCCCTTCTCGTTGAGGAAGGCGTGCAAGTCCGCTAGCAGGACTACTACGTCGAAGCCAACCTTCTGCAGGTCAAGCAGCTTGTTGCCCGTCAGCATGTGCCCCAGGTGGACCTTGCCGCTGGTCTCGTAGCCCACATATGCCCTTGGTCGCTGCTTCTGCTCCAGCAGCCCCTTGAGCTCGTCTAACGTAACTATCTCTTCTGTGTTCCTTACCGCCAGCTCTAGCCTGTCCAAAGAATAATCACCACTGTTGAGGAGGAATCCGGAGGTATAACGCTTTTGGTTCCAGGTTCCAGAAACAAAGGCCATGTTTTCGAGTTATCTGGGTAGTTATTTGGTTGCTAAGCTATCTGGTCTAGTCAACCTGGTTAACCTGATCTTCGACTTATGCGCTGGCATATTGGCCTAAATGCTGGCCTCGAACATGTTGGCTGGAACCGAATGAACGGCAATTTAAGGATCGGGGACGAAAACAGTTATTACCTGCCACGTTGATTTATGTGTTCGATGAACCGTAGAATCTTCGACTTGCCCACATCGGGTCAAAGCCGCGAGAAGAACCTGTTGCTGATCCTTCTGGCCGTCCTGATCGCTCTTGTCCTGTGGAACTCCATTTGGCTCCTGTGGCGACTGGCGGTCTTTGCCGTTATCGTCTATGCGGTGTACATTCTATTGAAGCATTACCTTTGAGTCCGCACAAGCCGAACATTGCTGCTCATCTCTTGGACCACAGACACCTGGCTAAATCCAGGTCCTCCCTGGTGTTCAGGTTGAAAAACGTCAAGAGTTCAGAGTCCAGATTCTTGAGCAGCTCCACAGCCACGCATTTTACTCTGAGCATCGAAAGAGGCACCCTGATCCTCCTCTCGCCATGTTCTATCGCCCTCTGGCAAGCGGAGAGTAGTGCATCCCTTTTGTACACAGAGTGAAGCGGCTCCATCATTCCATTTTCTCTTCGGGGAACCGCGGCTTCCCAACCTTGGGCCAGCTCGAAGAGGAGGTTGATCACATCGGCGTTCAGAAAAGGCAGATCACATCCAATGGCCAGGACATACTCGTTTCTGGCCTGTCCCATGCCGGCAGCAAGTCCTGCTACAGGACCGTAACCTGAAATGCCGTCACAGGCGATGACCGCATCGGGAATTAGATCTTCGAGCAGGCCAGCTTGTTCTGGGCCCCTGGCAACCACCACCACGTCTTCGACAAAGGGAGCCAGCTTCTCAACCGACCACTGAATCAAAGGACGACCATCGAACTTGATAAGCGATTTTTCTTTTCCCAGGCGACTGCCAGCGCCACCGACCAGGATCACTGCTGACCGCATAGCCTCCATCCGCACTTCCGACAGTCCTCTTGGAGAGCATCGAGAACCGCGGCCTCTGGGTTAGGTTGCTGTACGCTCGTGGAAAGAACACAGAGCTCGGGGCTGATTGATGGAGTCGTACGGCTGACGTCGGCCAGAATGGCTTTCACCACTCCAGCATCGATTTTGCCTTTGACGTTCTTTATTCCCTGGTTGGCCTGATCCTGAGTAAACCTGTTTCCAAAGACCATACAGGCAACCTTGCCCTTGCCTATTACCTTGGCCTCCTTTCCAGTGACATCGGCCATGATGTAAGCCCCGGGAACAAGGTAGATCCTTCGCCTCCTTTCCAAGGCCGGGGAAATCTCAGTCACCTCCCCTACAAGGACATCCCCACGCCGCCACACCTTCTCCCTTCCGTCCGATACCTGAAGCGACGCCCCTAGCTCTCTGGCTCTATTCAGCATCTCCTCATCGGTCTTCAGCTTCCCTGAGTAGAGCTCTTGTTCAAGCTCAGGGCAGCTTCCAAGGAAGGTTATGCTCCTTTTGTCTCCCCCAATTATCGCTTCCTTGCTACCGGCCACGGCTATTATCAGCGACATAATAAGCGACTTGTCAACGGCGAATCAACTATGCGTTTCAATTGATAATCAAATGTGAATAATCACGATTGGCCTGTCTGTACTTCTGTTGCCTGGACCACCTGGCTGAGCAGCATGGATACTGTCAGCGGCCCCACACCTCCGGGAACAGGCGTTATGGCAGAGGCAACGTCCTTGACAGCATCGAAGTCCACATCGCCAACTGTCCTGTCCCCGACCCGGTTGATGCCTACGTCGAAGACGTAAGCTCCGGGCTTGACCATGTCAGCCTTGATCAGGCCGGGAACACCAGCAGCTACCACAAGGATAGCTCCTCTCCTGGTGTGCTCGGCCAGGTTCTTGGTATAGACGTGGCACACCTGAACAGTGGCATTCCTGTTGAGCATCATGGCAGCCAGGGGTTTGCCCACAACGTTGCTGTGGCCAACTATTACCGCCTCTGCCCCTTCCAGCTTCACACCCAAGCGCTCCAGGGCGTAGATGATGCCTTTGGGCGTGCAGGGAACCAGCTTCTCGACGCCCAGCAGCAGCGCTCCCATGTTCTCCGGGTGGAAACCGTCAACGTCCTTTTCTGGAGCTATGGTCATCATGGCTTTTCGGGGGTCCAAATGCTTAGGAAGCGGAAGCTCTAGCATAATGCCGTGTATGTCCGCTCGTTGGTTTAGTTCCTCGATCTTTGCGAGGAGCTGCTCCTCTTGGATGTCCCCGGGAAGCGCAACGTTCTCCGACCGGATTCCGACGCGAGCGCAGGCAGAGTGCTTCAGCCGCACGTACATCTGCGAGGCAGGATTGGCTCCAACAATGACAGCGGCCAGCCCGGGAACTTTTCCCTTTGCCGCCAGCTTTTGGACTTTGGACCTCACTTCTGCCTCGATCTCAGAGGCCATGGCCTTTCCGTCGATTATCATGTCAGATCAGGGTATAGCGGGAACTGATCACACAGATCCCGTACCTCGGACCCCACGAACTTAACGGTGGTGTCATTCTTGATGTCTCTGAGGACGGCAGTTATCAGATCCGCAATCTGCACCATCTCCTTCTCCTTCATGCCTCTGGTGGTCACGCACGGTGTGCCGATACGAATTCCGCTGGTCACGAAAGGCGTAGCCGGGTCGAAGGGGATCATGTTCTTATTGAGCGTTATATTCGCTCTCTCGAGAGTCTCGTCCGCTTCCTTGCCGGTGATGCCTTCCTTCAGGAGCTTGACGAGCATGAGGTGGTTGTCAGTGCCGCCGGACACGAGGTCGAAGTCGTTCTCCTTGAGTCGGTCAGCGAGCGCACCAGCATTCTTTACTATCTGGAACTGGTAGTCCTTGAACTCCGGAGTCAAGGCCTCCTTGAAGGCAACGGCTTTCGCAGCTATTGCCTGCATGAACGGTCCGCCCTGGGTTCCAGGGAAGACAGATCTATCAATGGCCGAAGCGAGCTCCTGCCTACACATAATCAAAGCGCCTCTGGGACCTCGCAGGGTCTTATGAGTTGTAGTGGTGATGATATCCGAATAAGGAACCGGAGATGGATGTGCTCCAGCAGCTACCAGGCCGGCGATGTGGGCGATATCAGCCATCACCATGGCCCCAACCTCGTCCGCGATCTCCCGTACTATCTTGAAGTTAATGATCCGGGGGTAACTGGATGCCCCGACTACAATCAACTGAGGCTTGTTCTTCTTTGCTATATCCAGCATCTCGCTATAATCGAGCATTTCGGTATCCCTGGAAACGTTGTAGGGCACGATCTTGTACATCTTACCCGAGAAGTTTACGGGACTGCCATGAGAAAGATGGCCCCCGTGGGCGAGGTTCATGCCCATTAGGGTGTCGCCCGGTTTGAGAACTGCGAAGTAAGCGGCCATGTTGGCCTGAGTGCCGCTGTGCGGCTGAACATTTACGTGTTCAGCGCCGAAGAGTTTCGTGCACCTTTCTTTGGCCAGCAATTCCGCCACGTCAACAAAGGCGGTTCCACGGTAGTACCTACGACCAGGATAGCCCTCTGCATACTTATTGGTCATGACGCAGCCTTGTGCTTCCATGACCGCCCGACTTGCGAAGTTCTCGGATGCGATCAAGATGAGAGTGTTGCGCTGCCGCTCAAGCTCGGCCTGTATCGCGGCTGCCACTTCAGGATCCACTACGCTTAATGGTTTCAATCAAATCACCGTGAATGAGATTGCAGGGTTGGTTGAGATGTATTGAGGATGGCAAAATAGATTATGGTTTGGAATTAATGATAACTTTATTTTATAGATTAATTTTTGTATATTGCTGTGAGAAGGTCCGAGGACCTTCTCACTTTTCCCGCAGCGATCGAATGTGCAAAAAGCTTTTCTCACCCCTTCAGCGATCCTATAGTCGTACCTTCCGGCTGTCGGCCATACGGGAACATATCGAAACCGCTGGGGAACTTGAAGCGTCGTTGACCAAGCTCCTTGTCAGCCGTCGCCAGTGAACGCGGATCGCTGCCCGCGGCCTTTGCCTTTTTGAGGACCATGTCTGAGGATTCCTCTTCCTCGACCTGCTCGTCCAAATACCACTGCAGGAAATTCTCTGTGGCCTCGTCCTTCTCGGAGATGGCAACGCCTACCAGTGCTTTTATCAGCCCTGTGACCACCCTCTCGTGGTTGAACACGTGCTGGAAGGCCTCAACAGGCGATGCCCAGACAAACTGCGGAGCCTCTATGGCCAGCATCCTGCCTCTTCCACCTGCACCGATCACGTAGTCGTACATCCTCATACCGTGCACCAACTCCTCCCCGGCCTGGACCCTCATCCAGTTGGCAAAACCCCTCAATCCCAAGGACGCGAAGTAGGCCGACATGGATAGATAAAGATAAGAAGAGTACAACTCTCTGTTCGCCTGCCCATTTAGGGCTTCAGTCATCTTTTCGCTGAGCATCAGGATCACCGTCATCTAAATAAACAATTCAACTACGCCGCCTGTTTCTCAAACATGTCCTTTCCCACGCCGCACTCCGGACAGAGCCAGTCATCGGGAAGGTCCTCGAAGGCTGTTCCAGGAGCTATGTTCTGGGTGGAATCGCCCTTCACCGGGTCGTAGATATAACCACAGACTTTGCATACGTACTTATCCATCGTCTCACCATCAGGTCGTTGACTTCTAAACTAAATGAAATTTTCCAGCACTTTTTTTATCTGCGCATCCCTATCCACCTTGTGAGGCTCGTATCCAGGGAAGGCCTGGTCGAACCTGGGCGCGTCCA
This sequence comes from Methanotrichaceae archaeon, assembly GCA_041494285.1. Classification (GTDB taxonomy): domain Archaea; phylum Halobacteriota; class Methanosarcinia; order Methanotrichales; family Methanotrichaceae; genus Fen-7. The sequence goes on from JBGQAL010000037.1 coordinate 7,011, forward strand.
CCTGGTAGAACTTCCCCAGAGGGATGGGAGCCTCTGCACCGTCATAGTTCCAGGATCTTATGATCTTCATGGCCTCGTCGAAACTGCTAGTGTCATTGTCCTTTACCTCGTAGACGCGTTTGTTGTAAGACTCGTACATGTTAAAGTAGGTGACACATACCTGCAGGACGTCCACAAAGGAGAATCCCTTGTGTGTTATGGCCTCCTTGAACAATCTCCGGAGAAGATCTATGCCGTGGGTGTAACCTCTGGCGATGTAGGAAGCACCGCCAACCAGCATCAGCTCGGCAGGGTTCATGGGAAGCTCCTGCGTCCCTAGAGGTGTAGATTTGCCCTTGAACCCCTTTGGCGATGTCGGCGTATATTGACCTGTCGTGAGGCCGTACACGCGGTTGTCGTGGAGGATGAGGGTTATGTCGATGTTCCTCTTGGCAGCGAACATGAGATGATCCAGCCCTTCTGCCAGGGAATCACCATCCCCTGAGCAGCAGATCACCTTCAGATCGGGGTTGGCAAGCTTTATCGCTGTTGCCACGGGGAGAGTCCTGCCGTGAATGGAGTAGAAGCTATTCACCTTAAGGTAGTCCACAATCTTTCCGTGACAACCTATGCCAGAGACCAGTACAACGTTGTCTATGGGGAATCCTTCGTCGTCCAAAGAGGACAGAACCGTCTTCATGGTGTTCAGAATAGAGAAGTTACCGCACCCCGGACACCAGGTGTTCTTGGCGTAGGTACCCAGATCCTTTGGATTCATGCTATCACCTTTCTGATTTCGGCTTCCAGTTCGTCCAGCGAGAAGGGCCTGCCATCGTACTTCAGTATCTGCTCCTTTGGCTCGAAACCGTAGGATCTGGCCAGCCTGGACAATTGTCCTGTCGAGTTGCACTCGACTGTTATTGTCTTCTCCACGCCCTCCAGGGCGTCACGAAGCCGTTTCTCTGGGAACGGAGATAGGACCAAAACCTGGATCACCTTCAGGCCGAGCTTCTCAGCAGCCTCCTTGCACACGCCCTTGTTGGAGCCCCAGCACAGCAGAGCTGTCTTGCCGTTGCCGTAGACCCTCACGGTATCGTAACTATCCATCTCCTTTTCAAGGGCCAATCCTTTTAGCAACCGCTTGTCGTTCATCTTTGCTGTGGTCTTAGGGTCCTCGGTGGTTATTCCCAGCTCATCGTGAGTATAGCCATCAACCTTTACGGTCTGGCTTTTCAGAGGCGGAAAGGCAAGAGGCGAGACACCCGTTTCAGTGTACTTATAGCGGTTATAATCGCCCTTTCCGTCCCAAAGAACAGGAGCCTCCTCTTTCACGTCCCCGGCAACAGTAGTATCAAAGCTGTAAAGCCCTTCGGAAACGGTTTTGTCTGAGAGTATGAATGCAGGGACCTGGTACTTCCATGCCACGTTCAATGCCACTCCCGACCAGTAATAGGCCTCCTCGACGTCTCCGGGAGAAACGATGAACCTGGGGAACTCTCCCTGGCCTGCGTTTAGAGCGAAGTGCAGGTCTGCCTGGGCTGTGTAGGTGGGTAGCCCAGTTGACGGCCCTGTCCTCTGCCCGAGCATTATGACTACGGGCATCTCGGCCATCCCTGTCAGGCTTAGGCCCTCGGTCATAAGACAGAAACCGCCTCCTGAGGTTCCTACGGCAGCCTTGACTCCTTCATAGGCAAACCCCTGCGCCATGAGCATGACGGCAATTTCGCTCTCGGGATGTACAACCTTCAGCCCGAAGTCGACAGCAGACTTGGCCATAAAATCTAGCAAGCTGGACGATGGAGTCATGGGGTAGGCCACATAGGCCTCAAGGCCGGCATTTATAAGCCCTAAACCTATAGCCTGGTTGCCTGTGAGGATAGGGAGGCTGGGCCGATCAACTCTTTCTATCCTGGTGAACTCTACAGCGGCGTCGTATCCCCTTCTGGCCACCTTCAGGTTCAGATCTAGCTGTTTTGGAATGTGCTTTCTGAGGACCTTCTCAAGAACGTCCCATTCTATACCCACCACCTTGCAGAACCCGCCTATTATGCAGGTGTTGCGCATTATCGTGGGGGCTTGCTCCTCCTTCAGTATATTGGACACAGGAAGTCCGCATCCTTTCTGGGCCAGATCCTCGATCTTAACCTTGTCAAGATCGTAGATCACGAAAGACTTGTCCTTCAGCTTTCCTTGGTGCAGATCGACTGTCTCCTGGTTCAGGGCAATGATAACGTCCACAGTGTTTACTTGGGTGCCTATTTTGCGGTCTGACGCCCGAACCAATGAGAAGTTGTGCCCACCTCGGATGAGAGAGGGATAGTCATAGTACATGTAAATGTGATAACCGAGCTGGTTAAAGAGGCGGCTTATGGTCACACCTGCCTCATTTATGCCGTCGCCAGCTATTCCGCCGATGAGGGTAGAAAAATCGCGCATCTTGATTCTCCGTTATTTGTTGGGGCAATCCAAAACCCGAATGGTCCAATTGGATATATTTGTGTTCTTAATATTATATATCCTTCGGTACAGCAAAGATGGCTTTACTTATCTGTTTCTCACCGGGAACATCGAATTTTTCTTTGGGATCGGGTCATGGTTTGGGCTACGGTCCATTATTTGGCTCCAGCCACATTCCTTCCTCGGGGTGAAGCCAAGAAAACTGCATGCTCGTGTTGTACATTATACCCTTGAAGTAATCGTCCTTCAAGACCACCCTTCCCAGGTGAAAAAGATCTCCGTTCCCGTTGGTGTTTGTAGCCTCTACGGCCACGTAAATCTGATCCCCGTATGGATAGCGAACTACGACCCACATGTGCCTTCCCAGCGGATGATCCCTGTAGCTGAACATGAGCCTGGCGTCGTAACCTTTGCCCTTCAGAAGGGCCCAGCAGATCTGAGACGTGTTCGAGCAGTCGAAGACATTCTCCTGATATTTCTTTGGATAACTGTATCCATCCAGAACGCTCTGCAGTTCATTCGTCCAGGTAATATTTTCCTGAGCTGGACTCTTCAGCTCTTCGTACCTCGGAGGGTCGCAATCCTTCTTCACGAACTCGCTGGATTCAATAGGACCGTTCAATGTCAGCAAGTTGTCTTCTGACAGTGCCGTGGAGTTCTTGTACATCAGCCCACGGTATCTATCTTGGCCGACGACCAAAGCCCCCACCATTCTCCAGGGTTCTTTTGGGTTTAAGGATACAGATTGCCATCTGCCTGAAGAGTCTTCAACAACCACCCAAATCTGGCCGCCTTTTTGAATTAGCGCGACGTTATAACCTGAGGCTTGCAGAAGCTTCTGGACAACAGCCGACCTGATGATAGCTCCTGAGGACATCTCAGACCGGATTTTCTCCGAGGATGAAAGCCTATAGGAATCATTTACTGGGATCAGCGAATGAGCCGCTTCTGCGTAAAATGTCATAGATGAAACGGCGCTCTGGTCTATGTAGTGATTGCTTGCCAGAAGATCTCCCAGGACGATAGCCCATTCATCGTCTTGGACTGATCTAGCCTCTAAAGAGATTTCCTTGAACACCTTATCCTGAAACGAGCCCAGGACGTGATTGAATACCTCTCCGTTCCTGGAATAATCAACGCTACAACTCGATATTGAGGCAAAGAACAGCCTGTCAGATCCTTCAGACGTCCAGACTGCAAGGCGTTTTTTTGCATTGTGGTCTTTGAACTTGTAGGACAGATCCAGAGTTTCGACCTCTCGGCCCTGAACTAAGATCTTGCCTTGCTCTTTGGAGAGGATTTCCACTTCACCTTGGTTATATGTATTGACAACCTGATCCAGTATATTGACAGGCGTCAATCCGGGATCTCGCATCCAAGCTATGGCTATGCTGCCGCATGAGTCAATAACGCTGATGTTCCCCGAAACCTGGTTGCCCGAGGCAGAAATTGCCCAATCGGATGGATACTGGAAGGTTAATCCCATACCACTATAATCCGAAAGCCCATCGGCTGCCGATGAGCAGGACGTTGTGGTTAGCAGCAGAGCGAAGAGAAGCAGAAAAGGAAACACCAAAACTGAGTGATACGAAAACCAAAAAATACGCCGCCTATTCACAGCGCGATCTCCATCATGTCGTGGCCCAGCGGCCACTTTTTCAAGGCAGCCTGGTGAGGCGGATAGAGGTGGCTTAGGTGGGTCAACTTCACGTCCCTGGTCCCCAGGTTCCTGGCCAGGCCGATCGCCTCTTCTGCGTTCATGTGCTTGTTTATGTTGTAGCCGGGAGGCATTATGGCGTCCGCAAGCATTAGATCTGCGTTTTTCATCAGGTCCAGGCTCTCTTCAGGAATCTGAAGGTTTGTGTCGCTCGTTATGACCGCCCTTTTGTGTCCCTCCCTAATCAGCACTCCCATGGTCTCCGTGGGAGGATGGTTGACTCTAAAAAGAGTGAACTCCAGTCCAGCGAGTTCGAACGGCTCATAAGCCGTTGCATCATGTCGCAAGGGCTTGAGGAAGTAAAGGTAGTTCAGTATGTAATCCATGGTGTTCTTCAGGGCGTAGACATCGACATGGCTCTGAACCCTATAGAAATCGCCGAAACCGGCATAGTGATCGTAGTGGGCATGGGTCCAGATCACTGCATCGACCTTGCTGATGTCCTTCTTCAGCAATTGCCATCGAAGATCAGGACTCGAGTCAATCAGAACTCTGCTACCCTCGGACTCTACAAGTACGGAAAACCTCATCCTCCTGGATGGGCCGCCCGCAAGCGCATCCATACAAGCGGGACACTTGCACCCGATCTTGGGCGTGCCTATGGCGTCGCCTGTTCCCAGGAGGGTTAGTTTCATGCCGCTATGCTCCGTTTGTAGTCGGAGATCCTCCTGCCAAAGTCCTCTATTGATTTCAAGAGATCGTCCTGGGTGAGCTTCTTTCTGTCCTCCAAGAGAGCGTCCAACACAGCCTCCCGGATGATCAGCCGGAGATCCGATCCGGAGTAACCATCGGTAAGCTCGGCCAGCTCATAGGTGTCCACATCGGCGTCAATCCTGAATAGGACTTTATCCAGGATGCACCTTCTCATCTCGGCGTCAGGAAGAGGGAAGTTGAGGACCTTGTCGAACCTCCTCCAGGCTGCGTAGTCTAGAAGCTGCGGGTGGTTGGTGGCGGCTATCAGAAGAACTCCATGCTCAACCAGGTTGATCTCGTCAATGGCCTTGAGCAGGGTGTTTACGGCACGCTTTATAGCTCCGTGGTCTTCGGAGGTCCTGGTTCTGGCCACGAAGTCGAACTCATCGATGAAGAGGATACACGGGCTGAGCTTCTTTGCCAGGTCAAAGGCCTTGTCTATGTTCTTGGAGGTCTCGCCCAGGTACTGGCTGGTTATCATCGAGAGCTTCACTTCTATGATGGGAAGGCAGAGCCACTTGGAGATTGCCCGAGCCGTCGAGGTCTTGCCGGTGCCCGGTGCTCCGATAAACAGGAGCTTGCCTATTTCGTAGAGTGCAATCTCTTTGAGGTAGCTCTTGTATGCTATGGCCTTGGCAGTCTTCTCTATCTCCGCCTTCTGTTCATCGTTGAGCACCAGTTCATCTAGGCTGTCCCTGACGTCCTCGGGTGCCTTGATCTGGACCAGCCTCAAAAGGTCCTCTGCTTCCTTCACATCTGTGCACAATTCCTTGATCTTGGCCTCGATCCATTCTCTGTCGGCTCGGAGAGGACAGTTTTGCTTCTTAGCATCCGCGTAGCTGACCTTGATGGAGTCATAGTTCTCGAAAAAGTAAGCCAGGGTCGGGTTGAATTTCATCCTATCTAGGGTGTCCTGGTTGGCGAACCATTTGGCCCCCAATTCGAAGACAGTAAGCTTGAGCTGCGATCCGAACTCCTCGAGGTCAACAAAAGGCATGCTCTTTATAACACTCTTGATGTTCTCGATCCCATAGATCTTCTGCACATCCGAGCTGTTGACATAAATTGGCCGCTTTACGCTCTTTGTGGCCTGGTCGAAGTAATGCTTTCTGATCTCCGGGGGCAGGTCATCCTCGGTAAGCTCCTCTGACCTGTTGTAAATATCCGCTGTGAGCAGAATCTCTGCTAGCTCGATCGCCTCAGATTTCTCCGAACCCATTATTTGTGCTCCATGAAACTGGACTTAACTGATGGCCTATAAAATGAGATAAAGCTTTCCCACACCATGAGTCGCCAAAAAGCAGTGCTTAAACGTGCGACTTAAAGATCACTCGGCCGCCAACGGCGTCGTTAGCTTTATCAATCATTAAGGTCTACAACCCTGAACCGGCTTTATAACAAGCCTACGGTGATGGATATGAATGCGTGGGATCGCTTTATCAGGTAAAGTTCGTTTTCTCGACACAACGCTACGCGACGGCGAACAGACCCCAGGGGTTTCCCTGGACATGGATGAGAAGCTGGCCATTGCACGAGGCCTCGACGCTCTGGGGGTCCAGGTAATCGAGGCCGGTTCGGCCATAACTTCTGAGGGAGAGCGCAAATCTATGAAGGCGGTTGCAGATTCTGGTTTAAACGCCGAGATCTGTAGCTTTGTCCGGACTCTGAAATCCGATGTCGATCTGGCCCTCCAGTGCAACGTCGACTCCGTCCACCTGGTCGTTCCCGTCTCAGACCTGCACATCGAGCGCAAGCTCAAGTCTGACAGAAAAACGGTTTTTCAGAACGCCATCGAGGTCACGGAGTACGCCAAGGATCACGGCCTAATTGTAGAGCTCAGCGGAGAGGATGCTAGCCGCGCTGACCTGGACTTCCTGACCAGCATCTATCTAGCGGGCGTTGAGGCGGGAGCTGACAGGCTCTGCTTCTGTGACACCGTTGGGGTACTTGTCCCAGAGGCCACTTCTACCATTTTTCGCAAGCTATCAAACCTGGGAGCACCAATCAGCATACACTGCCACAACGACTTCGGGATGGCTACTGCGAATACAGTGGCTGCCCTCCGGTCGGGGGCCTCTCAGGCGCACGTGACAGTTAACGGCATCGGGGAACGAGCGGGCAATGCAAGCTTGGAAGAGGTGGTCATGACCCTGGAGTCCTTGTACAAGATAAAAACGGGTATTAGATGCGAAGATCTTTACCAGTTGTCCAGGACGGTCTCACGCATGACCGGGATACCAGTGGCTCCCAACAAGTCCTTGGTGGGGGAGAACGCCTTTACCCACGAAGCAGGGATACACGTCCATGGCCTTCTGGCTGACTCCTCGACCTATGAGCCGCTACACCCCGAGCAGGTGGGCAGAAAAAGGCGCATCGTCCTTGGGAAGCACGCCGGCCGCGCGTCGGTGGAGCTGGCGCTAAAAGAGTTCGGTATAGGCGTGACAGATGACCAGCTAGCCCAGATAGTAGGACGGGTAAAGGAGCTGGGAGATAAGGGCAAGCGGGTCTCTGACGCCGACCTGCAGACCATAGCCGAGTTCGTGCTCTCAATCCAGAAGGAACCGAAAGTGAGGCTGCAGGAGCTGACTGTTGTGGCAGGCAACACTGTAACTCCGACGGCTTCTGTGAAGCTGCTGCTGAACGGCCTGGAGAAGCTGGAGGCGGGGACTGGTGTAGGTCCAGTGGACGCGGCTGTAAACGCCGTTAAGAGGGCGCTATGCGGCGTAGCGGACGTAAGACTTGAGGAGTACCACGTAGACGCAATAACCGGCGGAACAAGTGCGCTGGTTGAGGTTTGGGTTACAATGGCGTTAGCGGACAGGAAAATAACTGCAAGAGGTGCAGGTGCAGACATTATCATGGCCTCTGTGGAAGCCGTGCTCGAAGGGATCAATAGGCTGATGCAGCTCGAGGAGGAGAAAAAACTTGCCTAAGGACGACTCGCCTAACAGAATGACTGGCGCCCAGGCGGTACTGGAGTGCCTGAAGAGAGAGGGTGTTGACGTAGTTTTCGGCCTTCCCGGCGGAGTACTGCTACCCCTTTACGATGCAATCTACAACGCGGACATAAGGCACATCCTTGTACGCCACGAGCAGGGCGCAGCGCACATGGCGGACGGGTACGCCAGGGCCACGGGAAAGGTAGGCGTGTGCATAGCCACCTCCGGCCCGGGTGCGACCAACCTTGTAACAGGGATCGCCACGGCTTACATGGACTCAGTACCAATGGTTGCCATAACAGGCCAGGTCAACACCTTCCTCATAGGCAAGGATGCTTTTCAGGAAGCGGACATAACAGGCATTACCCTACCTATCACAAAACACAACTATCTGCTCAGAAGCGCCAAGGACATACCACGCGTCTTCCGAGAGGCCTTCTATATTGCCAGGAGCGGTAGGCCGGGCCCAGTTTTGATCGACCTTCCTAGAGACGTCACAGTCGAGGAGATGGAGTTCAACTGGCCAGAGGTGAACCTTCCAGGATACCATCCATCCATCAAGGCCCACGAGATGCAGATCAAGAAGGCAGCCAAAGCGTTGATGGAGGCAGAGCGGCCAGTCATATACGCGGGTGGAGGTGTCAAGTTAGCCGAAGCACATCGGGAACTGTTCGATCTGGCGGTCAAGATCAACGCCCCGGTTACAACCACCCTCATGGGCGTCGGCTGCTTCCCGGAGGACCATCCATTGTCGTTGGGCATGCTGGGGATGCACGGGACCAAGTACGCCAACTATACAATCCAGGAGTCCGACCTGATTCTGGCAGTGGGCGCCAGGTTTGACGATCGTGTCACAGGCAAGGTGTCCAGCTTTGCTCCCAGGGCCAAGATAATTCACGTTGACGTCGATCCTGCTGAGATAGGCAAGAACGTTCGCGTGGATATCCCACTCGTCGGGGACGCTAAAAACGCCCTGGCAGGACTGTTAAAAGAGGTTCAGCCCAAGCCAAGATCGGCCTGGAACGACAAGGTCGATTCGTGGAAGAGCGACTATCCGCTGAAATACATGCCTGACATGAACATCATTAAGCCTCAGTACGTAATAGAGAAGCTCTGTGAGCTGGCACCTGATGCAATCATAACCACTGAGGTGGGGCAAAACCAGATGTGGGCCGCTCAGTTCTTTGTACACAAGGACCCGCGCAAGTTCATCTCATCCGGCGGTTTGGGGACCATGGGCTACGGGTTCCCGGCGGCCATAGGAGCTAAGATGGGAATGCCGGATTGCGAAGTCATCGACATAGCCGGGGACGGCAGCTTCCTGATGAACAGCCAGGAACTGGCGACGGCAGTAGTAAACGACATACCCGTAAAGGTGGCCATAATAAACAACGGCTGCCTTGGAATGGTCAGGCAGTGGCAGGAGCTGTTCTTCGGGAAGAGGTACTCGGCCACGATCCTCGGGCGAACCAGCCCGGATTTTGTCAAGCTGGCTGAGGCCTACGGGGCCGTCGGCCTGCGGGCCACAAAGCCCTCGGAGGTAGAACCAGTGATCAGGGCTGCCCTGGCGTCCGACCGGCCTACGCTAATGGATTTCATAGTCAGTCCATTGGAGAAGGTGTCTCCCATGGTCCCTGCAGGGGCAGCGATTAGCGAGATCCTGGAACTGGAGTGGTGCGAGGAATCCGATGCCAGCTCCCTACATGAGATCATAGCCAAGACTCGAAGCTCAGTCTCTTCACAGGAGGAGTGCTAGATGAAGCATACCATCGCCGTCGTCGTGGAGAACAAGTCCGGAGTCTTGACGAGGATTGCAGGGCTTTTCAGCCGCAGGAGCTTCAACATAGAGAGCCTCTCTGTCGGAGCCACCGACAATCCCGAGTACTCCCGAATGACACTGTCTGTCCAGGGGGACGAGGTGGTCCTGGAGCAGGTAATAAAGCAGCTCTCCAAGCTGATCAACGTAATTCGAGTCTCTGAGTTGGAGCCCGAAGATTCGGTCGAGCGAGAGCTGGCCATGATAAAGGTAAGCGCCGACAAGGACAACCGATCTGAGATAATGCAGCTCGTGAGCGTTTTCCGGGCCAAGATCATAGACGTCTCAGCAAGGTCGATGATAATCGAGGTCACCGGAGACGAGCAGAAGGTGGACGCTCTTGTGCTGTTGCTCCGGCAGTTCGGAATAAAGGAGCTGGCCAGGACTGGCAAGGTCTCCATGATCCGGGGGACCAGGGTGATAAAAGCCTGAGTAAAAAAAGCCTACGTAATAGCGTAGTAGCTCGATTTCATAGCAAAGCCTTAAACCAAAGCTTTGCTCTTCAACTTTACAACTTCGAGCTTAATCTCAAGCTTAATCAAGCTTGACCAAACTTAATCAAGATTAATTCAAGCTTGATCAAACTAATCAAGCTTAGTTCAACCTTAATCGAGGATAGGAGAAATAAAATGGCAACGATATACCATGACAAGGATGCAGATCTGAAGGTACTGAAGGACAAGACAATCGCAATAGTGGGATGGGGCAACCAGGGTCACGCTCAGGGAGAGAACCTGAAGGACTCCGGGCTGAACGTCATTGCTGCCGACATGCCGGGCTCTGCAGCCTGGAAGAGGGCAGAGAAGGATGGCGTGAAGGTAATGAGCGTGGCCGATGCCGCAAAGGCTGCGGACTACATTCAGATCCTCCTGCCGGACGAGATCCAGGGCAAGATTTACAGAGAACAGATTGCGCCTTACCTTGAGGAAGGGAAGATCCTGGGGTTCTCCCACGGCTTCAACATCCGCTACTTCCAGATCGTTCCTCCGGAGAACGTGGACGTGGTCATGGTGGCTCCCAAAGGACCGGGCGACCTGGTCAGAAGAACCTTCCAGGAAGGCATAGGAGTGCCTTGCCTCGTGGCTGTGGAGCAGGACGCCTCTGGAGCAGCCCTTAAGAGGGCTCTGGCCTACGCCAAGGGCATCGGCGGGACAAAGGCGGGCGTGCTTGAGACCACCTTCACCGAGGAGACGGAGACTGACCTGTTCGGCGAGCAGGTGGACCTGTGCGGCGGCGTAACAGAGATGATCAAGGCATCCTTCGAGACCCTCATAGAAGCGGGCTACCAGCCGGAGATCGCCTACTTCGAGACATGCCACGAGCTGAAGCTGATCGTGGACCTGATCCATGAGGGCGGCTTAATGCGCATGTGGAACAACGTTTCCAATACCGCCGAGTACGGCGGCATGACTCGCGGCGGCATGATCATAAACGATGAGTCACGCGAAGCGATGAGGGAGATTCTCAACGATATCCAGACCGGCGTGTTTGCCAACGAGTGGATCCTGGAGGGCCAGGCCGGGCTGCCTGTGAAGAAGTCGCTGGAGAAGATCGAGTCGGAGCAACTCATCGAGCAGGTGGGCGAACAGCTCCGGGCCATGATGCCCTGGCTGCAGAAGAAGTAAAAGTTCATATGGGATGATGTGCGATAATTGACCGGACTGTCGGTTCAAGGTTAGGGCGCAACGCCTGGCTTGAAGCGCGGATTCACGATTATCGGTACATCAACTACTATAGAGAAGGAGGGGAAGTCCCAGAAGCGCGGCCTACGTGGCTGCGCTTCGGGGGCTGTATATAGATTTTATTTTAAAAAATTAGAATGATTCGATTTATTTGTTCATCATCGATTAATTCTTTTAGCAACGTTCTTAAATATGCGATTAGATGTTCGATCCGTGTTAACCGCTACTAAAGAATGAACTTGATGTGGTTACATGAATGAAGAGGAACAGATTCCATCAAGCCTGAATTTTAATGAACAACGTCTTAAAACATGCTTGGGTACTATAAGAGAATCTGCTAAATTGGTCTGGACTCGTTTAATACTCGGTCATTATACGAATCACGGCATAGATCATTCAGAAAGAATTATTGAAAAAATAGGAAAATTGCTTGAAGACCGTAGAGGATTTCGAATATCGTTTGATCTGCAATCTTTGAAGGGCACTTCGTTAACATTTTCGATTTAGACGCTTCTCAATTCGTTCAATCCTCCTTTGT
>JBGQAL010000140.1:0-7236 GCA_041494285.1 Methanotrichaceae archaeon
ATGGGAGGGCAGGGGATTTTTCGGACTTCTTTAACACATCTAGATCTAGATCATTTTCTCTTCTATAATTTTGATCTCAAGTCGTCCATTCAAATCTCCTTGGGAATGTAATTGATCTCCAGCCACTCCATCACCAAGATGCTCAAAAGGAACTTGGAAGTCGGGAGAGAACCTGGACTCGGCTCTGTCTCCGCAAGGAAACAGGTCTTTCTCTGCCAAGTACCTTTGATCTTGCCGGATGTCCACGTTATAAAGCTCGGCGGCGTAGCGGGTTTGAATCTCGATCTTCTCGGCCACTTTTCTGCTGGCGTAGACCCTGTGGCCCTCGAAGTGCCGAAGATGCTATTGAAGCTGCACTCTTCAACCCTGAACCGGTTTTCCAGGGCTTTAACCATCTCCCAATGAGCATGAGGATCTTTCAGATGCATGTAGAACGAGGGAGGATATGCTGCGCTGATCCTTTCAAGTCCTCTCTTGCGGCTCCAGAGTTCCACGCAGCCTTTGAAGTAAGAGTCGAAAATCCACATGCTAACCTCTCCCCAAAAGGCCCTAGATAGAGCCAGCTTTCTCCCAAGGCTATCTTATTACAGGGCGAGAGGATAAGACCAAGCCGAGGGAGGAGGACGAATGTGATTGATAGTCAAGATGTAATCAAGTGGTGCATTGCCGCGTCATGTAATCGCATTAGAATTGAGCTTCCTAATAAAGCATCTTTGATGTAAGGTACACCCTTGTCATCTTTTCTGCTAGGCATATTACCCTCATCATGTACTACTATTCCATTTCGCCAGACCATTGTTGTTTGGCTGTAACTACATAAGAAACGATCTCTACACTATTATTAAGTTGATTGAATAACATATGGAATGACTTAGGATCGCCGATCTCCTAGAAGCGGTATTAGTTTTAGTCCAGAAGAGAGATCGCTTGATGGGCATACCGTATGGGGGTAAGCTAGTAATTATGGCAGCCTAGATGGACCCAATCGAACAGAACTTCTGATCGATGATGACATCTGATTAGAGATTCATAATCTTTAAATATATGTATTTGAATTAATCGAAATAAGTAGGAAGGTCTTTGAGATGAAGCTATTCAGGTTGATAGTGTTCCAGCTAATCGTATTTCTGCTCTTCATTTCTTGCATTTTTGTAGGCACTGGCTACGACTCAACTCAAATCCCCTCTGATGCACCTATAAAAAATCCAGCAGAGCTAGTACCAACAATACCTACCTCTCATGAAGACTGCAATCAGGGTTATCACTGGGAAAATGGGCAGTATGTACTCGATCAACTTGCAAGCTGTCTCCAAGGTTATCACTGGGAAAATGGGCAGTGTGTACCTGATCAACCTGCAAGCTGTCTCCAAGGTTATCACTGGGAAAATGGGCAGTGTGTACCTGACCACGAATCCGATAAAACCGATTCCTGCATCTCATCGGGAGGTATTGTAAAGACCAGAATGTGTTGCGGGACAGAAGATTTCCCAAATACATGCCTAATAGGTCCCTGTGGCTGTAATCCCGAAATTAGCAACGAAGTCAAAGTATGTGACTGCGGAAAAGGAATGTGTTTCGACGGTACTTCGTGCGTGTCAACATGTAGGAAAATCGGGAAAGATTGCGATTCAGATAGCCAATGCTGTTCGGGCTTCTGTGATTCAGAGGCAGGCATATGCGTGACACAACCATGTAAGAACTTCGGGGAAAATTGCAATTATGATTATGAGTGTTGTTCGCTCTATTGTGATTTAGAGATGGGTAAATGCCATCCACCACCATGTAAGAAACTCTATGATAAATGCGAGTCAGATAGTCAGTGTTGTTCGGGCTCGATATGTAAATTAGGGGAATGCATACCACAATGCACGGGAGACTTTAATACTTGCAAAGATAGCAGTCAGTGTTGTTCGGGCTTCTGTGATAAAGGGGGAGGGGAAGAGATAGGTTTATGCATCCCACAAATGTAAGAAAATCTGGGAAAATTGATATCAAATTATCATTGTTGTTCGGACTTGATATGTGAATTAGGGGAATCAGGGAAAAGGAGATCTCTTGAACCACCGGATGTCGCATCCTTTGGTTTCTCTCATTTGTTCATTTCATAGGGCAATAACTTTCTACCCGTGCACGGTCAACAGATTCACTTTGTTGAGGCATTCTTTTCAGCAAATGCAGTATTACTTTCTAACGCAAGATCGATATAACAACTCCCGACCAGTCTTCCTGGCTATCTCCTGGAAAGATTCCAACCTCTCGAAGTTTCGGGGCGAGAAGTCGGCTATGACTAGTCCGGAAGAGGATTCAACGCTCCCTCTGCAGGCATTGCATACGGACTTCTCCGAGGTCTTCTCCTCTTCAGAAGGTCCGGCTCGTGTGCCTTCAGTGATCAGGACCGAGGCATCCTTGGCCTTGCTGACGAACTCGCGGGTGGCATCGCTGTGCTTGCCATGAAGTCTGAAATCGCTGTGTAGGCAACGGTGGTCTCGCCTCGCAAGATGTAGGCAGTGGCCCCGAAGATGGAATGGTCCACAGGATGGGCGGAGATTTCGAAAGGAAAGGCGGCGTTATCATAGCAACAACAATTTCCAGCGTCCGACTTTTTGGCTCTCTTGCCATCCTGACCTTCTCGGCCACTTTTCTGCTGGCAAAGATCCTGTGGCCCTCGAAAGTGCCGAAGATGCTATTGAAGCTGCACGCTTCGACCCTGTACCTGCTTTCCAAGGCTTCAATCATCTCCCAGTGGGCATGGGGGTCTTTCAGGTGCATGTAGAACGAGAGAGGATAGGCGGCGCTGATCCTTTCAAGTCCTCTCTCGCGGCTCCAGAGTTCCACGCAGCCCTTGTAGTTTTCCTAAATGAATAACAATATATTTAAGAATGAGAAGTGCGTCTAATTATTGGGAGTTTGACTGCTAGAAGTCTCAAGGGGGATCTTGTATGGAGAATGTTCTTCGACCTACTGGCGTAATGATTTGCGTCTCTATCTTTATTGGTCTTTGTTTGATAGGTCAATCAGCAGCAACGCTGTCAGACACAACTGACCCTCTTAACAGAGTCAAGGAATTTCATTCAAACTTCATCAACCATGACCAGAAATCGATGTCGTCTCTTGTGACCTTCCCTCCAGATTTAATGCCCCACTCTTTGCCCGTGAATCAACATATAGTCATGGACAATTCTCACCCAGAACAACCAGTCCAGAATATGTATGCCTTGAATACTAACATGCAGAGAGACGTTGTTTACGATGATACTCAGAGTGGTGACCCTACGCAGAAGGGCTTGAAGAACTCTATGGATATTGCGATTAACGGAAATGGGCAGGGACAACCCAAGAGCAACGGCTTGCTAGATGGAAGTTTTGATGATATGGGCATTGAGAATCTTGTAGATAACGCCACAAGTTCCCAGCAACACGATGGTCCCGTCTATTATCAAAGCCGAAGTGGTTCTCCGGCACAGCAACGCCTCGGGAACTATATGAACATCGATGTCAGCGGCATTAATGTTCAAGCAACAAACACCGTGGAAGGTGGCAGCGCAGTGGCAACCTCGAATATAGAAATAAAGCCCGTCCAAATCATTAACTGTCCGCCCGAAGTCGACGAGAAGCTCAAATAGCGAATGGGTACTGCACTCCAAAAATCCTAAAAAAATTGAGCCCTCATCGATGTATTTTAGGAGATGCTTTTATGGTCGTATCTAATTCATCTCTGAGGGATTCGTTGAAACTCGACTTATTTTTGGCTCTGTAGTTACTTTGGCGAGGTGGTGTTTACAGGCATAGTACCATTATCGAAAGAAGTTGGGTTTGCAGGAGCAGTCATGTTCTGCGTTGGTGCAGGCATCATCTTGTTGCCGAAATTCAGCATGGTTGTATTACTAGTGAGATTGACCGCATATTTACCATCTGATGGCGTTGTCAGATTCCATCCCATCTCTAAATTCTCAACTACTGCGTACTTTTCGGGCGTCAGGGAATAGAAACCGTATCTACCTTTATTATTAGTGATGACCTTGGAGATCACGTTTCCTGGAGGCTGCTCTAGATTGATAGTCCAGTTAGCAAGGCCAGTTTCATTACTGTCCAATTTGCCATTGCCATTCTGGTCGTCATAAACTATGCCTTGAATTAAGAGCTTTTGCGCCTCGGTTGGGAGAGCAGGAGTGATCGTCGCCTTAATAGGTGCGGTCACATTAGCCGAGGCAACTGGGACGGTGATGTTGCCTTTGGTCGTCGCTCCAATTGGTTCGGTTGGTAGGACTGCACCTACATACTTTAGGGAGAATGGTACCCTTGTGACCTGTACCGCAGGTTCGTGTGACGGAGCCTGGGAGCTTATTGTGTAGTTAACCCTTGTAGCTTTGAAGCTATAAGGATGGTTACCTGACTGAACTGAGTAGCCCATTGTTGGCGATAACACAATTGCTGCCAACATGAGGGCTATTATAACTGCAAAAACTCTTCTCATGACTAAATACCTCTATTCCTCTTTCCACATTAATTGATGATGGGTTTGGACTTCCTCCATTAAACCATAATTATCTGAATGGTTCTCCGATTATTCGATCGGGCAAAAGAAGGCCCAAATCTAAATTATGGGGCAGAAACTAATTAAAGTCTTGGACTGAAGCTCCTGCCCATAGCTACTCACCCAGGCAGAACTCTCTGGGCCATGGCTCCTCCTCTTCTTGCCAGCTCATCTCCTCTAGCCTCATCTGGATCATCTCATCCACGTCCGAGGGCCTGGCGTGGAAGATCTCCTCGCGTCAGCTCTAGCAATGATCTGCTCTGAGAAAAATGATAAAGCCGCTCAGGTACTGGCTGGGCAGGTCTTCGAACGTATCTGGCTAAAGGCGACGGCCCTGTGAATCAGCCTGCAGCCTATGACCCAGGTCCTAAGGGTACCTGATTTGAAGAAAGAAGCTGCAAGTCTGTTTCCTTGCTCTGATGTTTATCAGCAGCTGATCTTCAGGTTAGGGTATGCGGAGCCTTCTCAAAAGCATACTGCCAGGCGACCTTTGACCGATGTTACGATCTAGTTGTCCAGTTTGTACGGTGGGAGGGGAACCGGTTTTGTGAATCGTACCACGAATAGGTTTGTTGCATGCGAATTATCTAATCCCTCGCGGTTAATAAATGGCAGAATCGCTATATTAGGGGATGAGTCTATTGGCTATTCCGAGTAACCCAGCCCTGAGACGTGCCCTTGAATTACCTGCTATCCTTTTGACCATAGAATCAAAAATAAATGTCGAGTAATATATCATAATGGTTGAAAACACATTATTCCAGTAAATCTAATGGGTAGTGCGGGATTGATGTAAACTAATAGTAATATCAAATGACAGGAATAACCTTGCTGCGAATCCTCAAAAAGCGAGTTATTTCATCATGATCTTTTCGATCAGAAAAAGGGCATAAGGAAACTAACCGCCTGGCTTCTGAATGAGGTGATGCAGAAACGTTATTAGCTCTTCAATCGGGTCTTTCCAGAAACTCTTTGACCAACTTATCAGATCTTTCCCGCCTCAGGTGCCATCTGCTTTGTTCTTCGTTTCTTGGCTTTTTCTATCCCTCTTGGCCTGCTCAGGATATTTCATAAGTAATGATCTCCAATGCTGTTGATACTGTTATCATAAGTCTAGTAAGTTAATGAGAATTGAAAAGATTAAACCTTTCTATGCATAAAGTATTTATTGTGCCTTCTGGATCTACTCCAATCAAGCGCAATACTTCCTTAGCTTCTTCGAATACGACCTCAATCCGGAAACAATAATAAGACAGTATTTGAGTTAAGGACTCGTGCTAAGAATAGTAAAATAGCAAGAGTTAAGTAGAATACCTGGTTTATTGGATCAGTGATAAGAAGTATAGCTACTAATCAAAAAATTTGTGGTTATAAAGAGAATATCCAAGCAGCCATTTAATAGGAGAAATGAAAATTGTGAACTGGATAATCCTCGCTTTGATTAGTACCGTTTTCTTTGCTGCAGCAGGATTACTGGATAAGTTCATCCTGAGCACTCACTCCTTCGATTCAAAGTTTTATATAGTTTGTCAGATAATTTTACAACAGCTGTTCATTATTCCAATATTCATGTTTGCAGGTGTCGAGTTTACCTATCCGGCATCCGTCTTTGCCATACTCTTAGGGTCTTTCCAGGTAATTCCAGCCATATACTACATAAGGGCAATGCAAAATGAGGAGGTGTCCAGGGTTACAGCCTTAGAAAATGTATACCCCATCTTCGTATTATTAGGCGCGGCAGTCCTCCTCGGGGAGACTTTGACCTTTAAACATTACATCGGCGGATTGCTTTTGACTGTCGGCGCCGTACTTGTATCCTACAGATTCAAAGGAAATGATGGTCTACCCGGAATATCCCCGGCCGTAAAGCAATTCTACGTTTATTGGGCTTTCACAGCATTTTATTATCTAGCTCTTAAATATTTACTAGCATCGATGAATGAGTGGAACCTCTTTGCTTGGTCTTCAGTTGGCAATCTCATAATGGTGGCCCCTTTGTTGACAGACGAAGGGGTTCGCAGAGATACTTTGAATTTCTTTGGAAATCACAAGTCGGCTATTGGTGCCCTGCTTTCTGAAGAGACATTTCATTCTTTAGGGGTGATATGCTCCATATTTGCCATTGCCTTGGGATCTGTGTCCCTGGTCACGACGGTAGGCGCACTTCAGCCTTTCATGACCTTGATATCTGTGGTAGCCCTCAGCCAATTTAAACCCGGTCTGATTAGCGAAGAGCTTAACTCAGGTGCATTGGTGCAGAAGTTCATGTCGGTGGTTCTTGTATCTATTGGTATTTGCTGTGTACATTGATATCGGGATGACGAATTTTATTTAATATTTACATGTATTACAGATGAGGAGATTCTCGGCTGCATGCGTAAATGGTAGGAAGGTTGCCCGGACCATTAGGAAAGGAGGAGGGATTGATGATGAGGCTAATGGTCCAGGCGGAGGATAATCACTATTTCAATCCATTAATTTGGATGTTCTCTGCAAATTAGATAACAACTCAGCCCCTTTGGACGTTATTTTGAAGAATTTCCCTTCTTTCAGTATCATTTCTCGATCAATAAGCCACTTGAGATAACCTTCGGCAATCTTGAAGTTAAGGTTGGCCTTATACACGATTTCAGTCTTCTTGGCGCCATCCTTGCATATGAGGAAAATGCTTCTAATGATTTCTAATTTATCACGTTTCATAA
>JBGQAL010000237.1:0-2742 GCA_041494285.1 Methanotrichaceae archaeon
AACAGGCACAAACAAAATTGGGTGTCCATTTGGCTCAATTTGATATCAGTTCTCTGATCGCCCTGCTAGTTGTGTTTATCATCTTATCCCAGGCTATCAGGATAGTTCGAGAGTACGAACGAGTAGTTATCTTCCGGCTGGGACGCTTCAGCGGTGTGAAGGGTCCAGGGATATTCTTCATAATCCCGTTCATAGACCGCGTCAGGCAGTTGGACTTGAGGGTTGTTACCATCGATGTAGCCAAGCAGGTGCTCATAACCAGGGATAACGTAAGCGTAAATGTGGATGCGGTTATCTACTACAGAGTCGTTGACCCGGGCAAGGCTGTCATCCAGGTCGAGAACTACAAAATGGCCACCAGCCTCTTGGCTCAGACCACCCTTCGGGACGTCCTGGGTCAGATTGAGCTGGACGACTTGCTGTCCAAACGTGATGAACTGAACAAGAAGCTTCAGGAGATTCTTGACCAGCACACCGATCCCTGGGGGATCAAGGTTGTGGGGGTCACCCTGCGTGATGTGAGCCTGCCCGAGTCGATGATGAGGGCCATAGCCAAGCAGGCCGAGGCAGAGAGAGAGAAGAGGTCCAGAATAATCCTGGCCGATGGAGAGTTCCAGGCTTCCAAGCTGATGACCGAAGCGGCCAAGCTCTACGGTGAGGCTCCGGTGGCCATCAAGCTCAGAGAGCTGCAGACTCTAGCAGAGATTGCCAGAGAGAAGAACCTCATAATAGTTACTCCTTCAGGTGATGTGAGCGCAGGCAATCGGTGATTGGATGACAGACATAAAGCCTCATAGGCACTGTATAGTTTGCGGCAACGCCATAGGCGAGGGAAACGTCTGCGATGAGCTTTGCGAATCCAAGTTAAATTCATCTCGGAGGCGACAGTGGCTAAAATTTCTTGCTTTCTTGGTATTCCTGGCGCTAATTATGCTCCTGCCATCACTGCTAAGAATAAAAGGTTAAGAGACGTACTGAGCCTAATGAATCCATCTGGCCAAGCTAATCGGAGCATTATATGCTTTTTTGGGGCATAGAGTCACCTATTGAATAAACGTGCTAGTAAGGTGAGCAGAAAAAACAGTATAAAAATTATGGTTATTCTTTTTATATACCATAAAATCCACTTTGACAAAAGCGGGACATAATCCGTTTCTTTTTTTATTGACATAGGCTCACCTCATAAAGATTGACCTGGCCGGATGAGGATGTTTTTGGATGATTGAAGCGAACCCAGCCAGGCCACTATCCTAAGTCACCTTATAGGGGTGGCCAAGCCGAAAGGACGCTCATTTGAGGACAGCACGATTGAAGTCCAGCCCGGCCACAGAAAGAAATATAGGCTGTCTTCCTATATATTTAGCCAGGCCGCCTAGCCGCTACCATTCCACTCCTCAATCAGCTCCATTCGGGCCATCCCACGGCCTTCAAGCCATTTATGGGGAAGTCCTACGATTCATCAAGCCAGGAAATCAGCTCCCATAGGACTCCATCATGTGGGCTCTGATGAGGTCGCTTCATTCTTTGTAAAACAACTTAACTCTCTTGGTCATCTAGGTCTTGCAATCCTCGCGGAGAGGCCAGACGTGCCCCGGTTTGAATTTGATCATATTTTGTCATTCCCTTGTCGTACTTGTTATACTCATTTTCAGAGATCTCTTGCCAACCGGCAAGAATCGTCTGGAAATTATGTTCTGCTTGAGTTCTCCTGAGCCAATCGAACGGGTGCTCATCGGCTACACAGCTATCGAAAAGCTGTTTCCCCAGTCTCCGGGTTACATATGCAATAAAATAATATTTATCCATCTCAATCCCTCACTGCCAGAACTGCCACCAGCTTTTAGCATTGGTTTCTTCCTACAGTGGCGGTAATGCTTTAGAATCTTTGCACGCCCTGCCATCTCCATCAAGACCTTCAAGCTATATCCGGCTAGGTGCTAACAATCCATCAAGAGAGGAGATCATGGCCGCAAAGGTCATTTTAAAATTAATTTTCTTGGCTTTATGAAAATAACGGTTGCGCGTTACAGACAATCTAAACACTCTCAGGTACAATTAAAGTGTTTCAAGCGAAGGGATGCCATATTGTCCGCTCCAGTCTTCTCCAAGTCCCTTCGCTTTATCCTGGCCTCGCTGCCCCAATCCAGCAAATTTGGACTGAAGGCCCGATCTTTGAAGTGTTGGCGGATAAAAAAATCGTGGCCTTAAAAATTGAAAAGCTTCACATTGACTCTCATCCTCACACGCCCTTGTCCTGCTTGAGCATGGTGACACTATGTTCGCTTGGCATGACGTATCTTTGAAGTTCGGTATCAAATGTTGCTTCCTCCTTGGTCGGGGCAGGACGACGACCTCTCTTGGCGTGACGATCTGTTTTGTGAGCAGTCATATTGTTGATTCTCAGCGCTTAACCTAAATATGTCTGGGTACATTAGGGCGGCTCGGGTGAAGTGGTGCTATTCTATCTGGCTAACACCCTTCCTAGTCCATTCAGCTTGTTCCGACCTCAAAAGCCTCCCGCTCTAGCCAGCCATCCGAGTCTTAAAGGTCATTTTAGAAATTAATTTTCTAAAGATTTATGAAAATAACGGCTGCACGTTTCTTATGTAACCTAGATCAATTCAAATCTTAGTGCGGTTACACAAGAAATCACATTAATCATGGTATAAAAATTAAAATTTTTAAAAGATCGCTAAGCGAGTATAGGAATATCTTCCGATAGTACTTTTGAACCGAATCATT
>JBGQAL010000232.1:0-2934 GCA_041494285.1 Methanotrichaceae archaeon
ATTACCAGAGCCACGAAGAATTAGCAAGTGCAATCCGACGTTATATCATCTGGAGAAATAAAAATCATGAGGATAAAATTGTAAAGCCCATAGAAAATCGAGTAAACTTTCTATGAAAGGGCACTAGTTATATGAGAAGTGTTACATTGGCAGGAATACGACAATAATAACGTTAAATCAACAAGAATTTATGTTAAGCGGAATTGTTAAGCCTCATTGCGACTCATGGTTTCGTTGCCATGGGCAAAGAAACAATGGAGAAACCTAGAGTCGTTTAGGCTTCCAAAATGGAGTTGAACAGAAAAGACAGTTGGCGCTCAGGTAGACTGAGTTGTCAGAGATGTCTCTTAAATAATAATTCATCGTTTAGCATTCGTGTTCCTGCGGACAGAATTCCGAAGAATACTTCTATGATTCCTGCATATAAAGAACGAGGATTAGAGAAATAGATGAGAGCGTTGGGACTATCAGACGAATGAGTCGGCGTAATATAGAATCGACAGGAACGTCTTTGGCTCAAACAACATATCCGCAGTCCAGTCCACCAGAAGAGGCAGGAACAAAATGAACAACGAATACTGGAAAACTATGAAATCGACTAAGCGGCGGGCCGAGAGTTGGCCCACCACCTACGATTCGTGCAACATCATTGTACAATCCGTTTTACCAGACGCTGATCCAAGCTGTACATAGAAGTAACGCCCAAGCCCGAAACCAACGACTTTACCAAACCCAAAGGTACCGCTTGCGGTCTTGAGCTGGAACATAAACTTATCACCAGCGTTAACAGCACCGAGATTGACAGCTTGTTTCTTTAGAGACGCCAGTGAATACTCATGCCCATTGACAAGCACAGACACGCCGGACAATGAGACGGCATAGCTTAACGACATGATGAGATTGCTGCTGGGCACGGTTATATCCACCTCCTGATAGGATGGTCCAACTGGACCCGGAGGTATGGGAGAAACAGTATAGGTAACACCATAACATGGGAAGTCAGACAGAATACCAGCTATACCCTGTTGAATGCGGCAATAGCCATTGTTGCCCCAACCTGTACCCCACGAGTTCCTGAGATCCCAGGTAGGGACGACGTTACCAAAGTCATCAGTCGAAAGGTCATCGTAGCCGACCAGATCTGGGCAGTGATCTCCAACATAGCTGCCACCATCGTCATCTGATTGGGTGTAGATCCTATCGGAATCGACATTGAAGAAGCTATCGTTGACGTGCATGGCAGCTACGACAGGACCTGTGGTTGCAAGCCAGTTCTTGACGGCAGCAGAGGTAAGGAGCTTCGTGTACGTCTTGATCACTACAAGCCTATTCTTCCAGTCAGGACAGGTGGTATTACCAAGGTATGGACAACACTGCTCATCCACAGTACCGGGGTTCTCGAGGTAGTTGAGGGCAGGCTCGATTTGCCAACCTCTCTGGCAGCTACCGCCACCACGAGTGAAAATAAACCACTCACTGAGATCAGTGTCTTTGGTCTTGTCTCCACACGCTATCTTAATGGCAGCTTCCAAGGCACCAATGGTACCAAAGGCAACACACGAACCACAATCAACCTGGTCTTTTATGGGAGTAAGCAGACCTGTGGGCAACCAGTGGAAAGAGTTAGGATACTGGATAGCTTGTGGAAACCTAGCCACTCTGGTGAGGGCCATACGATACTTTCCTATCTCTTCAGGAGTTACATTCAATCCAAGACGATATTTTTTAGTCATATGAGATCACCAAGGAAGGCCGAAGGGTTTAGACTCGGCCTACCGACTATATAACTTACTATTGTGAAATGTCATATATTTATTGGTAGTATATCCCCCGCATCCTTGTAGATCAAGGGTGGTGATCGATGATGATCAAGGGTGGGAGCCTCCTTCAGGATGATTCGTTAGCTGAAAGATTGTGAAGGCCCTGGTCTTGAAGAAACGAAGGAGCGACAAATTGAAGTTCTGATCAAGACTGAATAAGTAGATAAGCTTTTGCGACCAATATGATCCCAAAATAGGAGAAATAACTATGAAAGTTCTGACCATAAATGGTAGCCCGCACATGGATAATGGAAATACGGCTATGATCCTCGACCCATTCTTAGAAGGGATGAAGGAAGCTGGAGCTAATGTAGATCTATACTACACCAGGAATCTGAAGATAGGACCTTGTAATGGAGACATGAGCTGCTGGTTCAAGAATCCAGGAAAATGTGGTCAAGTTGACGACATGCAAATGCTTCTCCCTAAGTTCAAGGAGGCTGACGTCATTGTTTGGGCCAGTCCTGTGTATTATGCAGGCATCACAGGTCCTCTTAAGAACCTGATGGATAGACAGCTACCGCTTCATATCTTTGGGGAATCGGGAATGAGGCAGAAGGTGGTCCTTGTCTCCTCCTGTGGATTCTGGGATATCTCCATGTTCGATCCACTTGTAGCCCAGATGAAGGCCCTTTATGCAAGACCCGGAGGTAACACCGAGTTTGTGGGTGCATTACTACGACCGGGTGCTGATCCCATGCGAGAAATGATGAAGGGTGATGGGGCTACAGTTCTAAAGAGCATCTTCGAGGCAGCGAAAGAAGCAGGTAGACAGCTTGTGAAGGAAGGCAAGATATCCGAGAAGGTCCTCAATGACGTTAGCAAGAAATTGATGTCAGACGAGGAATATAAAAAAGCTGCAAATTCGATGATGGAAGAGATGAAGAAATTGGCAAACCAATAGGAACGATCAAATATTTTTGTGATCTATGGAGCTTACCTTTGATCATTGCACCATCCTAGCTAGAAGGATATACTAGTGCTCTATAACACAAGTTTTAAATCTCATAATATGTTATAAAATAAAATTGTGTCACGAAAAACAATATTCTGTGTGAAATTGAAAGAGGAAGACCGAGACGAGCTGAACCGGTACCTGCGTCGTGGGAAATCA
>JBGQAL010000069.1:0-13299 GCA_041494285.1 Methanotrichaceae archaeon
CTCTCCTGGAGGAGGCCACCTAACACGCTGCCCAACGCTCCGGCGCCGAAGATGAGATATTTAGGCTTTGAAAGGTCAACCATTAATTCGAGGTGCAGCCTCAAGTTTTAACTAGCTTTGGTATCTCTTTGTACTTCGACTGCTAATGGAGCAATTAGGAACTATAGGGGAGATGGATTCCCTAGGACCAAATGAAAGTAGCAATTCATAATGCAGACGTCATCTTCTCTTCCCAGTTGCTCAAACTGCTCGCATGGAGTTCCACTATAGCAGGGAAGTTCATGAATTTTGCACACGGCCTTGCCTTCCAGATAGATCAGATGCGGGCAAGGCTGGCCTTTTGGCTTGAACATGACCGAATCGCTGTCTTCCGGATCAACAGTCCCATCCCCCCGGATTGATGTTGGATTAACGATGGCCACGTCCAGATAAACACAGCAGCAACCGCATCTTCGGCAGATCATTTTGAACTCCGTTATCCACTATTGTTATCCCCTATTATTTTTGTTCCCGGCAAATCATGCTATCGCTTCGATCTTCCTCATCCTGAGCAGTGCAAGAGCGGCTATCACAGCAACAACAGCACCGAAGAGGAAGGTCCACTCAGCGCCATGGCTCTGCCACAACTCCCCGGCGACCGCACCTGAAATTATGGATGCAATTCCGACAGAACCATAGTAGAGCCCCAGAGATGTGCTTCGCGATTGAGCGTGGCTGAGGTCGGAGACAAAGGCGCTCTGGGCACCGTCAACTATGGCGAAAACCGATCCGTAAAGCATGAAAAGGATAACCAGGCCCGCAGTCGATGAGACATATGCAAAGCCCAGAGACACAAGAGCAAAGAGTGCATAGCCCAAGGTTAGCACGTTCTTCCTGCCTATTCGGTCGGAGATAACCCCGCTGGGGATGGCAAGGCCAGCGTAGAATATGTTGAAAAGTATGTAGAGCAGCAGAGGCGCACCGACTGCCAGTGTACCGCTGAAGAACTGCTGCGCCCTCAGGATGAAGAACATGTAGCTGAAGTTGGCCAGGGCGAAAAGCGAAGCTATTATCATAAATCTGTTGAGGTCTGGCGATAGAGACGAAAGCCTCAGCGTATTATGGTAATTGGGAGCCCTTACAACGTCCTTCACCTTGATAAGAGGTATAAAAGACAACACGGCTACCAGTGCTGCGATCACGAATATCATCCTGAAGTCCAGGCCCGCCTTCCACAGAAGATATGCCAGAGTCGACCCGATCACTGCCCCAGTCGTGTCCATGGCCCTTAAAATCCCGAAACCTCGTCCTCGATTCTCCAGCTTGGCAGAATCGGCGATTATTGCATCCCTGGGGGCAGACCTGATGCCTTTGCCGCTGCGCTCGAAGATCCTCAGGATGAATACGTGCTGCCAGATGGTGGACATGGGAAAGAACAGCTTCGAGAACGCAGACAGGCCATAGCCTGCCATTACCAGAGGTTTACGTCTCCCCAGTCGGTCAGCCCAGTAGCCGGAGAATATTTGAAGGATGCTTGGAATACCGTCGCTCAAACCTCCAATGAGGCCTACGGCCACTCCACCGCCACCCAGGTAAATGATAAAGAGGGGTAGTATAGGCTGAATGATCTCGCTGCTGATATCGTTTAGAAGGCTCACCAGACCCAAGAGAGGTATATTGGACTTTGCGCTGTCCTCTGTCTTGGGGACAATGTCGTTTTTTGGCATTCCATCATTAGATGTCCAGTAAAGTATTACTTTTTGTCGGTGGTTTCCTTATTTTCCATATTTTGGGGGCTTAATATTGTGGCATTAAGCTGTATAAGCGAAATAGAAAGGTGTAAATACACTTGACATATACTTATTTAGGGAGATATTGATGGCCGTTGAAGACACTATCAAGACAACTATCGACGAACTTCAGAAGGTTCTGTCGGCAAAAAACATAACTGGAGAGCCCATTGAGATGGAAGACAAGATAGTCCTTCCCATAACAAAGATGGGCATGGGATTTGGAACCGGATCGAGCCAGGGTGGGAACAACAAAAATGCAGAAGGGACATCCGGCGGTGCAGGAGGAGGAATAGGCGTTTTCCCTGTGGCTGTAGTAATAGTCTTCAAAGGTGTTTCGGGTCCCGAAGGCGTCAAAGTAGTACCTCTGGGAACCCCTAGTGCTCTGTCGGAATCTCTAGGCGAGGTAGCGTCAGCGATCATTGAATGGTTCAGCTCGAAGAAGGAGTCCAGCGAAAAGAAGCACGATAACTCACACGCGACATCGGTTGAAGTGAAGTAGGACAAGCCTTGATGCTTCTTCTCCTGATACCTTCGATAATTTTGCTAGCAACTGCAGGCTTTATGCTTGTCCCCTTCCACCTATGTTTAGATCTCAAAATAGATGGTTTCTCAGTCACCGGTTTCTACAAGGTTAAATGGTTTGGATTGACATTACGAAGTGTAGAGCTGTCCGGACCGGGAGGGGATGAGAATAGAAAGAGAGCGGAGGATAAAAAGAAAACGGGGGATAGAACGGTATCAAGGGGGGAGGATGTCAAAAAAAAGGACACTGTGGAAAGAAGATCGAAGTTCGATCGTCGGCGGTTCCTCAAGGATCCACGTATGTTCATAGATGCTCTGCCGTCCTTCTTTCGTGTCCTAAAGGATTTGATGAGGGCCGTTCACATAGAACGGCTGTTACTCAACATCACAGTAGGACTTGACGATTCGGCGAACACTGCAGTACTTTGTGGCTATCTTTGGTCAATGGCTTCTTTTGTTTCGATTCCAGCAACCATCCGCATCGATCCGCACTTTGGAGGAGATAGGTTGAACGGATCTGTGAATGCAGAGATCTGGGGCAGGCTCCTATGGGTATTTGTGGCCTTCATCAACGCCCTGAGGGAGAAACCAATTAGAAGGCTGTTGAAAGAAATGAATTGGAAGGGATTTAGGGGTTTAGGAAATAAACCACAAATGAGGTGGCCTCTCTGGGGTCCCAAGGGAAAAGGCAATGGAAACGGGGTTTAGCTCCAAAATCGCCTGGATCTCGGTCGGAGATCCTATCGAGATAGATCAAAGAGACATCTACCCGGTAGCCAGGATATCGGCCTCGAAAGGGTGCGGATGCATCCTGGGGTGCTCGGTATCCCCCTGAGGCCTTACTGATAGTGGAGCCAGCGCGAGCTTACGCTGTTTCCTTGATCGGGGAGGAGATAACTCTTGATCAACTCTTGGCAGTGGCCCCTTCAATGAAGAAGATGGTGGAGAAGGAGACAGGCAAGAAGTATGAAGAAAGAAATAGTGAAGAAGAAAAATAGAGAACTAAATGAGATCGTGAAGATCATGCCCTTACTACCACAGTTTTGGCAACCATGTCCCCCGGCCGTTGCTTCTTCGAAGAGCGCCCTATGAGTATGAAAGGCGCATGATCGCGCGTCATTCTTTCCCCAAAATTGTGGGTTGCTGTCCACGCCTCGGCTTCGTAGGCTGTTGGCCCAAGTCGTCAGGTGGCAATCGCACTACGACTCGTTGTACTTGCTACAGTTAAGAATGGCATTGCCTTCGTTATACCAATAGACGGGATTAGATTGATTTATGGCTGGCAGTGTCGCGATTACTGGCACGATGGTAGCCAGCAGCACTGCAACTGAAAGTACCGCAATAAATTTCATCTCTTATCCATCTCAACATGTAGGTGTCAATGATACTTTCTGTTCCCTGATCCATTCTCGGGCCTGATCCAAGAACTACTACAACTTCACAAGATGTACCGTTTCCGTTAGGAGTCAACAAGTATCTAGCTTGTGTGCGTGTTATATCAGGGAGCGATTTTGAACACCTACCAACTATACCAGACGTATTGTCGATAGTCCTGTTCATTATAAGCGGTTCGGAATACCCTAGCGGTACAAAAATCTGTAGATCATGTTCTGTAAGACTCTTTATGTAATCACCACTTACCAGGGCACGATACTCATATACTGTAATAGTGCTCCATGATTTGTAACAGAAGGTTTTATTCATGTTATCTTTTGAACATGCATCAGCGGTTTTGTTAATCCTCATTGAATATCGTGTGTACGGTGTTCCGGCAAATCCGACATCGTTGACTGCTGGTACAACATGCACAGTGTAGTCGCTTGCTGGAAGTCCGGGATCAAAGCTAACCTTATACGGACCCATTGTCTCACTTACTGGCTGTGCCGCTGCTGCTGCTCTAATCAAGAGGAACAGCCCAGTCACGATTAGAGTTCTCATGAACTATAACCTCTAGCGTAGATGTAGTACCTGAGTGGCGCAGCGTCTGTGCCATATTGGTCGGCGGTCTTGATGTGGATGTTCTGCATTAGGACAACGTCCTTGTTCTTGCTGAGGGTAATCTGGTTGTCCTTGTTGTCCATGATTACGCTCATGCCAGTAGCATCCACATTCCTGATGGACATCTTGTCGTACTGCTGATCAGCCTTGAGTGGGGTCGATATATCAGATATCTGGAAAATACCATCGATGGTGGCACTATCCTTGTTATCTCCGTGGAAGATGTTCTTAAAGTGAACAGCTATCTGGATGATGTCCGCGGTGTCTCCGAGAGTTGTCTTGTAGTAATAGGTCTGGTCTCTCATATTGGCGTTAGCAACGGTTGGTTGAACGATCTCGGTATCAACACTCTGACCGTTCTTCTTCAGTTCGAGAATAGCTTTGGTTTCGTTGACATTGATTGATTTGATGGAAAGCTCGTATCCTTCCTTTAGTTTCAACGGCGAAGAAGAATTGATTAGCACCTCTGTATTATTATCAATTAGGACCTTGCTGAGCTGCTCATTTGTCATGAGGTTCCTGTTCTTGGACGCGTCGTAGAGGTAGGCTACGGACTCGTTGGCGTTGGCAACGTCTGAGGTTACCGTATTATCATATGCAGCGAAGTACTTGTTGGCGAGGAACCCGATAACATCATACTGGCCCCAAGGTTTGTACTTGAATTTCTTGAGTTGAGCCTTAGTCTCGTAAACTACACCTCTGTTGTTATTGGCATCCGCTTGGTCGCTGAGCGTGGCACCTGTTGGGGTAGCGCCAGGCGCTGGCCTGAAAGTTAATGTTTCAGCGCCGAGGTTCTTGTCTATATCGTAGTAGAATCCAGAGAACGAGGAGTTATCCCATGTAACCTGGTTCTGCATGACATTGGCTACAGTTCCTCGTAGCTGATATGTGCCTGAATCAGTGATCTTCTTGTATATGTAATATCTGAGTGGCGTATCGGCTGTGCCATCTTGGTCGGCAGTCTTGATGTGGATGTTCTGCATTAGGAGAACGTCCTTGTTCTTGCTGAGCGTTATTTGGTTATCCTTGTTGTCCATAGTGATGCTCATGTCGGTGGCGTCCACATTCCTGATGGACATCTTGTCGTACTGCTGGTCGGATTTGAGTAGCATGGGTGTATCCGAGATCTGGAAGATTCCATCGATTGTGGCACTATCTTTGTTACCGCCGTGGAAGATGTTCTTAAAGTGAACAGCTATTTGGATGATGTCCTGGGTGTCTCCGAGATTTGTCTTGTAGTAATAGGTCTGGTCACCTATCCTGGCATTAGCGATGGTTGGCTGAATGATCTCGGTATTAACACTCTGACCATTCTTCCTCAGCTCGAGCATGACTTTGGTTTCGTTGACATTAATTGATTTGATGGAAAGCTCGTATCCTTCCTTTAGTTTCAACGGAGAAGAAGAATTTATGAGCACCTCCGTATTGTTATCAATTAGGATCTTGCTGAGTTGTTCGTTTGCCATGAGGTTCCTGTTCTTGGATGCGTCGTAGAGGTAGGCTACTTTCGCCCCTGCGTTGGTTACGTCCGCGGTTACTGACGGATCGTATGCAGCGAAGTACTTGTCGGCAAGGAACCCAATAACATCATACTGCCCACAAGGCTTGTACTTGAAGGTCTTGAGTTGAGCTTGTGTCTCGTAAACCACGCCTCTTGGTGCTCCATTGACCTCCTGGTCGGTGAGCGTTGCACCTGTTGGAGTGGCATCAGTTAGACTGAAGGTTATCGTTTCATTGCCAATGTTCTTGTCTACATCGTAGTAGAGTCCAGCGAACTTGGAGTTGTCCCAGGTGAACTCCGGGACTCCAGTGTTCGTAACCTGTCCGCGAACTTCATTGGCTCCCGCTGGCATTATTGTCGCAAACAAGAGCGCAAATCCAATGACAGCAATTAGGCCAGCAATTCTTAATTCCTTTAATGGTTTATACATCGATTTCTCTCCTACATCTATCTACGACAATGAGGTCTTCATGGAACGATTGCCAATTGGATTCAACAAGACCTAAACCTCGGAAATAAATTGCTTGTCATCAGTGGCGACCAACTCCAATCAGCAAATCAATAAACTCATCGCTTGCTTGCGCCCCCTATGCAGCTTCCATTATGTGGATGGTCTTTAGGGTAGATATCATCATAGTTTCGTTGCCCCAAACGTAAATGTAACAAAAACTCTTGGGTGAGACATAGAACCCTGCACAATATAGATTTTCATCAGATTTTGGCACATATCCACTCCCAACAGCACCCGACTTACCATCTATTGTGCGGTCGTATAAAGCGATAGTGCCCTTATCTGCGCCAGATTTTGTTAGTCCAGGACTGATGGTCGAAGTTCCGAATGAAGAGGTCAGATCATATTTGTCCTTGTCAGCCCGGAGTATAGATATCATTAATCCACACACGCGCGTATCATATTTGGTGTAACCCGCACCACCTAAGTCCTCACTCGATACGGGTTTACTGATATTGGTATCATTGCACGGCATGCCTAAATCAACACTAACCATAAACGGTCCTGTCTTGAATTTTGTAGTCGTATCTGATGCAGATGCAATGCTGAAAATAGACGCCAGAACAACTGCAACCAAGATTGCTTCAATTTGTCTCATTTTTATCACCGATCAAAAAAAAAGATGTTCTGCTACACTGCTTCCGTTATGTGGATGGTCTTCAGGGCGGATACCATCATTGTTTGGTTACCCCAAACGTAAATGTAACAATAGCTTTTGGGTGAGACATAGAACGCTGCTTCGTATAGTGTTTTATCAATTTTTGGCACATATCCGCTCCCAGCAGCACCCAACTTCCCATCAATGGTGCGATCATATAAAGCGATCGTGTCCTTGTCTGCACCATTAATTACAAGGTCAGAATGGATATACGTTGTTGGGAATGCAGAGGTCAAGTCAAATGTGTCCTTATCATGCCGATTAATATATAGTTGTGCGTTACACAGGAACACATCATACACAGTGTAACTATCACCGCCTAAGTCCTCACTCGATACAGGTTTGCTGATGTTGGTATCATTGCACGCCGTACCTAGATCGACACTAACACTAAACGGTCCTGTCTTAAATGTAGTAACAGTACCGGACGCCAATGTGACGCAAAATGCAGCCAATATCACAAGCATGACAATAGAAAACTTGATTTTCATTTCAATCCTACCCACGTACCATTAATACTTATTTGTATATAGGTACTTTGGTTCATAGATTTAATTCGACCATGCCGGCATTGTGGGGTGATCAGGTTTCAAAGAAGGAAATAAAAGAAACATTGACCACAGCGTTAAGAACTTTTCATGCTCTTCACGCACAATCAGATCATTAATGTGTGTTATATCGCACCGTTGTCGTTGTGCCGCATTACCCGTCGGATAGTAAGCAAATCACATCCATTCTTAACTAAAATGCCTGTTGATGAACGCCTGCCCTACTCTCAGCGGGGCGAGAAAACATAGGTACGTCACGTTGATACGATACTTAGTTACTTATAGAAGAAATTCTAAATGAATAAGCAATATGGAAGAATCGGAGAGGTGAGATAAAATGGGTCTAGGAAAAGCAGTAGCTGCACTTGGAATACTTATTATCCTCATTGGAGGGTTGCGGATAAGAAATAATGGGGTGAGTGCTATTGGATTACTCCTGGTGATCGCAAGCCCATTCGTCGGACTCATCATGACGGCCATTACCCCACTGCGGTCTTATAAGAAAAAGCAAACAAGGGGATAGCAAGAAACTGTAACAACCAAGCTGGACAAAATCGAAAGCAACATCCTAAGGTTACGACAAGGATTTCAACACCATCCAGTCCAGCTCTATGAAACAAATAGTAGGCGTGAAGGAAAGTAGAATGATACGAATAACTGCTAAAGAGCAAAGAGGAAACCAGATGATAGCGGAGTCATGCTGGTTTGATTACCCCAATAACTTCTGGTTCACCAACAGTACATAGTCCTCGGGTCACTGTAATGGCGGGTCATTCGGATTTGATACTGCCCTATCAACAGGATTGATGTTTCCGTGAACAAGAATCAACGAAACAGCTTACTTGAAGAGGGAGAGAATTGAAGAAGTATATTGTTTTAGGTATTATGATTTGTGCAATATTATCATTAGGATGCATTGGACAGAGAAACAATGCACAACTTGTAAACGTATCTGATAAATATACCTATACCTTCGGATGGAAGGTAGAATGTTTGCATAGCACTGGAGGAAATAGTTACGTTAAGTTACCAGATAACTTCTTCAACATGAATTCCGCGCAGTTCGACGAGTGGTATTCAAAGCAAAATCTTGCAGACTCAGAATATAACCAGCTAAGCCGCAACACATTCATCACTCAAGGTAATGTGTATAAGTCTGGTTGCTTGGAAGGAGCTTGTTAAAGGGCTGATTCGTGAAATCAACATGATAGGGGGGTGGAAGAAATGACAAAGAAATTATTGAGTCTTGTATTTCTGTTTTTGATAATTTCCGTCTTAATGAGCGGATGTGTACAGAAGGGTGTCAACATGGAGAAACTCTCTGAAAGAACAGATGGAAATCGCCACATCACCGTGTACGATAACCCCGCCAAAAAATATATTCACGTAACTGTAGTCGAAAACACCGGAGTTACCGACTTTGGTGCAGAAGAACTCCAAAAAGAAATCTCATGGCTTATACCTAATCCGGGTAGATTTGATTGGCCACCGATTCAAAGTATAGGTGGCGAGAAGGCACTCTCCGTACGCATTGGAACGTTCTCAATGGAATCCTTCGATAGACCAGAGTCTCCGTTGGCAAATAATCCAAACCTCGGACTCAAGAGCACCAACACACCAGATTGGTACATTACAGCTATTGCTTACCCTGAAAAGAGTGCCATCCTTACTATCCTGACGAATGGAGATGCTTATAGTAACAATGTTACGTGGGACATTCACAACGAAATGGTGAACAACTTTAAGTTATGAGAACCATTCGTGAAAGCGGATTTACTCGACCTATACGTCAATGAGAGTTAAAAACTGGTACGAGTTCTGGAAATGAAGACCGCGAATATCGACGAAATGTCGACGGATCACTTGGGCTGAGTACCTGAAGAGAACGGCCTGGGCAGGAGACGAGACGAAGCAAATGTTCCTTGAAGGGATGGCGAAGGGCGACTGATCTGTCGTACACTCAAGCGAGGGTCGGCGTAGCAACTTTTTAGCTTTTCGTGTTACGTCGGTCTAGAGATCGAGCCGGAGCACAAGATCCACAACGATAGCGCAATTTTCCGGTAAAAATACATTATTCCTTCAAGGATTCCGCCGTCGCCATCAGTGCCTCCATCATGCTCTTGGCCTCAGGCTTCTTTGGCTTCTCCTCTTTCACCTGCGCAACCTCTCCTTCAATCTTGGATTTGATCTACAGGACTCCAACCAAACTGTCTTCTGGCTAACTGCTCGTGTGAAAAATGTCCGGCAATAGAACACATCATTTCATCCTGATTTCTGGAGAAATTTAAATAGAATTAATCAAGAACTGAAGTATTGAAGCCACTTGATGGAGGGACTTATACGAGATGTATCGAAGTCATTTTAGCAACTGCCTGTGTAGTTGCTCTTCTGGGAGCTTCTTTAATTGGCTGGGCGGCGACCGCAGATGAAAACAAGAGTAATGCATATACATTAAAACCGGAAGCAAGAGGAGATCTAATCGCCTTTGTTAATGAAGCCAAAGACTTCGTCCTGGAGCAAGGCAAGGATAAGGCCCTTGAAGTCTTCAACGATCCCAAGGGAAAGTTTGTCAGAGGAGAACTTTACATAATTGCTTACGACTTTAATGGGACTCGTTTGGCCCATCCGTACATGCCTGAAACGATAGGCGAAAATGCACTCAATGTGACTGATACCAATGGCGTTGCCACTGTCAGGAACATGCGCGAGGTGGCTAAAAGAGGAGGCGGTTTCACATACTACATCTGGCCCAACCCTGCCCATTCTAACTCAAAGGAGCTTAAGCTAACCTACGTTCTCAAGGTGGACGAAGGATTGTGGTTGGGAGCGGGGACGTATCTGACCGGGGAGGCTCCTATCTTCAGCAATGAGTCCAGGGAAGATCTCGTAGCCTTTGTAGATGGCGCAAGAGACTTCGCTTTAAATACCACAAAAGAGGTAACTCTTAAGACCTTCAATGATAAAAATGGGAAATTCGTCGAAGGAAATCGCTATATCTTTGCCTATGACTACGATGGACGAACCCTAGCCCTTCCTTACCAACCTGATCTGATTGGCACAAACCGTTTTGATTCCCAAGATCCCAACGGAGTCTATTTCGTCCAGAAGGCCATCGACACGGCTAGGATGGGGAATGGTTTCTTCTACTACATCTATCCCGACTCATCCCGAAACATGACCCAGGCACTGAAGCTCAGTTACGTAGTGAAGGTCGATGATACGTGGTTCCTGGGTTCTGGGATCTATACGAAGGGTGAGGAAACAAACTAATGAGTGAGGACGAGTATTAAGGTCAATTTCTATAAAATATGGAGTAATGATAATGAATAAACAGAAAAATCCAGAAAAGAACGTATTCGGCTTTGCATCGATGGCGATTGTAGTCGCTCTGCTTTTTTGTGCCATTGCTGCTTCAGGTCAGAATATACCCAATGGCAATTTATCTGCTGCAGAATCCGAGGCTGATATGCTCTTTACGTTACTTCAGATTCAGGCTAATGTGCAGGGTAACCTGAATGATTTGGATTCAGATGTGGCAAATGCCGCTTCCAATCTCTCAACAACTGGATTGGAAGGAACTGCTGCTCGTGGAGTCCTGCGCAAACTGTTAGAGACCAACTCAAACCTGACCGAAGCAGTTACATTCAGCAAGGATGGAAAGATCATTGCAGCCGAATGCAGGGGATGCGAGGGCGGCGAAGGGGCTGATATAAGCAGTCAAGAGCATATAGCTCATGTCTTGAAGACTAAAACCCCTACGTTCAGCAAACAGTTCCTGCTGGTAGAAGGATACAACGGCACGGCTCTGGCATATCCGGTATTCTCACCACAAGGTGAGTTCCTGGGAGGCATCAGTACAATCATTGAACCTGATAAGTTGCTAAATGCCGTGGTAGCTCCCAAACTCCACTTTGATATCTCTAATAGGAGCAACATTACAGACTACAGCTTCTGGTTAATGCACTTAGATGGCCTAATTGCCTACGACCGGGACACGAGCCAGATAGGGAAGAACCTATTCGAAGACCCGCTTTACAAGCCATACCCTAGCCTCCTGGACCTGGGACATAGGATTGTGGCCGAGAGGTCGGGCCATGGGTACTATAGCTTCCAAGTCACTGAAGGCAATAAAATGGTAGTGACCAAGGAGAGCTACTGGACAACGGCTGGACTTCATGGCAGGGAATGGAGGCTTGTGGTCACCAAGATAATGCAGTGACAGAACTCCCTTCTGGAGATGAGGGGGAAATGAAGAACTCAAATCCAAGATTTTGAAACCTTCATAATTGTGCAAGCTAGCTACTGCATAACATATGGCATAACTCACATCAAGCATTAAGCTAGCTCTTCCTTTCCGCCATCGCAGGAAGAGACATGGCTAACCACTGATGACAATTCTGGAAGTAACATAACGACCAAAGAAATAGATCAAAAGGCAGTGGTCCAAGAAACAAATAGTGTGGCAGAGAGACACGACCCACAATTCATCCCAAACTCAAAGGCAAGAAAGTCATTATCCGCTTGATCTCGGGAGGTCAGCCTATTACCGGAACCATCGAGGGCTACAACCCCCAAGAGATAATATTTTTATAATATTAAACTAGAAGAGAATGTAGTAGTGTAAGATATTGGTCATGTTCTCTCTTGTTACTGCATCGTACAAGTGAGCACATCGAATGTCCTATGGATATTGCGTGTCGCTATATGGCTTGAACGCTTCTGAGATTGCATCCCCTGGAGATGAAAAGGGCTGCTCTTCCTGAAGAGCATTATGTGGACCAAATCAATTTCCAGAAATTCGAACAAATTGTGAAAAAATTGATGATCATGCCTTTATAACTACTGTCTTGGCAATTCGATCACCGAGGCGCTGTTTCTTGTCTGATCTCCAGATTAGGATAGCACCTATTAGATAAGCTAACAAGCCATCGATTACGCGGAGTATATTACGCGTGAAAGCCTGGTTCATATTGATCATTTCACCATCCTCCCTGACCACTTTAATCTTGGTCACCATCTTGCCGATAGTCTGACCTTTTGATCCTTCCAAATAAGTAAAATAAGCCAGAAATATGATAAAGGATAATAGGCCAAAGCCCCAACCAGCCGTTCGAGAGACAACGCTAAAACCCAATATGGAGCCAACGACTCCAATCAATACTCCCAGAACTATGGTATCTATCAGGAATGAAATAAACCTTATCCAGATACCTTGATACTGCATAGTGACTGCTGCTTTAATTATCTCTGATTGATCAGCCTCGGTCATAATTCATACCCTCTGCTAAGATCGAGTGTGGATAGCCCCATCCACGTCTCGTGATACTCCATCGCTCCGTGATTCTTCATAACTTCCGATTGGTCAGGTCCAGCCATTTTCTCCCTCCAGATAGTCTAATCAAATGGGTTTCAAACGCCTTAGCTATTAATGATCGGACGAGAGTCCGATTCTCTCCCAATCAGTTAGTGTTTAGTGTTCGATTACTATTTGAGTTTTTCCAGACTGAACTATGAATGCACATTAATCTGTATGTCATAGATCTTTTTTTGGAGGTCCGCGCGCCGGATCGATCCGAGATTCACCGGGGGATCGATATCGATAGAGGCTATACAATATCTGATAAGTTGAAAAATGTCTGTATAATTGGCATTAATTCATCAAGTTGGTATGAGCAGATAATGAGCATACCGGAGGTAAGAACCGTTCTTTTGTTAATTCGTCTTTATGTATCTTATTGATACTTTATTTTATGTAAAGATGGCTTATCACAATTAATTTCCTGCAAAAC
>JBGQAL010000041.1:0-17541 GCA_041494285.1 Methanotrichaceae archaeon
AGATAAACAAGAAGATGCACACCGCCGAGGTTGCTCTGGTTGTTAATGACGAATACCAAAATATGGGCGTAGGCCACGATCTGCTCACGTATCTTACCCGTCTGGCCAGGAGGCGAGGCTTGCTGGGATTTACTGCTGATGTCTTGGTTGAGAATAAGCCGATGCTTGATCTCTTTAAAAGTATTGGATTTGACACTGAAAAGAGAAACGATGAAGGGGTCTATGAAATGCGAATGATGTTCAGAGATATTGAGAGTTAGCACCATTGCCGCCATAAATACCGGCTAGGTCCAAACAATGAACATTCGAGTATGCCAAAAGAAATTAATCAAAAACAAGAAAGACCTGGTTCATTGAACCAGCTTCTCGTATAGTCATTATTGCAGTCTTGCTGCATCAAAGGCTCGCTTACTTAGACCTTGTGGCCTATAGCGAAGCGGCGCATTACACGGTCGACCTGAAACTTTACTTGGTCCCCTACTTGGGTTCCAGGTACGAATACCACAAAGCCCTCAACCCTTGCTATGCCATCCCCTTCACGGGCGGTATCTTCAATCTTAGCGTCATATTCGGCGCCAACCGTCACTGGGGCGGAGGGAGCAGAATCTTGCATAGAGGAATAACTTTCCTCACTTCTAAACATTTCTTCACGTCCTTAGCAAAAAACAAAAAAATGAGTTTTGCGCACTTATACAAGCCCCTCTGACTATTAATACCTTTGCTAAGCAATCTGCATAAAAGGTAATACAGAAAATATGGATTATATGGCTGATGGATTGTATGGCTAGGCAGAAGTTCCACGCCTATGGTGGTGTTTAGCGAACGGAACAAGCTCTTAGAATCCCTGTATCGTGCAGGGGGTGACTACGGACTGGTGGAGGATCTTTGTGACTATGTGGTTAAGATGGATAGTTCAGCAAGTGTGTACTGGTGCTGAAGAATCCGTGACGTGAAAGATACCCTATTCTAATCCTATGCTCCTCTCAGTTACATAGAAATAGAGATGACATTTTGGTAGAAGACTGATGAGGTCGAGAAGAACAGGAAAAGAGCTCTAGGGATCAATGCTCCATCAGCTCGCCGCTCCCTATGAAATCAATTACCGGATTAGAGTCGATTGGGTCTGGAAATGTGGAGACAAAGAACTGCCCACTATAGATCTTTTTACCTTTATGGAACTCTGCGAAGATGGGCTCGTTCATAGGAATTGGGCTGGATTTTGCGCGCTCTTCCATCATGGCACGAAGGTCTGTCTGAGAGATAATTGCCTTACCGCGCCAGCTCTCTTTTCCGGCATCTGGTTTGTCCCACTCTATCTTCCAATATTTTAAAGCCATTGGGAAATTGTCCCAAACCAGGCGACCATCGCGGCCCATTATTATCGACATAAGGAACTATAGGATTTACCGAATCATAAAGTTGAAGTATTACGAGAAGGTGTGGGTCATAACTCTAAACGCGGCAACCCACAGTATTCCAATTCAATGGCTCTTCAAGACGAGTTACACATGAGCTACATATCCAAGCCCCAGGCACAACAAACCGTCCAGCAGCAATCAAGCTACTACAAAATATACATTCGCATTCTACCATTTTTAACCTCCAACACTTTGATCTATTTACGTATAAGACACTGGCAATGATGAGGAGTAGTCAACTCTGCAGCGAGGCAGCGGTCAACGATTCTGAGGATTGATGAGGTTATCGCACCAAGTACGGAAGGGCGAGCGGTGCAGGCGGCATCGACATGCTCTTTGATTCCAAGAACTTGAACGCCTTTTTCAGTGCCTTATCCTCATCCCCTTCATACCCATGCCCGGTGAAGCCCGTCATCTCCTTGTCTTTCACATCCACCGTGATCTTCCCATGTCCGTCTCTCAGTAGGTACCGCACCGCTCCATCTACTTGAGGCCATGATTCAACAATCTTCATCTAATACCTCCTCGCTTGGAGTACATTCAGTCAAACAATAATGGAATGGCCAGTCAAGGACAAAACCGCTGGCAAAAGTCGTTAATCCTTGACTGGTTGCTGCCATCCACTAACTCCTAGTACGATGTTTTTAAATAAAAAGCTTTTGGTATCTAAATTTTCAAGCGCCAAAAGCTATATAAACACAGAGCCTAATAATTAGTGAATAATGCCTAAAACTACATTGACCCTTTCAGAACCGACAGCCAAAACTCTGAGGGTCTACACAGCACAAACTAAAAACAGCATGCGTGCCCAAAGCGAAGTTGTAGAGGAAGCCTTAAAAGAGTTCTTCGAGAGACGCAATGTGAAGATCGAGGGGTAACCAAATAAGCGAACTGGATGGAGGCGCAAGCGATGGCTCGACGCAACGACCAGCATGCAGTTGATCTCGATACGTATATTTCGAAGAATAGCCGATTCAAATTTTTCGTCTATGACAGCAGAGAGATTCGTACTATCGCAGATAATTTGGGATTCAAAACTGATCGTGTACGTACAGAACTTAGAAAGCTGGGCTACTGTCTAATTAAGAGCAACAATGGTCGAATGGTCTGGAAAAGAGATGTTGTGTGGATATGAAGGCGAAGCGTAAAATCGATGTCTAGCTATTTGATATTCGGTTTACGCTATATAAAGAGTGATGTACAAAATATAAGGGAAATGTCCTGGTTCTCAGATGGAATCCTGCTCTTTTATGGATTGTGCGAAAATTCTTTGAGGGAATGTCCTGGAACGGTTTGAAGGTTTTTAATGATCCCATATTCATCCATACCGATGAAGCCGACAAACGAGTGGATGACTGCATAGCTGTTGCCTTGGGCGATAACAAACGATGCGATGAGACTTTGGGTAGAATCCCTGGGTGGGCATATTCTGTCCTCCCTTGTAGGCATGCAATTGATTGAAATTGATAAAGAGGGTGCTTGTCACTACTTGGCTTAAGAAACGGATGCAGAAAATATGAGTCAATGAGGGCTTCAGCTAAGGCCTTACATTCGCTTTATCGGCATTTATCCGAATTCTTGTAGCATCTCATAAATTGCAGATAGAGCCCTATTCTGAGCTGTCAAATGGTCTAAGATTACACTGGCTCTTCTTCAGCTTCTCATTGATCAAACAGTGTTGGCGTGATTCGACCCTGTCACGTCTTTCTTGAAGGTTCTGGCTAATCAAGATGATTCTCATGTCCAAATAAAACAAGAAGATCTCGAAAGGCTGGGAAAACGATAGGATCTCCCCTCTTAATCACTTTTGCTATCCGTTCCCGTCTCGTCCTGATCCTCTCGTTTTATAATATAATCTGAGTAGAAGCTGGCTCCATCCAAAGCCTTTGGGAAGAGGCAAGCATGTGGATTTTGACTCTTACTGAGCGGAACTCTGGAGCCGTGAAAGAGGTCTGTCCAGGGTCAGTGCCACCTATCCTCCCTCGTTCTACATGCACCTGAAAGACCCTCATGCCCACTGGGAGATGGTTGAAGGACTGGAAAGCCGGTAATAAGGTTTGAGGAGTGCAGCTTCAATACCATCTTTGGCACCTTCCGGCTGCTTTAGCCTATCTTTACCTCGACGAAATGTTCCTTGTGATCATCAACAAGAAGAACTGCCCTGTCGCTCTGCACAAGGTCATCAACTGTCATGCTAACCACGTCGCAGCCAGGGCCTCTTCGCGTAACTGTTATGTGGTAGAAGGTCTCACGGTAGCGGTAATGCAGTAAAAACGACTTCCAATCTGCAGGAAGACAGGGTGTAAAGCGAAGCCTGTCAACGTCCAGCCTCAGTCCAAGCAGCGATTCTACTAT
Source organism: Methanotrichaceae archaeon (assembly GCA_041494285.1). Classification (GTDB taxonomy): domain Archaea; phylum Halobacteriota; class Methanosarcinia; order Methanotrichales; family Methanotrichaceae; genus Fen-7. Next base: position 3,774 of record JBGQAL010000041.1, read on the forward strand.
GAGGCGGTACATCCAGCCTGCGGCTCCGGTGTACCAGGTCCATCCGCCGCGTCCGGTGTGCGGCTGGAGTGCATAGACATCTGCTGCAACAACGTATGGCTCCACCCTGTAGACCGCAACCTCCTCAGGGGTCGAGCCATGGTTCAGAGGGTTGATCATATCCAATAGCTTCCAGGCCCGGGTGCTGTCCCCCATGGCAGCAAAAGCCATGGCCACCCAGATGGCCGCGTGGGTATACTGCCCGCCATTCTCTCTCACTCCCGGGATGTAGCCTTTGATATAGCCTGGATCCGTTTCAGACTTATCGAAGGGCGGTTCCAAGAGCTGTACCAACGAGGCATCTCTTTTGATCAGAAGGCGATCCACTTCCTCCATAGCTAACCTCGATCTCTCTGGATCTCCTGCCCCGGATAGAACAGACCAGCTCTGGGAGATGGAATCGATCTGGCACTCCTCATTGGCCGCGGACCCGAGGGTCTCTCCGTTATCAAAGTAGGCTCGGAGGTACCAATGGCCGTCCCACCCGAACTCTTGGGTCTTCTGGCGCAGATTGGCAGCCTCACTGTTGCAGAACTCAGAGAAGGCCGAATCACCATGCAGAATGGCAATCTCAGAGAACTTCGTGAGCACATCGTATAAGAAGAAGGCCAGCCAGATGCTCTCGCCTCTGCCCTGATAGCCCACGCGGTTCATGCTGTCGTTCCAGTCTCCAGAGCCCATGAGGGGCAGGCCGTGCTGGCCAAACCGCAGACCGTTTCTGATGGCTCTGACGCAGTGCTCAAACAAGGTGCCAGACTCCTCTGACCTCGCGGGAAGGTCATAATAGGCCTCCTCATCGGGTTTCAGGAGCCTGCCCTCGATGAAGTTGATGCGCTCGTCAAGCACGCCGGTATCTCCTGTAGCTGTGACGTACCGGTGAGCCGCCAGTGGCAGCCAGAGGTAATCATCGGAGCAGTGAGTCCGCACGCCACGTCCAGAGGGAGGATGCCACCAGTGCAAAACGTCTCCCTCACGGAACTGATGGGCTGCACATCGTAGTAGGTGCTCGCGGGCAAGCTGCGGCTCTGCGTATATCAGCGCCATGACGTCTTGCAGTTGGTCGCGAAAGCCGAATGCTCCGCTCGACTGGTAGTATCCGCTGCGCGCCCAGATCCGGCACGCCAGGGTCTGGTAGAGGAGCCAGCCGTTCGTAAGCACGTTGAGGGCCTTATCCGGGGTCTCCACGTGCACTGCGCCAAGGGTGCGGTTCCAGTAGCCCCACACAGCCTCCAGCGCGGCGCGCGCGGGACCAGACCCGCGAAAACGCAAAATTAAGCTGCGAGCGTCGTTCGTGTCTCGTCCAATGCCAAAAGTGAAGACGATCTCGCGCTCCTGCCCGTCTGCCAGATCGATCTCGACCTGCATGGCTACACATGGGTCCATGGCAGCGCCAACTCTGTTGGAGAGCCGCTCCCGTGCCAGGGCGGCAGGACTGGCCGTATTGCCGTTCCGGCCAAGGAACTCGGTCCGATCACCTGTGAAGCTGCCCACCTCCTCGTTCACATCCAGGAAGACTATCCTTCCAGGAAAATCCGTATTGTACGGGTTTCTGGCAAAGAGGGCCCCGGTCCTGGGATCAATCTCTGTGATAATGTGCATCCCAGTCTTAGAATGCATCTCCCCCAGCACCAGCTCGATGTAGCTGGTCACAGATAGCTTGCGGGACACGCCGGACTCATTCCTGACCTTGAGCACGCTGAACTTCATGGGAGCGTCTACTGCCACATATACCCACAGCTCGGATGCAATCCCGATCTCTTTGTGCTCGAAAACGCTGTAGCCAAAGCCATGTCGACAGGTGTAGGGCATCTCCCCTTGCGCCGGCTGCGCGGTCGCTGACCAGAACTGGCCACTCTCCTCATCGCGAATGTACAGAGCCTCGCCGCTGGTATCGCTCACAGGATCGTTATACCAGGGGGTGAGGCGGAACTGCTGGGAGTTCTCGCCCCACGTATATGCTCCACCGCTCTCAGATATTACTGTCCCGAAATTGGGATTTGATATCACATTCGACCATGGAACCGGTGTCGCCTGTCCAGGAGCGATTCGGATTATGTATTCGCGCCCGTCCTGGGTGAACCCGCCTAGGCCGTTGAAGAAGATCAGATCCCGGCCGGTAGACTCAACCGCCTCGTAGTTCTCGACCCGGACAGCCTTTTCCGGCTTTAAAAGAGGAACGGCTCCCAAGAGTCTACTCTTGCGGTCGAGCTGATCCTCAAAAGTTCCCTGGTCATCTTTGAAGATGGCTTTGGCCACGGCCTGTACCAGGATTCCGGCCTCTTCAGAGATCTGATCTGCGTGTATTACGAAGACGCCGCCCGGCCGGTCCAGAGTGCAGGCTTCGGTACAAGAGGAAATCAGGCCCATAATATCGTCCTGGAGCTGCTGTCTGTATCCTGAGCTGTCTTCGTTCAAGATCACTAGATCTACTGCCAGCCCCATCATGTGCCAGTAAGCATGGGCCCTCAAGAGCTGGTGCGCCAGCTCGATGTAAGATCGATCCCCGATCTTGAGGAGTACGATCGGAAGGTCGCCCGAGATGCGGTAAGCCCATAGGCCTGACTGGCCACTGTGGTTGCTCAAAAGAACGCTCGGTCTGGCGCGCCAGGTTGGGCTGGGGTAGATTATGGCGCTGACAAGGCGCTCATAGAGCTGGATATCGGCCTCGGCGATGTTGAGCTGCTGCATGACCATCTGGTTGTGGGTCCAGGCCAGGTTGTAGACGCGGTCTGCCATGCGCACATCGTGGTATTTATCGATCAGCTCCATGGCAGCAGCCCGCGTCTCCGCAATGCCTGTGATGAAGTTCACCTTGGCCGTCTCTCCAGGATCGATCGTGACATTGTACCTGATGGAAACGATTGGATCCAAGACGGAGCCCTCGCTATCTGAGAGCTCTATTGTTTCTTTCATTGCCACAGGATCTGCGGCAGTTCTTCCACGGCCTATGAACCTCGAGCGGTCTGTCTCATAGGAAACTTCGTCGACCTCGATCTTCTCCGCTGCTATCAGGTGCAGCATCCAGGGAGTTCTCTCGTCCTTCGACCTTGGCCGGCGAGTGCAGAGGATCGCAGATCTCTTGCGGACGATCTCCGTCTCTACGAAGAGGTTGCTGAAAGAGGGATGTGTCGCATCGGCCGCCGGGGTCGTCAAGACGACCTCTGCATAGCTGGTCAGCTCTATCCTTCGCCTTCTCCATGATTGGTTGGTGACGCTGATGCTGCGTAGCTCGACATCGTCCTCAGGGGAGACGACCACTTCGGCATAGGCATCAATATCCTGAACCCTTGACCGGAACTCTGCCGTCGATTCCCGGAAGATCGCCTGGTATGTCTCAGAGTCTTTGAGCACAGGCTGATATCCTGCAGACCAGACCTCGCCGCTGTCCAGGTCACGGATATAGAAGAACATGCCATCATTGTCGCGAGTTGGGTCTCCATGCCAGCGAGTAACAGCGATCTCCTTCCACTTGCTGTAGCCCCCGCCTGAACTGGAGACCATTACCCTGTATCTGCCATTAGAGAGCAGGTGCACCTCAGGTCGGAGAGTGTTCGGATCATCGATGACACGCAGGGACTCGCGCCAATCCAGCATGCCCGCCCTCCAGATTGATGCCGCAACCTCAGCAGCATGGGGATAGAAGGGCGAAGCCTTCGGAACCCTTTCTTGGAGAAGCAGATCCGCAGCCTGGAAGATCGGGTTGGCCATGAACCTTCTTTGCATGGGTCGGTCTAAAAGCACGTAAGCTAAAGAGAGGAAGCTCATGCCCTGGTGGTGGGCCATGAAGGACCGCACAGTTGCACTGGTCTCTTCCCGAGAAAGACGCGAGGGGGTAAAATCGATCGCCTCGTAGAAACCATACAGCCCAAGATAGCCCTCGGCAGACATTCGCTGCAGGTTGGTGCATGCCTCGGCCGGTTCCACCATCAGGGCCAGAGCCGAGGCGTAAGGCGCGATCACCAGGTCCTCAATCAGCCCGTGCTTAAATCCCAGGCCAGGCACTCCGAAGGCGCGGTACTGGTAAATCAGGTTGACATCTGTCATGTCGTAGCCGGACTCTGAGATGCCCCAGGGAACGCCGCGCTGTTCACCGTATTCGATTTGTCGCCTGACTATCGCTCTATAGGTCTGGTTCAGGAGGGTGTTCTCATAGGTAGGCATGATCAGTTGCGGCATGAGATACTCGAACATGGTTCCTCCCCACGAGAGCAAAGCCAGCTCTCCGCCTGCGATGGTAAGCATGCGACCCAGGGCAAACCAGTGCTCTTGCTTCAGACTCCCTTGGGCGATGGCAACGAAGCTGGATAGCCTGGCCTCAGATGCCAGCAGATCATAGCAGCTCTCATCGCGTCTGAGATCGTCGACGTTGTAGCCTATGGCAAGAAGCCGACGTGACTTATCGAAGAGGAGGTCGTATCTTATTTCAGCCAGCTCGCCGCAGTCGAGCGCAAGCTTCTCGATGGATGCTATTCTGTTGCTGGCACGGTCGCTGGCCTCAGCGATCATCTGTCTGAGCTGGAGGAACCAATTTCTCTCATCCCGGCGATCTTCGCCTTGGAGGCTGCCGAGGATCTGGTCTATCATAGGCATGAGCAACATGGCCATCTCTGGGACCTCTTTCAGTGATGGAATGTTGTCAAGTTTGAGCAGCTTAGCCTGCAGTTCGCTCAGTCTTACTACATGTTCGGCTGAGTCGCGAGTGAGGCACTCCTCCATGGGATAATGCGTCATCGCCAAGGGTTGAACCTTGAGCCACGGAGCCGTGAGGACCAGGTCATCAAGATGGTCCCGGAGCTGCGTCTCATAGGCCTGCATCCACGACCTAACCGAATCATTTGCCTCTGGGCCCAGGCTGTCTATTATCCCTTCCGCAGCCTTTGCCTGCTGGTCCAAGAGCATCCAGGCTGCTGAGAGTGTACATGGAGGCGACTGAAGCTCATCCTGGAACCGACCGATCTGGACCAGCACCTCCGGGGGCACAATATCCTTTCGGCTCTCTTCTGTTGGTCCACCTCCTCCGTATGCATCCATGAGGATATACAGCGTGTCTCTGAGACCTTCGAAGGCCTGCAAAGGCAGGATCTTCTGGTCCGGAAGCTCGAATAGCCCCCGCTGCAAAGTCAGCAAATGGCCTGCCAGGTTTCCGCTATCCACAGTTGAGATGTACTTGGGCCGCATTGGCAGAAGCAGCTTAGTATCGTACCAGTTGTAAAAGTGGCCCTGGAACCGTTCCAGCACTTTCATGGTCTGAAGGGAGCTACCAGTGCGCTCTATCAGCTTTCCTGCTGAGATATAACCGAAGTCGTATGCCGCCAGGTTTGCCAACAGCGACAGCCCCATATTCGTGGGCGATGTGCCCCTTGCAACCACCAAACGGGGGGACTCCTGATAGTTGTCCGGCGGAAGCCAGTGGCTTTCGGGCCCCACGAATGTCTCGAAGAACTTCCATGTCTTCCTCGAAAGTTTGCGCAGGAAGATCGTCTGATCCTCGCTCAGTTTTGCCTTAGGTGTGTCAAGGGGCAGGCTGATCCACCAGGCAACAGCAGGTGCGAGGCTCCAAGATACCAGCAGCGGCCAGACGATGTTCAGCACATCAAGACGCCAAAACGCCAGATAGGAGGCCATGGCAATGGCTACTGCCGGGGCTATCCACATCGACTGGTAGATTCCCGCCAGATCACTGTGCCCACCGCTCCTGGAGCTGCTCGAAGAGTTCCATTCCAGCAGCCGCTTATGGGTGAATAGCATTCGCCCTCCGGTGCGCACAACTGCATCCAGGCTGAAGAAGGCCTCATACGGCAGGAAGGTTAGGCTGAGTCCTGCCTGGGCCAGGTATCTGACAATCGCTCTCCCTGCAGAATGTAGGTGCTGATCCAGGGGCAACTCGGTAGGCTTATTCAGGATTACTCGGATGCAAGCTAGCACCGGTGAAGCCAGAACAGCTCCTGCCACCACATAGGTCCAAAACCTCGGTTGCAGCAGCATCAACCATGCCAAGAACAACAGTAAAATCTGGGCTGGGGTCACGAGGCTGCGCCTGAGGTTGTCGAGGATCTTCCATCGGGATAGCCCTGAGATTGGATTATCCATGACTAGGCCTCCTGGGCCTGGCACGCGCATGAGCAGCCAACTGGCAATCTGCCAGTCTCCCCTGATCCATCTGTGCCTCCGGCTAACGTCAGTGGTGTAGCGGTAGGGATAGTCCTCATAAAACTGCACATCGCTGACCAGTGCCGCTCTGGCATAGCTCCCCTCCAGAAGATCATGGCTCAGGATCAGGTTATCTGGAAAGCGTCCACCCAGAGACTGCGAGAAGGCATCCACGTCATAGATCCCCTTGCCGGTAAAGGAGCCTTCCCCGAAAATGTCCTGGTAGACATCCGAGACCTCTCGCGTGTATGGATCAATTCCCGGCTCGCCTCCGAAGAGCCTCACAAACCTCGATCGGTCTGCCTCAGGCATGCCTGAGCTCAGGCGAGGATGGAGTATGCTGTAGCCCTCAGCGACATATCGCTTATGCTCATCGAACCTGGGGCGGTTGAGAGGGTGAGCCATGGCCTCCACCAGCATCCGGGCAGAGTCGTAAGGCATCTTGGTATCTTCGTCAACTGTGATGACGTACTTTATCCCGGACAGGATCGATACGTCCCCTGTAATTATGGAGAAGCTATTTTCGGATCCGCCTCGCAACAGAGAGTTGAGTTCCCCGAGTATGCCCCTTTTTCGCTCATAGCCCCTCCAGATCTCCTCCTTAGGGTCCCACCTGCGCTGGCGGGGAAAGAGAAAGAAGATACTATCATGGTATTTTTCATTCAGAGCCTCGACTCCCTGACGAGCCATAAGCAACAGATCCTCATCCTCAGGCACGACCTCCTGCTTCGCGTCGCTCAGATCCGTCAGAAGGCCGAAGTGGAGGTTTATATCCCGGTTTGCCAGGTATCGAACCTCGAGACCCTCCAGCAGATCCACAACTTTTTCAGGGCTGGTCAGAACAGATGGAACCACCACTAGGGTTCGCAGCTCTTGCGGAATGCCTGAAGAGAAGTCCATTCTGGGGAGAGCATGAGGCCTGACCAGCAGAGTCGCCAGCCAGTTCACCAGGCCGACCGCAGGACTGCTTATGCAGATCACCAGGAAGATGGAAGCCAAGACCAGCATCCATCCGCTCGATCCAAGCTCATAAGACTGGGCCAGTGCTGCAGCGGTGATGAGTGCAGTGACCAGCGTTATCGCGCCGAGATAACAGAGCAGAGGGAACCGGTGAATAATCCTGCTAAGTGATTCCGTCAGCGATCGGCTCATCCCGGCAGCCCTCTCAAGCTCAGGTAGCCCCTTATCTATCAGGTAGAACCCAACGTGTGCACTTCGATCTTCGCTGCCCATAGCCTCAACACTCGCCTGGGCTAGTTTTACCGCCCTAAGTGCAACCTCTTCCTCAGATAGCAAGCTGCTCCTTGCGATCCTCTCAACTGTGTGGCGGTAACGATCCCGGGTGGCGAAGTCCATCTGGCTATATGTGCCTCCAGGGTCCATGTGCAGTGCCTTCTCGACAGCGCTCGTCCCCTCTACGAACTTCCTCCAGTCCATGGACTCAAGAAAACGAAAGCTTCCAATGCTGTTGCTTACGGAGACCTTATCTGCAGCCTCTTGCTGGATATCCTCCTGGACCATCTGCCCGATGGTCTTTCCTATCTCAGATAGACGCTCTTCAATCCATATTAGCGGGAGGGCCAGAGCATGGCTTTGTCCCTCCAACCTTCGGGCAAATTCAGCAACAAAGGCACTGGACATTGGAGGGGCTGAGTTGGCCAGATCAGCCACCACAACGATCATGCTCTTTGGTTCAGTCTCTGCCGTCAGAATTACCTGATCTGCCCAGTAACCTGCCATGTTGCGGTCGATCCTGCCCTTGGCGATTCGCAAAGAGATGCGCCGTAGGTTCTCTATTAGCGCCAGGCGGAGCATGATCGCAACTGCCCAGAGCTCGCCCAGGTTAAGCACTGTTATCGTCTGATACGCATCCACGAAGCGCTTCAGGCTTTCTGCATCCACCCGACCATCGGAATGAAGGATCAGCTCCCTGGCAAGGTCATAAATGCGCGGGTAGCCAGCCAGCGGTCCTCTTAGCATATGCGGCAGCTCTTTGCTATAACCTTTCGGCAGATGTCGCTTGGCCATGCGAATCTGCTCTTCTATCTTGTAGAAGTTGTCGAGTAGCCACTCAGAAGCTGGCGCAATCCTGAGGTTCGATGCCGCAGCCTCTGTCAGCAGCTCGTTTGCCTGCAACAGGATCGCCTCGTTCTCAGCCAGCCTTGGCAAAAGTAGGTCTTTGCCGGCCATTGGATCAACCTCATGGCGTTCTGCCAATGCCTTCGCATGCCGTTCCATCTGGTCGGTGTTGAATAGCTCAGATCGCAGCGGCTGCTCATAGCTATACTGGAGTGGAAAGGCATTGCTGTCGAGGCGTGCCTTGAGACGGTTTAAGCTCCTATGAACTTGATTTTGGTTTGGAATCAAATCTCGACACCGGTTAGCTGCACGTTGGTTCAATATAGGTTGCCTGCCATCTGTTGGCAGGAAGATCCCCAAACTCTAACTGAATAAAAGAGTCCAGAGCTTAGACAATCCACATGATAATTTATCGATGCATGCCTTGGATAATTATTGGCGCTTTATAACAAGTTTGTGTCCCATTCACATTGTCCTACGAACTGGAGTTATAAGAGACCATGATTCCAGCTATGCAGCCGGATCTTTGATATTCCAATTGCTTATCTTATCTTTGATATCAACGCTAAATGATGGATGGATCAGAGAAAGCTCAGAGGGGGCTCAACGCCTGTCTGAAGGCAATGGCCGAAGTGCCATACTTCTGAGGTCAAGAAGCTCGGCTTGGGCAGAGAATATCGATCGCCTGGTTTTCTGGAGAGGGATTCCGACGTTTCCTGTGACCAGCTATGGGTTAATTTCTGCATGGCCATGCGTTTGACTCTTCTAGCCAATGTCTTACTCGTAAACTCGTGCAGGGCCCCGTCCTTCGCACGGGAAAGAATCTTCAAGTTCGATGGATGATCTGATGGATTGATCAAATTCCATAGTTACATTGTCAACATAATAGTTAGGTATTAGAACCGGTAAATTAAAAAGATCTCCCCGAGGATCACAGAAACCTCAAGGGTGCCGCTCTTGCAGATCAAGGAGCAGGCCCCGAGAGCATGGGCTTCGAAGCCCTGCATGGCATCATGGATTGCCTATGGGTCATAGGCGAGCCTATATCGGTGTTCAAAGAAGCTGTGGAGAGGAGACGGGCATATTAACAGAGGTGGACACCTACGACTGGATTGAATTCCTGCCATGAGTGATGGCGGAGTGCCTACAATCGCTACTTCGGCAGTCTGAGCACGGGAAAGATGAAGATCCGGGGAGTGATGGTCCGCAATCTGCCGTAAGACAGGGGGTAAAGCGCAGCCAGCCAACGTCCAGCCTCAATCCAAGCAGCGATTCTACTATAAGGCGGTACATCCAGCCCGCAGCTCCCGGTGACACTGGTCCATCCAGCCCCCGGTATGTAGCGGGAGAGCATAGATATCTATTGTGACGACGTATGGCTCCGCCTTGTAGATCGCAACTTTTGGTAGGAGATAAACTATTTAAGATTTAATGGAAATGAAGTATTTAGCGGATTAGTGAGAACTAATGGAAGGCAAATCTCTCATAGCTGGGCTGAAAGGAAAATCCGTAGATGTAATATACACGGTCCCCACCATTAATCGCCTTATGGAATCAGGAGAACCAGGCGTAACCAGCGGGATACTGCAGGACAAGGACGCGGACTGCATAGTGATAGAAACGCAAAATAGCATGACAGAGTATCTGATGAAGACGGCCATTATTAGAATTGTCCCGAGGGAATAGATCATCTAGGAGCCGGATTCAGCTAACTCCTCTCGACAGCTCTGTCGTTGGATTCCTCTGATGCTTGGTGAAAAGATTGGTTCTGAGAAGAACTGGGTCATATCGTTGTCATTCACAAAATATTAAATCCCAAAAAAAAATACAGCTGGCGGCTACCGCATTACAGTATAAGCGATATTACCGCCAATATGATGAATATTATAACCAGCCATTTAGCAAGTATCCATTGATACGCCCGCGACTCCGCGTGCTCCCAATACTCCTGCTACTATGGCGAGTATGAAGAACCCAATAGCCAAGTTAAGTAAGCCTGCCATTTTCGTAATCTCCTAGATATTGAGGGTTTGCTACACTCAATAAGTCGATTTTGGCGTTCCGTAAGGCTGCGTTGACCCTGGTTGAGCCTGGGCAAACACATCCACGATGACCACATTGCTTGGCTGATTGTTCACCACGAAGAGCAGTATATGTCTTCCCACTTGGTCGGCATTGAAATTCATGGTGTTATAGCCGGGGTTAAACTGATAAGTGTTGTACTTCGGGCTGGTTGTGCTGGTCTGAACCATCTCGTAGAAGCCTGCTGATCCTCCATCTGGCGCATAGGCGACTAGTTGCAGCCAGGTTCCAAGCGGGCTTACTACATACTGGGACCAGTCTGTCGCTCCCTGAACCCAGAGTTCGTTGGTCCTGGAAGTCACTGAAGATACATACTGGTTATATGGCAACGCCTTGCCGGTGCCGTAGTATATCTTGGAAGGCGTTTTCTGTGCAATATCGAACTTGCTGGGAGTGCTGATTATTCCGCCTACTACAGGCATACCTGAGCTAGTATAATAGTCTCTGAAGGGCGAGAAAGTGCTGTCGCTAAACCCTTGGCTGTAGAATGAACCTCCAGTGCTGTACCAGGGGAAGGTAGGGTAACCACTGCCAGAAATTGTGTTGGGGTTAAGGTAATCTCCGCTAGATCCCATTGTGTTCGTTTGACTATCCGATACAGCTTGTGCGCTTGCCTGAAACGCAAAGCATAAGAGTGCTGTAATAAACAGCAGAATTTTGCTATATTTCATTTCGTCACCTACTATTGCTTAACCTACATCTTAGACTTTCTAAAACTCATTCGAGTTTAAGGAGGACAGGAGAATAGCGAAAAGGATGTCAAAATCTTCTGAATCCCTGTCCGATTCATTCTTGCAATTGCTTAATTCGTGCATCCGCCTTTGCATCTGCTCTCTCCTTTTCCACGTCAGCTTTTGCATGGGCTATCTTCTTCCCTATTTCAGCCTTCGCCTTCTCTGCTTCAGCCTTTACATCGGCCAATCCTTTCTCTGCATCAGCCTTTGCATAAGCCAGCTTTTTCTCAATTTCAGTCTTCGCCTTCTCGACCTTTTCATTTGTCACTTTTTGAATCCTCCTTTTGTGCTTCTTTATCTAATAGGACTTCTTTGAATTTAAGTTTTTTTATTCGAGAATTTTTTGATATGTATAATTCATAAACACAAATCTTAGTTAATGAAGATACCCAAAACTACATTGACACTATTTTGGACTGGTGGCCAAAATGCTGAAGCTTACACTGTGCGAATCAAAAGCAGCATGCTTCTCAAAGCCAAGCAGTTGGAGAAGTATTAATAGATACATTCGAGAGGAACTGCTTTAAAATCAAGGATAAGGCAAAGTAATACAAGGAAACACCTAATGTTTAGGCCGACTTTGCTGCTTCTACTTTGATTACCGTTTCTGCGAGATTGTATGTTCACGTCTGGCCAGCTCAGAGTGTGCGGCTGATCCCGGCCTTCCCCATCTCCAGATCGGTCAGGACGAGATCTAACTCTTCTTGTTTCATCCTGGTGCGTTCCTTAGCGCGTGTCCTCCTCCTGCCAGCTTATAACCATGACTGACAAGCTTCTATGGATTTTATGACCCTGTATCAAAGAAAGCATTCAAAGATAGATTTTGAAGGTTGTGATGGGATTTTTGGCTCGATCACATTTAGTTCAGTCAAACTTGCCGTACATCAGATAACTCAAGGTGGGAAAACGTTATCAATAATTGAGGCAGAGATATCATGTCCGCAAGAGGTAGATTGAATTGAGCAAAAATGTGTTGACCGAGAATGATCTGGATGTAGAGGAGAAAAAGGTCTTTGGCCGAATCATAGATATGTGGAGCATGGGAAGTGAGGAAGATCCCTATTCACAGAGTACCGAGTCTGAAGTTATAAATTACTCCAAGACGGACGGACTTTCTGAGGAACAGATTTTCAAGGTCCTGAAGAACCTAGAGGATTATAAACTGATCCATATGGATGATGTAAACGGCAAAGTGTATATTAAATATAATGCCGAAGCTGTTCACATAGTCAAAGAGCTTCAGAAAACCGCGTATGTACATAGCAGAACAAAGTTCATACCACATCATCATTGAAATGGTGTCAGAGAGTTTTTTTTTTTATTCTGGCCGACTCGGAGATTGATGCACGATCTGGAATCGACTTGAGAATGAATACGGCTCCTAATACTGCCTGTCACAATAAGGCTTTCAAGGCTTGAAAAAGGATAGCCTCCTCAAGGGAATTCCGTTTTTAGACCGCGTGCATAAAAGACCGTCGCTGCATCTGATAGCTGAGAAAAAAAATATGTTAAAAAAAGAGATGAAAGCCGTTAAATTTGCACGGATGTTCCGGGCTCGACGTTGATTATCTTTGACACCCCACTCTGGAAGTATATTCTCTTGGGGTAGTTGAACTGGCCGTCGAAAACCCTTATGTTGTGGTACATATTTCCTTTAACGCTAAAGCTGAAGCTTCCATCTCCTGAAGTCTCCTTGCCTATGTAAGCTTCGTCTAAGTAGACATCGTATCCCCGCATTCCCTTTGACTTGATGGTCACCGACACGTCTCCTGAAGCTAATCCCGGTGTATGCTGGGGGTTGTATTGTGGGGATCCGGTCAATATCGGCCCCCATAAGACACCGCTGGGCCTGCAGATTGCACCATTGACCCTGGTTGAGCTTGGGCAAACACATCCATGATGACCACGTTGCTCGGCTGGTTGTTCACCACGAAGAGCAGTATATGTCTTCCCACCTGGTCGGCATTGAAATTCATGCTGTTATAACCTGGGTAGAATTGATATGTCTTATAATCCAGAGTATTCGTATTGGTCTGAACTATCTCGTAGAATCCCGCGGGCCCTCCAACGGGCGCGTATGCGATAAGCTGCAGCCAGGTTCCGACGGGACTTACTACATACTGGGACCAGTCGGTTGCACCCTGGACCCAAAGCTCGTTGTTCCTTGATGCCACTGTGGATACATACTGGTTGTATGGCAACGGCTGGCCGGTGCCGAAATATATCCTGGATGGCGTTTTTTGAGCAATGTCGAACTTGACCGGGGTACTGATTATACCGCCCACTACTGGCGTACCCGTGCTTGTATAATACTCGCTAAAGGATGAGAATGTGCTGTCATTAAACCTTTGGCTGGTGAAGGAAATATCAGAGCTGTACCAGGGGAAGTTAGGGTAATTTCCGCTAGAGATTGAGTTGGGGTTAAGATAACCTCCGCTAGATCCCATTTTACCATCACTGTTTCCTTTGTTCCCATCGCCTTTTCCATTGTTCCCATCACTGTTTCCTATGGCACAAGAAATTCCCAAGAATACGATAGCAGTAATGACTATCAGTTTATTTAGCATATTTTCTCACCTAGTGCTCAGGAACATTAATTTTGCAAGTTAAGGTAATGCCTCTGGAGTTTTGCCCTGGCATCATTTTTATTGAATTTCCATCTTACTGTTGCCCCGATTGCATTC
>JBGQAL010000214.1:0-3496 GCA_041494285.1 Methanotrichaceae archaeon
CTGGAACGGCTGAGGAATATCTTCCTGGCAATCCTGATGCGAAATACCTTTATGTCTATAGGGTCGCTAGGCACTCCAACGGCGATCCGCACTGCTTTGAGGTTCCCTTTGGTCCGGGAGGCTACGGCATAAAGCCGAATCAGCCGGTTTTCATCTTCTGGAGGAACTACCTGGAAAAGGCTACAAAAACTGGGCCGTCCTACTCAGAGATCGTGTATGATAGGGCAATAAAGTTCGATCCGAAGAAGTAGGGTAAGGTAAGGGAGCTGGGATATTAAGATCATCCCAGCTCAGAACAGTACGTATAACCTGTAAAATCATTTCTTTATTTTTGGTACCTTCAAAGCCAGAACACTTTTTTATAAACATCTTTTCGTCCCTGTTACCCATGCCTTTGCGCTCCAGGTTTATGATGAAAGATCGAAAATCTAAACTGAAAGCCACTCCTCACGGCTGATCTCGCCCTCTCAAAGGATCTCAGATATGAGATTTACGCCAATCTCGCGTTTGTGAGGGTTGGGTATGCGTACAAAATTGTCTCCTCGGACCATGTAATCATGATCTGAGCCAGGTTATGGACCTCAAATCCTATCTATTAGCACCAATTTTTTCCCGAGTAGTGTTGATTTGTCCTCCCTAGCCAAGTCACTTATCGTTGTGGTAAGATATAACTAGTTAAATAATGTTAAATTATTAGAGAAAGCTAAGAAACATGCTTCGATAGAGGGATAAAATATGAAATTTCCAAACAGCCTAAAGACGTGCCTAATAGTAACGGCATTGCTTTGTCTTTTGATGAGCGGGCTGTGCTACGCTCAGGGTGACAAAGTTGGTAATACCATTAATACAAAAGCTAACGCATCCATAAATGAGGAGGCGTACGATATCGGTCTTCAAGCCTATCTCTATTTCTATCCGCTTGTTACCATGGATGTCACTCGACGAGTGTTTACCAACGGCAAAAATGAGTCACTGCAGATCTGTCCTATAAACGAGTTTCTCAACATACGCTCATTCCCGCCAGCGGAATTTAGGAGGGTAGTCCGGCCAAACTTTGACACATTGTATTCAACTGCATGGCTGGATCTCACTGACGGTCCTGTAATAGTCTCTGTGCCAGACACTGGAGGAAGGTACTATCTGCTGCCGATGCTTGATATGTGGACTGATGTCTTTGCATCGCCCGGCAAGCGCACAACGGGAACAAATGCCAGCAACTTCGCTATCGTGCCACAGTGCTGGAATGGCACACTACCTGCGGGAGTTAGTAGAATCGATGCTCCAACACCTTATGTGTTTATCATTGGACGTACCCAAACAAACGGCGTTAGTGACTATGATGCAATCCATAAGGTCCAAGATGGTTACAAGATCACTCCCCTGTCTGAGTGGGGCAAAGTGCCGAAACCCGTGAATGTCACCATCGATCCAACAATAGACATGAAGACACCGCCGCTCGTTCAGGTGAACTCCATGCCGGCCGCGACTTATTTCGCATATGCAGCTGAAATCATGAAATTGAATCCACCGCATCTCACCGATGGTCCTATTTTGGCACAAATGAAGAGAATAGGCATTGAACCTGGCAGGAGCTTCGATTTCGAGAAGCTTGACACACCTACACAGCTGGCGCTCAAAAAGGCTGCTGTGGATGGCTTAGAGAGGATGAATGCTAAAGCCCCTACGATGGCAGAGATCGTTAATGGTTGGGGGATGAACACCAATACAATGGGCGTATATGGCAACTACTATCTCAAGCGGGCAATAATTGCCATGTCGGGTCTCGGTGCAAATCTTCCCGAAGATGCGATCTTCCCCCAGCTCCTAGTGGATGCCGATAGCAAAAATCTCAATGGTAACAACAGTTATCTGCTCCACTTCAACAAGAGTGAACTACCGCCAGCAAATGCCTTCTGGTCTGTCACCATGTACGATGCACAGGGCTTCCAGGTAGCGAACAAATTAAACCGCTTTGCAATCGGGGATCGTGATAACCTGACCTACAATATAGATGGTTCACTAGACATTTACATCCAACATGATAGCCCTGGTCTAGATAAGGAATCTAACTGGTTGCCAGCTCCGAAAGCACCGATGAGCATTGTTATGCGTCTTTACTGGCCGAAAATGGAGGCACTGGATGGCAGATGGGTACCACCCGCAGTCAAGAAATTGACGTAGTCGCAAACGATGCCTTCCTGGAGCAGCAGCATAAACTTCATTGCGTGAGCATCGACTTGTTGTCGATGCTCTGAAACCCGTTTTCTCGAAGACCTCCTGCTGCATTTTGTTGACGTACTCCGGAGTGTCGCCCTTGCGGGCCATCACACCCCGGATCTTCATCTTGCCAGTGTTCAGCCTGCCAAAATAGCGGTTGTAGGCTCCTGTGCCATCGGTCATGGGCAGGAAGGTGATCCAGTCGTAGGTGTCCACTTCAGTCAGTATCCCGGTCTCCCTCTCTACCGCCTCCTTGAACACAGAAATCGGCTCGCCAATCACCCACGGGCAATCCACGATGCCGTGCAGTACCTCGAAGCCCATGTTCTCGGGGGCCCATCTCCTTGATTTGCATAAGCAGCTCCCGGGAGGTCTCAGTGATCCTCTCGTGGACCTGGATTATATACCGGTACCTCACAGTTTACTATGCAAATAGGGATAAGATCAATCCATCTGATCATAATCCATCGAACAAAAAGCTTCTCTAGCCTGTGCGGGGGACGGGACCCCCGCACGAGTTTACCAGTAAATATTATTAGATTCTCCAGGGTTTATCCTTAAGGTCGGGATGAGGCAGAGTTCCCTCATAGTCACACATCCTGCAGCGTACTTTTGCCTTGACCCCGTCTTCTGTCCAAGCATCGACTATGTAGCCGCATCTAGGACAGTTAGTTAGGAAGCTGGTTCTAGCCATCTGTACATTTTCTAAGTATTCTATTTTATTCCAGCTTCGGCCAGCTCAGCCTTAATTAGATCATCTAGAAGACCGGTCCTGATTTCCTGGGCATAGTTCCACAGATCAGGTCCACACTTACCGCAGTCTTTGGAGGTCTCCTCCATGATCCTGACAAGGTCCAGCAGCGATCTGTACATAAGTGGAGCCGCATTTCTGAGCTTCTGCTCAAAAGGGCTCGGGCTCTCTCCTGATCGAGATATCAGCCAGCAGTCTTCTTCCCTCCAGGCCAGGCAGCCCTCCAGGAGGCACTCTCTCCCAGCTACAAATGGACAGGCTTTATTAGAGGGGTGCTTCATTTGCCAGTCGCCCTGAGTTTGGATTCGATAGAGATTTCCTTGTCCAAGCGATAATCTATGTTGACGGAAGTGATTATCCTTTGGACCCCCATCTCTTTAAGCCTCTGGTTCGCTTTCTCTATCAGATCAAAGAGTTCCTCGAAGCTCTTGGTCTCAACCGAGGTGGACATTGGGCCAGGAACAAACTTTACGCCCGACTCTCTCAGAAGATCGTAAACGGCTCTAATGTACTTCGCTGCGCTGGTCC
>JBGQAL010000173.1:0-5276 GCA_041494285.1 Methanotrichaceae archaeon
GCCCACAGAGAGACAAATCAAAAATTAGGATTCAAAGATTACCAACTAAGAGATAAACAATCAATTGAGAGATTTATTCAGCTAGTATTTTCAGTATGGACTGCGATTCTCTTATGGGAGATAGACAATCCGCCATCTGAAGATGGTTCGAATCCGAGAACTATGGGCGACATGATCGACCGAGTAAAAATGCAAGCATTAGGAGAAACATTTGAATATATAATGACGTATTTTAATTTACCCGTACCGGATGGCGGATTGCTTTATATACTTAAAAGCTTAGGATTGAAAATATGATTAAATATAATTTAGAAAATATAGACAAAGGAGAAACTTGGAAAGTACAGTAAAGAAAGATTTTTGAATTGGCCGGGATCATATGGCGAAAAACAAATTTCATAAACTCCCAAATCCGAATCATCATCGGCTTGCCAATGCATAGTATCACCAACCAATGGTTACTGCCACGTCCTTTTTACAATTATTAAATCCTTTGCTCGCCGCCAGGTTTCAATCACTGTCAAGAGAGACATGGCCCCAAGCTTCTTGCACCCCATCAAATCACACGCCCAACTGCGTATATGCGCCAGGTAGCTCTCACTCAGCTCTTTCTTGTCGATACGATTGTAGATGTCTGGGCTTCCTTCCGCACATCACATTGTAACTGCCAGATAAACTCAATTCCGGCTCAGGCAACGTCCCTGTGGAATGGATAACTAACAAATGCTTTTTATCTAAATTTTAATTATTCTATTTCCAGTGGAACGGCTGCCTTCAGGGGAATGTCGCGTCTAAATCGCCGTCTCATTCTGCTGATGCCTAGAAATACTGTTCGATGGAGTTTCGATGGCTGGAGTGCATGTAACTTACAAAAATCTTTCTCCGAGATCGAGCCTCGCCTCGACAAGGCTCCTAACTACTTCCAGCAAATGGGTGATTCCATTAGTATGGGCACGGATATGGCCCTTTGGCAGATCTCGATTAACCGCTATCAGCAATATTGTAGACCTGGAGCGCAATGCAGGGGTAACGAGGTCAGAAAGGTATTGAAAAGAAAATATTAAAGCCATTTAAGCCTTCCTGGTATGTTGTATAATAGAGTGTTTAAAACTCTCGGAGATGGTATGTGCAACTTCCGTGCGCATGTACCTCTCATCAATCTCATATTTTGTTCAGTTGATGCTTATTAACTTTAAGACATCGGATGTACAGGCTTAGTTGATCCTGGTGGAGCCTGAGCAAATACATCCACAACGACCACGTTGCTTGGTTGGTTATTCACCACGAAGTATAACATATGTCTTCCAACCTGGTCGGCATTGAAGTTCATGGTGTTATAACCGGGGTTGAACTGATAAGTCTTGTACTTCGAACTGGTTGTGTCGGTTTGGATAATCTCATAGAAGCCCGCAGGCCCTCCAACGGACGCATTGGCGACCAGCTGTAACCAGGTTCCCACTGGGCTTACCACATACTGCGTCCAGCTTGTTGCTCCCTGGACCCAGAGCTCATTGGTCTTGGTAGGCACCGTGGATACATACTGATTGTATGGCAATGCCTGGCCGGTACCATAGTATATCTTTGAAGGCGTCTTCTTCGTTATATCGAACTTGGCAGGATTGCTTATTATTCCGCCCACTACAGGCGCACCATTGGTTGTATAATAAGTTCTGAATGGCGAGAACGTTGTGTCGCTATACGGTTGGCTGTAGAAGGAGCCCCCCATCGAGCTATACCAGGGGAAGGCATGCACTGGCTGATCGAGCCACTGCAACATACTAGCCAGCCCTTCATCAGGATTTGTACCACTGTACATTTGGCCCGTGTTGGGGCTAAGATAATCTCCGCTGGCACCCATTGTGCTGCCACTGGAACTTCCGTCTAGGTAGTCAGACTGTGCACATGCCTGAAACGCAAGGCAGACGGAAGCCGTCACGCAAAGCAAAAATTTTGTTATATTTCATTTTAACACCTACTATATCAACTGTTATCCGTCAAATCACGGGGAGGCGCGCATAGAATCGGGACTAACATTGCGCAGATATTTACGAGACCAACTAGCCATAGAGCAGTACCAATGGTGGCCACGGCCAACGTAAATGGTCTTGGCATCCATATTTGGAATAGAGCTGCTAATAGCCAAAGAGCCGAGCCAAGAATCATTACTTTCCAGCCACATAACATGGTGTTGACGCAGCTCATGACGTTCGTCATTTGTCGAAAGACGGTACGTTAAGAAATATAAATATTTCGGTTATTTCTTAGGCAAAACGAAAGGGGGTCTGATAGATCAACGTAGCCCATCAGCCACGGATAGATCCCTGCCGATTCTTACATCTCTTAAGCCATCTCACGTCAGGGCTAGTCTCGATGGCCATGAGACGGTGAGAGAAAGCTAAATAGCGATAGAGTTCAGGCTCAAGACCGCACACTCGGTTAACCTGCAAATAAGTCTCAAAGACATGGCGTCCCCCGGCAGATGGAACATTACGAAAGTAGCGTATGGTTCATGCCGCTGTACGATCCCCTGTGTACACCAGAGGAGGTAAGCGAGTTCCTGCAGGGTAAGAGGATCGCGGGCATACTGCCGGATCGATCTTCTGGACTCGATGGCGGAACGGAGTTCCATCGGAGGAATGGTTATTTCCACTGGCTGTGCCAGCAAAATGAACTTGCCATCCTTGGAAATAGGCTTCTCAAGGGGAGGAGCTGGACGGCCCTGGAACTGGTCAGCGCGAGAAAGGCAATTGTATCAGGTTTTCTCCATGAATATTCGTCCTGTGAGCTGCATAGATAGTGGTTTCTTGGTTTTCCAATGATAAAGAACACGGTATCTCTCGAAGAAATTTCGTATCGATGTTGTCGTAAAATGAGGTTCTGGAACTCGGTAAACTAAATTTCACGATTGTGGCGTGAGTGCTATACTCATATGCCCAGCTGCGGTATATGCGCCAAATAGCTCTCCCTTAGCTCTTTCAAGTCGATGCGGTTATAATCATCAATGGCCTCGCCCCGAGTGTCTCCGCGCAGCTCTTTGACGAAATCCCTGGACATTCCAGCCCTGAGCAGATGCGTCACAAACCAGTGGCGGCAACAGTGGGGCGTGAACCGATCCTCTAGCCTACCAGCCTTGGCATCGTGAAGGCCAAGCCTTCCAGCATGCTGTTCAGTTAACTTCTCGACGCTCCTCTTGGTGATCCTGGTTCCTGTCTTTGATATGAAGAGCGCCAGGTCCTCCGCTCCTTTCCGGTTCTTGCGGGCAGCCAGCCATCTCTGTAAAACTGCAATGGCCTCATTATCCAGGATAAGAACGCGATTAGATCGCTTCTTCTTTAGTTTGAGTGTTACCTCACCCTTATCGAGATCGACGTCGCCCACGTCTAGGCTGGTTAGCTCCCCAACACGCATCCCCGTTTTGAAGAGCAGAACAAGTATGCACTTATCCCGGCTTGTCAAGGATGGAGTTGACAAGCCGTGAGGCATCCTCGACTCCAATCAGCTTTCGAATCTCTGAGTCGCTGTCGTTTTTGTACCTGCGGAGATAGTATTTGCGAAAAGGTAGGATCGGATTATATTCAACCAACTCGTCTATTATTAGAAATTCGTAAAAGGCGCTCAGGCATGAGTAGATTCTATCAATAGTCTTGAACTTTAATCCCCTTTCTTTCAGTCGGCTTAAGAAAGCCCTAAGGTCGTCTCGGTCTGCGGTCAGAGGATTCTTGCCTCTTGTTTCCAGAAAAGCGCAGTACTCCTTTGCCCTATAGATGTAATCCATGGTCGAGACCATTCCGCGGAGGTTACAGTCCTCATAGAATTTCCTAATCAGGTCGTTTGCGTTAGTGTTCGTGGTAGAGGAAGCGGTATTTGATCATTTTTAAAAATATAGGCGGGTGGCGCGAAAAGCCTGTAGTTGTGGCGGAGCTGCTCCGCAACGCAACTACGCGCACCCCTCAAGAGGTGGTGATAGATGAGTTTTTTCCTCTTTTACTTCTTAGTCTTGAGCGTTCCTTTCTTGCGCCTTTCGGTTTTAGATTTTTTCCTCTTGCTCCTTTACTTTTCATACTTAACCTCCCTGTGATTTGTTTCAATTGAGCCACTTCTTTTCTATAGTTTGTGGTAGCTCTGTAGTTGCGAAAGCAACTGCGTTGTGTTTTTAATGACATATATCGATAATTATAAATACTAATAAAAAAAATAGTGTTATGAGGATTAATATCATGCTTAAAGATAATCAAATTGTTCGAACACGACGTTATAAACACGCCTGCCTAGTTGCGATGCCACCTTGGGCTTTAAAGGCTGTTGGAGATCCTGATCACTTCAGAGTAAGTGTGAAAAATAATTGTGTAATATATAGACCTGTGGAAGGGGTCTAGAAATGGCAGAACCAACCAATGAAGAGCTAATGGACGCTTGGCATGAACACAGGCGTAGACAACTAGGCGAAATCGCGGAAAATGGAACGCTTCACGCACAAAGTCCCATAGACGGTAAACCTGTAGATCCCCAAACCGGCAAGCTGCTGACCTATGAGGAAATGAAGCAGAGATTTTTAGCGGCACAAGGACGCGGCGTGGGATGGGAAGTACCTGATACTACAGAGCATGATATAAATGTGCCAACCCCGCAAAGCGGTAAACTCAGAGACCAAAATGGAAATTTCATTTCATACGAATCTGCAAGGGAGATGTATTTTTCAAAGATGGGGCGCGTTGATCCTGCTAAAAAACAGCAACATTGGCAACATCCACTTGAACATTCCTGCCCCTGATTATTGGTTTATGAAAAAAGGGATTGATTTACCTTATCATCACATGTCCAAGTGTAGTGATGAATAGAGCTAGGAGTAACCAACCAAAGATCCGCTCCACAGGTAAAAGGTATCTGTATCGTCCTATGGGCTTGATATCCGTAGAAGCTCCTATGAAGACCATTAAGCTGTAGTAAAGGGCATCTCCAAGTGATACCTTCTCACTGGAATACTGGTTAGACTCGGGTTTAAGTCCATTCCCAACCCACGAAATAAAGCCAAAAGAACCGATCAAGAAAATGAACCACCCTAAGACATAACTTGGCTTCACACCATAACCCGCAGGAGAGCCAAGCCAAGATGTCGTCGTACTTGGACCATTTTGTCCAAGAGGTTTCATCTTGTCTCCATTTTCTATATTGGTAGTAGCAATTATCAGCATCATCGAACTGTTGGTCGTGTATGTCTATAATTGATAGGATTTATATATCTTGAGTTTGATTCCCCCTCATGGGGGAGTAGTTAC
>JBGQAL010000038.1:0-17939 GCA_041494285.1 Methanotrichaceae archaeon
ACCGATTGATCCTCCTATGACGCCAGCCTTCATGTTCGCGTTCTGGGCATGCTCAAGTATTCTGCAATACAGTTCCTCTTTCGATGTAGGTTTAGAGTTAAGAGACAATGGGTTCAGGTATTTCTCAATGAGTGTCTGCGTCACCCCTGGAATTTTGAGGCTAGGCAGATAGCTCTTCGCCAATTCGTAGGCTTTCCGATCAATCTCAGGAGTTGGTTTCATTTTTTTTTGGTAAATGAAATCTCAAAATACTTAAAAATTGTGTTCTGAATAGTAAAAGGAAATTTTTATAAGTCAGCCGCTCTAATGAAAATTGATACCGAAATATTAAGAAAGACCTGAGCATTGAGGGCCAACAATGAAGGTTATTTTAAGTAGAAAAGGATTCGATTCCGAAAATGGGGGCTATCCTAGCCCAATCCTTCCAAATGGGCAAATGATTTACCTATTCCAGACAAGGAAGATGACATAAAGTACTCTGGTGTCAAGGCAGACGGATCGAAGACTTGTTATGACCTGATGAAAGATCTTAAACCGACAATAAGGTCTGCTAATAAATGGCTAGATGTTGATAAGGATACTAGATGCCACCTAGACCCAGATATATATATATATATATAAATAAAAGCCATAGACAGGGAAACCAATTGGAAACCTTGTTTTGGTCAAGTAGACGGGTCTCAAGGGCACTTAAGAAAGCAAAAAGTTAGCGAAAATGATCTCTTCCTATACTTTGGATGGTTCAGAAAAACCGTAGACTACGATGGCAAGCTAGTATTTGATCCCCTTGAAAGAGACATGCATGCCATTTTTGGCTATCTTCAGATCGGCGAGATAAAGAAAGTAGATCAAGGCTTCGATGTACCCAAATGGATGGAGTATCACCCACATACCAACAGTAAAAGAAGGCACATCAAATCAAACACCATCTACATAGCACGAGATAACCTGTGGAATGAGTCACTTCCAGGGGCAGGAAGATTCATGTTCAACGATAAGCTCGTTTTGACCAAGAAAGGGCTTTCCAAGTCGAAATGGGATCTCCCTGACTGTTTTAGAGATACAGAGATTAGTTATCATAAAGCCCATGGACAGATGGATACTTCCAATCAGTGGACAAAGGACAAGAATTTGTTATAAAGGATAACAAAAAGATAGAAGAGTGGGCTAGGAATAAAATTGAAGGATCGCAAATTGATTATTAAATAGATCGTTCAGAATTGAGGAGTGGAATGTGCCTGAAACGCAAATAACGGGAAATGTCGGCCTATACTATACGTGCTATAAATTGTCACGCATGGGCTGGAACGTAATGCCCACATCACGTAATGCACGCGGCATCGATATTATCGCTACAGCACTGACAGTCCGTCGCACGTCGTAATGGTGCAGGTTAAAGCGTTAAGCAAGCGTAATCCTGTGCCAGTTGGAACTAGATTGGACAAGATTATGGGCGATTTTTGGGTCATCGTAATCGATGTACTCCAACAGCCGTGTGCATTTGTTATGCTACCCTCGGAAGTAATAAGGGGGGTACATCGAGGGGAGAAGGATGGCAGGGTTTCTTACTGGCTTCAACCAGCAGCATATGATAAGGAAGACTTTCGTGAAAAGTGGGATCGCATTGGGCACGGCGATGATGCGATCGCCTGAGGTCTCGAAGTTCGAAAATGGGCTGAAGAACCTGGAGAGTAAAGGTCCAGGCTGCCCCAGATCTAGATGAACTGATCTCCATCTAGCCCAAACGCCTAATCACTTATCTCTTCGGAACTCTGTTCTTGATCTCGCACTTTAGGCCGCAGCCCCTTTAGATGCATTCTAGTACCATGGTGGAACCGGGTTTAGGCCGTAGCTTGGATAGCTGCAATCCCGGCATGAATCACAGCCCATGCAAGGCCAGTTCTGGCAGGAATACGGATAGTAGCAATGGTTGTAACACTGGTAGCAGCAAGGTACTCTAGAGTCCCCGTGGAGGATGCATTGATTGAGCTTAAGAAGAGCGGCCTGGGCTCCATGCCAGGGACCGCTGCAGAGATTCTCGTTTGATTCTGTGAGGCAGAAGATATGTCCAGGAAAACTCACTACGAGCGAATGGTGCCACATTGTCTCCACGCTCACATGCTTGGCATACCAACAACCTCGACTATGCTCTATGGACATGTCGAGATCCTAGAGAACAACGCTATATGATCGTTTGTGATTTAATGCTCACTTCGAAAGGTTAAGAGAGCTAGGCGACGTAGCGCCGTAACTTG
Source organism: Methanotrichaceae archaeon (assembly GCA_041494285.1). Lineage (GTDB taxonomy): Archaea > Halobacteriota > Methanosarcinia > Methanotrichales > Methanotrichaceae > Fen-7. The sequence goes on from JBGQAL010000038.1 coordinate 2,256, forward strand.
GCTTATAACGTCAGCGAAATTTCTGCTCGAAATAGCATATCGGTATATAAAATATTTAGATCTATTTTCTCTATGGCGATAAGTTTAGATATTTCTCTTGTACCCTGAAAATGGTGATAACATAAACAGGCTTCTAATACTATTGGTTGTGTCTCTGTTTCTTGGATCGATTGGCGTTTCTTTGGGAACCACGACAGAAGTATCCGTTTCTGGATCGACTACAGTTCTGCCTCTTGGAGAAATGGCAGCTGAGGCATTTAACCTTCAGCAGAATGAATTCCACATTTCGGTCACAGGAGGCGGAACTGGCGCAGGAATCACGAACATAGCGGAAGATCGCTCGAACGTGGCTATGGCCTCCAGAGAGGTAACCACCGATGAAAAGAAAAAGTATAACGACCGGTTCCAGGAGTTTCTCATAGCCTACGATGGAATAGGAGTTGCTGTGAGCAAAGCGATCTATGACGGAGGTGTGAAGAATTTGACTCGCGACCAGCTCAAGAAGATCTACGCTGGAGAAATAACCAAGTGGAGCCAATTGGGTGGGCCAGACAGTAATATCTACGTCGTTGCCAGAGAGCAGGGTTCCGGCACACGGGATACTTTTAATGAAGTCATCATGGGAAACAGCAAAGCTGAAACTCCTGGTGTGAAGACCATAGCTATGAGCAGTGCCGAAGTTAAAACAGCGGTAACCGGCAGCAATAAGGCGATTGGCTATCTGGGCTTCAGCTATATCCAGGGAAAAGATCTCGATGTCGTCGCTCTGGATGGAAAGCAAATGACCGTAGAGACGATAAAGGATGGGTCTTATTCTCTAGCCAGAAAGCTCTATTTGGTCACCTTCGGCTCTCCAAATCCGGGCACTAAGGCTTACATCGACTTCCTAAAAGGCCCTCAGGGCCAGAAGATCGCTGAGGAGAATGGATTCATACCTGTAGAATATTCAGCAACTTCTGTAGCAGTTCAGACCAACCAAACCTCCGGAAAAGAGAACCAGACGTCAGCGAAAAAGCAGCCGGGATTCGAGCTGACCTTTGCATTAGCAGGTCTCCTTGGCGTCTCTTGTATTCTCCATAGAAGAAAAGTATAAATCAGCAGCCAAACTCCTAAGTTTGGCTATCTTTTACCTATTGAACAATAGGATCAAGCAAACTGCCCAACGTCACTTTGCCGTGCCTTAAGCATCCTCAGTAAGGAACTGGTGGAACCGGGTTTAGCCCGTGGCCTGGATAGCTGTAATCCCGGCATGAATCACAGTCCGTGTAAGGCCAGTTCTGGCAGGTGTACGGATAGTAGCAAGGATAGTTACACGGGTAGTAGCAAGGTGTCTGACATGACGTGCAGCTTTGGTAATATTGATTTGGGTAATATTGATACGGGCAAGTACAGGGATAGCTGTAGCATTGGCACGGGTAAGGATATGAATATGAATACTGCGATGGATATGAATATCCATAACCCTGTCCGTAACCTTGACTATAACCTTGTCCGTAACCCTGACCAGCAGCCCATGAGGTGCAAAGCGCCAAAAGGGCAAGAAGTGCCATACTTAGTTTAAGAGAGCTAATGCTTAACCCCTCCACAATAACTAGGATCTCTAATGATATATAAAGATAGTCCACTGTATAGAAAGCCCCTTCTCTTACTGAGATGCTGCCTGATTTCGTACGCTTTCCAGGTTGATTGAAGCTTCAAAGATAAAATCAGTCCTAATTTCGAACTTTTTGGTCCACATACTTTAAAAATCTTAAATATGAACATGACCTGAATAGTTCGAGCTGAAGATCTCTTGGGATGCACAAGGACTCAAAAAATTCTGGATTAAACGCTTTTGACTGCGTCCTCTTGGAGGACCTGTTAGACACATGGTTATCTTCCCCGGGTTCGCGAAATTTCGGACAATCATGAAAGGCTTATTAACCAGGGAAACCAAGCAAACGTCATGCGATTCAGCAACCAGTCAATGGTTGGCCTGGCTACAGTTATTTGCCTCCTCTTCCAGGGTTACATTTTCACTTATGTTCTCAAAGTAGAGCCAGAGGCCCTCGTTTCCATCGCGCCAATTCTCCCTTTTGTGCTTTACATCTATGCCAGGAATAGGAGGGTGTGGTGGTCTCACAAACCAATGTACTGGATAGCGGTGATAATAGCTATAACCATCGCAGATTTAGCGCCGTACGCCTTGGCTTCGAATGTTCTGCACTAATTGTTCCGCGCTGATGTATACACTAATTGTTCTACACTAATTATGTTCTTATCAAGATAGAAATATCAGTGAGTCGGCATTTTAGCCATTTGCCCTAGCCTCCTTACTCCAGCTCGGTGTCGGTTAAATTGTAACGAGAAAGGCTAAATTCTGACAGTGCGTATTGCTTCTAATGGTCTCTCTGGACGGCATCCAAAAAGCTGCAAAACTAATCAAGGGCCGCGTGCTGCGCACTCCCCTCATTTACTCTCCCACATTCAGCAAGATGACTGGAGCCGAAGTGTATCTTAAGTTGGAAAACCTCCAGAAGGGAGGGTCTTTCAAGATTCGGGGGGCCACCTACACGATCCTGACCAAACGTGACCAGCTTGGCCCTGGCATCGTGGCAGCTTCCATAGGTAACCACGCTCAGGGCGTGGCCATGGCAGCCAGAGCAGCGGGAATACCGGCCACCATAGTCATGCCAGTTTGGACATCCATAACAAAGCAAGAGGCCACCAGAGAGTACGGGGCAGAGGTCGTTCTGAATGGTCAGACCCTTATGGAGAGCCTCCAAATTGCCAAGCAGATGGCAGCCTCCTCTGGAAAGACTTTCATCCATCCTTACGACGATCCTGACCTTATAATTGGCCAGGGGACTGTCGGCCTGGAGATCCTCGAAGATCTGCCGGACGTAGACGCCATCATAGTACCGGTTGGAGGCGGCGGTCTCATCAGCGGAGTTGCCGTCGCCGCCAAGGCCGTCCGGCCTCAGATCAGGATCATCGGGGTTCAGGCCGAAGCGTGTCCCTCTGCCTACGTGGCCCTCAAAGAAGGCAAGCCATCTGTCGTCGAGGAGAAGAGCTCCATCGCAGATGCCATCATGGTTACTCGTGTGGGTGATACAGACTTCCCAATTCTCAAAGAAAAGGTGGATGAGATCGCCCTTGTAAGCGAGGAGCAGATTGCAACCGCCATCTTGCTCCTCCTTGAACGCAAGAAGGTTCTGGCTGAAGGAGCAGGAGCAGCTCCCTTGGCAGCACTCTTGGGTTCATCCGTTGTTCTCCACAAAGGGAGCAAAGTGGTCTTGTTGATAAGCGGAGGAAACGTAGACAGTCCTCTGCTGGACAGGATAATAAGGCAGGGCTTGCTGAGGCACGGCCGAATCATGCGGCTTTCTGTGACCCTGGTGGACAAGCCAGGGTCGCTGGCTGGGCTTCTGGACCTGGTGGCCAGGACGCAGGCAAACATAATCCACATCTATCACGCCCGCAACGAGAGGGATCTACCCATCTTCCAAACGCGGGTTGAACTGGAGCTAGCGACGCGGGGCATCGATCACATAGCTAAGATTGCAAATGCGCTGAAGAATGCCGGATATAATATCGAGCTGAAATGATGAATCAATCAAATCGGTGCTATTCTGAAGCATCCTGAAGCCTGCACGCATTTTCATATATTCTCAATTTGCTTCAGCTCCACAGCCACGCCCCTCTTTGACTCCACCATCTCCCAGCCGGACATCTTGGCTCGACCTACACCGAAGGCCTTCTCCCCCCGGATTATCACTTCGTCTCCTGGCCTGATCTGCTCGTCTGCGTCAACGACGCCCGGAGCTAGCAGCGATCCTTTGGGCAGGAAATCGCCTATAGTCACTATGTACTTGCCCAGGGGCTCAAGCCTCCTGGCACCCTCCAGGGACAGGGCGATCGTGCCGTTGGGAGTGATCATGACCAGAGTCTTTCCTTTTTCGTTTTGAATCTCCCGGCCCTTCACTTTCACTTTTCCCGCCAGCAGCGCATCGCCTGCGCCGGATCCAAAATAGTAATCCGCCACAGCCCTGTAGCGTCCTAGGCGCATGTCTCCTAGACGCGCCGCGCCCTGGCAGGCCTCGCGAACGGCATCGGAGAGTTGGGCCAGGGCAGAATCACTAGTTCCGCCGCCGGTGTAGACAGCGTCTATCCCGTGGTCCTTCACAGTTTGTTCCAGCTCGCCATCCAGGTGTGCTATAATTCTAGCGTATCTGTTCTTCTCCAGGTAACCGGCCAGGCAGCGCAGCAACCACGCCCTCTCCTCAAGATCCCAGTGTCCTGTGACAGGCACGTCGTAACTGGCAGCGGGATAAACCTCTTCCAGCTCCCTGGGCACCAAGGCCAGGGGCGAGGTTAGGATGAGCTCGTGCAGGTACCTGCGACTGGATCCTGTGGCCAAGGCGAAGAACCTGTGAGATCTTGAGGTAGAGTAGGGCTTCCGGGCAGAGCAGGGCAGAAGCAGCAGCAGATCGCTTTTGGGCGCTGTGTACCTACTGAGCACCCGCTCGGCGAATCGTGTGACTTCAACTCTGTTCAGCGACTCTGCTGTGTTGGCGTACAGAGTGCTTCGCCTGTGCTGAGGCGTCCTGTGCTCGATGTATACGTGCTCTTGGTCGATTAATCGAAGCGCTGTCGTTAGCTCAGGGGTAACCCTCACTTGGCGTTCCACGTACTCCCGGATGGTCTCTCTCCGCACCATCTCCCTGGCTACGGCCAGCTCTTCCTCCAGCTTCAAGACGTTGTGGCCTGACAGTGTCGTTGCATCCTCGCCTTCTTTGACCAGCCTCTGACAGAACTGACACTTACAGGGCAGCTCGTCGAAGTCGGCCAATGACCGAACTCCGTCTCGGGTGTGGTACCTCCCAAAGTAGGCATCGGCGACGACTCGCGTTGTGTCGATGAGGTCTATCCCTAGATAGACCAAGAATGCCAGGTTTGCGGGCGTTGCCAGAGCTGGAACGTAGAGGGCAGTGTCTGCGGGTATCCTGTTTCGAACGCCGACAACGGCACCGATCAGATCTCTTGGGTTCTTGAGAGAGCCAGCCGAGCTCATCACATAAACATCGGCACTGGCCGGATTGCCGTAAAAGGGGTGAACAACTATGCCCTTGGGTCCGTCCAGCTCCTGGTCGGGAAGCTCGAGAAGCGGCTCAACGTGAAGTGCTGAGGGGACGTATGGAAGTATTACTAGCTTCTTGTTTTCGTTCGAGGTTGGAGTAGATTTCATGGCTTCTTCTGTAGATCCGAAGCAAAACACGCTGCCTCTACAGAGATAATCATCCTTGGATATAATGGCCGGAGTCTGGATGGTCTGCTCTAAGGAGAGCTTTCCCAGCCGTGCAGGTCCATCGCGTCTGATCACCTCAAAGTACTTGGTCATTCTCCTCCTGGGTCAAGCCCTTGATCCGAAGGCTAAACCTGGCACTAGGATTGGCGTCTATCAGTCTTTTGGTGTTCGATAATGCTCTCTCCAGGGACGACGGATCAGCCTTGACTGGGACTTCGGCATTAAATGGATAAGTCTCCGCTAATTCGGCTGGGTAAGGACCAAAGGGTGGCTTGAAATGAAGAACAGTATCAAACCCATCCGCTTTGGTTTTTGTATCGTCCGTGATCAGGACATTTCCGGCTAGTGTTAGCCTTTCTATCCTGGACCCGTATCGGACCACCTCGGGCCGAGATGCCGATTCCGAACTGAGATAGAAAAGGGTGGATTTAGACGAAGTGTCCAGACTCTCCAGCCATTGGCTCTTTTCGCCAAGTTTTCTAAAACCGTCGAGCATGCGCGGGTGAGACCGGCACCTAGTTTCCAGCAGTTCCCAAAGAGACCCCTCACGGATGCACTGCTTGACCAGATTGATCTCCTGCAATGAGATGTAGAGGTTGTGCTTTGCCAGCAGCTTAACCCTTTCCGGACTCTTCATCAGCTCCTCTTGATTGTGGGCTTGGCATACAGGGCAGGAACAGGGTAAGTACCTCATCTCGTCAAGCCTCCAAGTTCCCCGTGACGTCAGGTATCTTCCCTCCCTGGCAAAGAGGGCGTAGGCCGCAGAGTCAAAGAGGTCACATCCCATGGCTGCGGCGAGGGCGAAGACCATAGGATGGCCCGCTCCAAACAGGTGGACTGGCGCTCCAGGACCGAGACCATTTTTTGCTGCAGTCACGACTTCCACCAGGTCACTGAACCTGTATGTCTCCATTAGAGGTACGACTCCCCCAACAGGATAGACATCAAAGCCCTTGTCCCTCAAAAAGCGGGCCGCTGCCTCTCTCAAATCCGGATAGGTCGACCCCTGAATGGGCCCTGCCAGAAGGGAAGCGCCTTTGTTTTTTAGCGCTTCTTCCAGCCTTCTCTCAGTCTCTTTCAGCTCCGATGCGGCTCGTTCTCTAGTCACGTCAGGAGGCGTGGGAATGTCCAGGGGAACACAGACGTCGGATTGAATCGCAAACTGGAAGTCGAGGATCTCCTGGGGCAGGACATCTATGTCGCCGTAGACGGAAAGCTGAAAGGCACCGGAGTCTGTCATGATCGGTCCGTGGAAGCCCAGAAGGCAGTGAAGGCCTTTTTCGAGAGCCTGGACCCGCAATGTCTCGTCCTGCCGGATGATGTAGCTATTGGTGATCAGCATTGTGGCCCCCATTTTACCGAGTTCAGGAGCTGGTATGAGCTGAAGGTGGGGGTTTACCACGGGCATGAGGGCAGGAGTCTCCACTGTACCGTGGGGTGTGGAAAGCTTGCCGATTCTACCTGCCAAATCCTTGTGCAGGATCTCGAAATAATCCGGCATGGATCTTTTCTCGACCAATAAGAGATAAATAGGTTGGGACCGATGAGCATAAGAAGACAACATAAAATATTAAAAGAGATGTATTAAAATGAGATGCATAGTTCTACTATCGCTGATCTGCCTAATCGGCGGAGCTTCAGCACAGGCAATGTTCACAGGAGAAGGGTACGGCACCTCTCAGCTTGACTTCTTCAACGGGCCAAGCACAACGCCCTTCGAACCTTTCGTGGAGAAGTACTGGGACTCCTATATCCACAATGCCCCGAATTTAACAGGGCCGACGTACAATCCTGCAACCAGCATGAACATCTGGTACAACACCTTCCCTCTGAACTTCAACGAGCCCGTACAGCTAAAGAATTCAACCCTTACAACCGGGGTCACTTCAGCAAACAAATACAGCCCAGATCAATGGGACAGCATGCTTCTGAAGAGAAACACACTCACGAATTTCAACATAGACCAGAGCTGGAAATACACCCAGATCTACACGCCGAGCGTTCAAAAATCCAGTTTCTCCCTGACGAAGAACGCTACATCCTCCGCAACCGACAGTGCCTCCTCTGGACAGGTCATATCCCAGGGAATAAAGACGCTCTTCAGCTATTGATCAACAAGTAATCGGATAAAAATACGATGAGATCAGCAGAATTGATCTCATCTATTTTCCCAAAACGGTGTAGGGCAGAAGGCCGCCAGCCAGAAGGATCTCCCTCTGCCTCTTGCTAAGGTTCATCTTAAGTTTGATCTCCTTTTTGCCTGAGATGGCCTTTATAAATTCTGCACCTGTTTCTAGAGCTTTGTGAATTCCGAGGATGACGATCTCTGCTCCATTTTCCAAAGAATCGTAGTCGGACTCGTCGGCGAAGGCGAGGGGGACGATCCCGAAGTTGACCAGGTTTGAACCGTGGATCCTCTCGATGGACTTGGCCAGCACGGCCTTAACCCCAAGGTACATGGGACAGAGGGCCGCGTGCTCCCTGGAAGACCCCTGACCGTAGCTGACGCCTGCAACTATCAGGTTGTGAATTCCCTTGTCCCGGAGCGATGCAGCCCTTGCGCTGAACTCCTTGTCCAGAGGCTCAAAGACAAACTCAGAGTACTTCTGCACGTTCGATCTGTACTTAAGGCGGGAGCCAGCGGGCATGATGTGGTCGGTAGTAACGTAGTCCCCCACCTTTATTGCGACTACCCCCCGGATGTCCTCCGGCATGGGAGTATTTACCGGAGGCTCGCCGATGTTGGGACCGCGGCTTACGGTCACCTTGGTGCGGGCACTCTCTGGCAAGGGCGGAATTATCATGCTGTCGTCTATCTCGAAATGTTCAGGCATCTCGATCATCGGATAGCTGATTTTCAGCGATCTGGGATCGGCCAGAATGCCTGTGAGCGCCGCAGCAGCTGCAACCACCGGGCTGGTCAGGTATACGTTGGCGCCAGAGGTTCCCGATCTGCCCTTGAAGTTCCGGTTGCTGGTGCGCACTGAGACGGAGTCCGTGCGCGGCGAAAGGCTGTTGCCTATACAGAAGCCGCATGCAGACTCCAGTATTCGAGCACCAAAGGATATCAGGTCGCTCAAAGCTCCGTTCTTGGCGATGGTGTTTAGCACCTGTCTGGAACCTGGGGCTATGCCCAGACTAACTCCATTTGGAAGCCTTTGGCCTTTGACCATTTCGGCCACTGTCATCAGGTCGACGTAAGAGGAGTTGGTGCACGATCCGATCATTACCTGGTCCACGGAAAGGTTCAGTTCGTGGACAGGTAGAACGTTTCCGGGACTGTGGGGGGCAGCCACCAGGGGTTCGATCTGAGAGAGATCTATCTCTATGACTTTATCGTAAACTGCGTCCTCGTCTGGGGCAAGAGGAATCCACTGATCTCCTCTGCCCTGGGCATCGAGGAATCGCTTAGTCTGGAGGTCGCTCGGGAAGGTGGATGTAGTTACGCCTGTCTCTGCGCCCATGTTGGTTATCGTGGCACGTTCCGGGACGGTTAGCCTCTCGACCCCGTCACCAGTGTACTCGCATGCGTAGCCTACGTTTCCTTTTGTAGTGAGGATCTGCAGGACCTTGAGAGCAACGTCCTTGGCTGTGACCCAAGGCCTAAGCGAACCGGTCAGGTGAACGTTGATGACCCTAGGACAGGTAATGTAATAAGCGCCGCCTCCCATAGCTACGGCTACATCCAGGCCACCTGCGCCCATGGCAATAGAGCCCACGCCACCAGCGGTTGGCGTGTGACTGTCTGAGCCCAGCAGCGTTTTGCCAGGTCGCGCGAATCTTTCCAAGTGGACCTGGTGGCATATACCGTTTCCTGGTCTTGAAAAGTACAGGCCATACTTCTCAGCGATAGACTGAAGGTAGGCGTGGTCGTCAGAGTTCTCGAAGCCCACCTGGATGGTGTTGTGGTCAACATAGCTCACCGAAAGCTCAGTGGCGATCTTGGATAGGCCCATGGACTCGAACTGGAGATAGGCCATTGTGCCTGTAGCATCCTGGGTAAGAGTCTGATCTATTTTTATCCCGATCTCCTCTCCGGGCTTGTAGGATCCATCGACGAGGTGCGCCCTCAGGATCTTTTCGGTCAAGGTGTAACCCATAAAACCTCCTGCAGATAAATTCCTTAATCCGTTACTCTTCATTTATTTGGTATTAATACTCAACGATCATGATAGCAGGCAGCGCTCCAGCGCCCCTCTTCGATCTTCATCTCCGATTAGGCCGAAGCCGCTAGAAGGAGATTCGAAATCCACATGAGCTTGATCGTTCCTCAAATCTTAGCTGAAAATGGCCACTGATAGATTGCCACATCCTCAACATTAGTTTATCCTGGAACTGCAGGACTTATCCAATCTACAATGCGAGGATCATACCCTGCTATATCTCGATGTGACATTTTCAGAGAACAATTCAATTATAATACGTAGTATATCCATGTGGTGTTCCGTCAACTGCACGCATGAGTGAAGCGCCATTAATAGAAGATTGCCCTATATTTCCCGCACGTTTGATCGGGGTCACTCCGTCGTCAATCACGAAAGTTGCCTTGCCGGAAGGTTCGATGTCAAATGGAATAGCAGATGCATTGATAACGACCTTGTTCTTCGAACTGACATTCTCTGGCATGGTCAAATTCTCAAGCATAGTCGCATTTTTGAGCTTGGTTGATTTCAGGGTGTCAGTTGTGTTCGTAGCGTTCAGAAGAACCCTCGATTCTTGAGTAATATTCCCTGTCGGGGTGATTTGGTCTGACGAACTGGTAGAGTTGACCTTATGCTCGACCTGTTCTGCTGAGGCTACCCCAAAAGAAAGTGCCAAAATGATCGATAAGAGCATAAACACAAATCCCATTAAGCGTCTCACCAATTTTCCTCCATATTTTCCGTGTCGTTTCTCTTACCCGAATTTAAACTCTCTCCAGGACAGATCGATGGAGTTGGTGAATCACATTCGTAAAAGTCCGTATCTAGCAAGTGCTAAGATTCAGTTCTTGACATCCAAATTGGATCAAAAGATCTTCCCCTATTGTTTGGTGATAATAGATAATGGACCAGTCGTATCTCAAATATCTCAAACTGGCTCCGTGGGAATTCTGAAAAGTCATGGCGCTCTTTAAGAGCATGATGTGGATACAGAAGACCGTTAACACCTGAATTCCCACTCACGGGCTGTGCCCCCGTTGAGCGTAAGGGAGATATAATTGAATATGGATAGCGGGGAAGGAAAGGCAGGCGATATTATGACAAGATCAGGAATCCTTCTTATTACTGTAGCCGTCATCGTGGTTACGGCAAGTTTGGCATCCACTGCATACGCAATATGTTCAGATTGTGGTGGCCCTGTACAGGATTGGTCCTCAAGCGCAAACAATTTTCTGGAAGGCAAACCTATAAACGATATACCCCCAAGCTTGAGCAACCCGGAGCGGAACAGACTTATGAATTCAGATTTCAATTCCAATTTGCTCAAAGGGAACACAAGCAACCTTGCCAATAGTCCAAACAATCTCGCTGCGACGTCAACGCTTAATATTAGTCTAAAGGACATAAACGCTATGCCCAATCCAGTAAACTCAGGGAGCCCTGTTATGATCACCACAACTTTCGGAAACAACAGTTCAGACTCTCAGAGCATTCCCGAGACTAATATGACGGCTTATGCGACCATTAAAAACTCTGATGGTTTAGAGGTTGGCAAAGTGAATCTGGAGCGCACCTCTGGAGAGAAATACGCAGGGATATGGAACGCCATTCCAACCGCAGGGGTCTATAAGGCAACGATAGTTGCATCTGCATCAGGCGCATCAAAGACTTTCAATGATGCATTGCAGATAGACGTGAGCAAAGCGGCTTAATCTTTGCTCACCATTTTGCTCTTTTGGACAATTGTTATTCTGGGACGGCTTCTTCTCCTTTAACTTCTCATCCAGTTCTTTCAAAATTCCTCGTACTCACCGCTAAATCTAGCTACTTGGAGTGACTGATAGGATGCATTGATCTTATCGGTAGGGTTTAGTTGAGTCTTCTCCAAGGTCTCCTTTGTCGAGCTGAAAACGATATACTTAGGCCAGGTGTAGATACTTGTCGGCAAGAATAATTAGCAAGAACAGATTTGGATCAATTCACAGTGTTAGTTGTATTGAATTTCAATTGTAAGGCTGATTGGTCTAGTTCAAAGAAAGGCCTCTCAGCGCAACATTTCTTATACTTCTAAGTTGTCTAAGCGACTATGATAGTATCAGTCGAGCGTTCGGTGGTGTCAGGCGAGGTCTATGCTCCGCCATCAAAGAGTTATACTCACCGGGCCATTCTAATTACTGCCTTAGGTCCTGGTGGAACTGTCAAAAGGCCCCTTATATCTGCAGACACCAGGGCAACCATTGCCGCATGCGAGGCTTTCGGTGCCAAAATAACAAGAAAAGAAGATATCCAGATTGAGGGTGTTTCAGGCAAGCCCCAGACTCCTGAGGACGTCATAAACGTCTTGAACTCTGGAACGACCATGCGCTTCTGTTCTGCAGTGGCTTCCCTGACCAACGGGGCCGTGCTGACAGGTGACGCGTCGATCAGATCCAGGCCAAATGGTCCGTTGCTCAGCGCGTTAAACGACCTGGGCGTCAACGCCTTCTCCATCCGGGGAAATGGCAAGGCCCCTTTGGTTGTCCAGGGACGCATGAAAGGCGGAGTGGCAAAACTGAACGGTAGCGTAAGCTCTCAGTTTCTGTCGGCACTGCTCATAGCTTCGCCACTGTCTGAAGGTGATACCAAGATCATAATAGAGGGTGAACTCAAATCACGGCCCTACGCAGAGATCACCCTAGACATGCTCAAGGAGGCCGGGGCTCGAATCGAGGCTGACAAGCAAGAGTTCGAGGTAGAAGGAGGCCAATCCTACAACCTGAAGAGCTACACAATCCCCGGAGATTTCTCTTCAGCTTCTTATCCATTGGCCGCAGCAGCAGTGACGGGCGGAGAGGTAGTTGTCAGAGGCGTGCTGCCGTCGCGTCAGGGAGACTCGGCCATCGTGGACATCCTCGGGCGCATGGGCGCGGAGATCTCCTGGGACCAGGTCGAAGGTGTACTCCGAATTAAAGGCCGAGAACTGCATGGAGTCGATGTGGACGCCAGCCTCACTCCGGATCTTGTTCCTACTATTGCTGTGCTGGGCGCTCTTGCCAAAGGAAAGACCGTTGTTTCCAACGCCGAGCACGTCCGTCACAAGGAGACCGATCGGCTTCACGCTATGGCAAGCGAGCTCTCCAAGATGGGGGCTGATATAAAGGAGAAACCGGACGGCCTGGAGATCGTCGGTGGCGAGCTGCATGGTGGCGACGTGAAGGGTTACGATGATCACAGGATCGTCATGGCTCTGGCGATTGCCGGAATGGCGACCGGAAAGACACGAATAGATACCGCTGAGTGCGTGGACGTTTCCTACCCGGGTTTCTTCCAGGAGATGGCGAGCATAGGGGCGATGATCAGCGTCTGAGAATGACTAGGACTAGCAGTGGCCGAACGTAGCGTCCAGGACACCTGCGAAGAGTCTGAAATGAGGAGGCAAAGTAGGTGCCGACCAAGGAGCAACGCAGAGATCATAAGTCTTATGTATAAGTAGCGTCTCTTCAATTTGGACTCAATGGACATTCGCCCCACTACGTGGTGATTGGGCGGCGCCGGCAACAGACCGGGGCTGCTCCAGAGTGTTCTCTGGGCTATCCAGACATCTGGAGGAATAATTTGGCTAAAGATAAACCTAAAAAGGCAGAAGAGAAGCCTGAGAAGCCTAAGAAGGCCGAAGAGGCCGAAGAACTCAAGCACATAGTTCGTATTTTGAATTCGGACCTGGAGGGGAAGCGGCAGGTCCACATGGCTCTAGCTGGCATGAAGGGTGTGGGCCGCAGAACTGGCCGGATCTTTGCTGAAAAGGCCGGAGTGGATCCCTATGCAACTCTGGGTCTCTTGCCAGACGAGAAGATCAACGATCTTAAGAAGGTCATAGAAGAGGCCAGTGCAAACCTACCCGTGTGGATGATGAACAGGCGGAAGGACATTGAAACGGGCCTGGACAAGCATGTCATGGGCATGGACCTCGCTATGATCCTGAGAGAAGATTTAGACCTCATGAAGAAGATGAGGTCCTACAAGGGCATCAGGCACGAGCGCGGTCTGCGGGTTAGAGGCCAGAAAACTCGGTCCACTGGGCGAACTGGCGCTATCGTGGGAGTAAGCAGGAAGAAAGAAGGAGCACCTGCGGCGGCACCGGCGGCTAGCAAGGAGTAGTGGTTTAAATGGGATACCCAGGAAAGAACCGCAAAACGTACAGCAGGCCACGGACCCCCTTCCAGTCAGAGAGGATTGCCGGAGAGGTAGTGCTGGTGAAGTCCTTCGGGCTTCGAAACAAGAGAGAACTGTGGAAAGCCCAAGCTGTCCTCAGGAAATACAGGCACTCCAGCCGAACGCTGCTTGCGTCTGTGGCATCCGGCCAGGCTGATCCGAAAGTAGAAGCTATTCTAAACCGCCTTAAGAAGTACGGCATGCTCAAGGAAGAAGGCGATTTGGATGCAGTTTTATCCATGAAGATTACTGATGTTCTAGAAAGAAGACTTCAGACGCAGGTGTACCGCCAGGGGCTGGCTAACTCAATGAAGCAGTCCAGGCAGTTCATCACTCACGGCCACGTCCAGGTCTCTGGGCGCAGGGTCACAATTCCAAGCTACCTGGTTAGGCGCGGCGAAGAGATGACCATAGACTACTATCTTGGATCGCCTATGGCCAAGGAAGGCCATCCAGAGAGGGCATCCAGGACAGCCAGGGTGGAAGGATAAATGGCAGAAGGCAAATGGGGCATAGCCCACATATTCTCATCCTTTAACAACACGCTGATAACTATTACCGATCTGACCGGGGCGGAGACCATTGCAAAGATCTCCGGCGGAATGGTGGTCAAGGCAGCAAGGGACGAGAGTTCACCCTACACGGCCATGCAGATGGCCATGCAGGTTGCTGAGTCGGTTAAGGATAAGGGCATAGTTGGCGTTCATGTCAAGGTGAGAGCTCCGGGAGGCAACAAGCAGAGGTCTCCAGGACCCGGCGCTCAGGCATCCATAAGAGCGCTAGCAAGGGCTGGCCTTAGGATAGGTAGGATAGAAGACGTGACCCCAATCCCACACGACGGCACAAAACCCAAGGGTGGAAAGAGGGGTCGAAGGGTGTAGATTTGAAGGTTGAACTGTTAGAACTGAGTGAGGAACGGATCAAGTTCCTCCTCAGCGGCGTTACGGCCGCTTTTGCCAACGGCATCAGGCGGGCATGTTTGAGTGAGGTTCCTACCTTGGCCATAGATGAGATAGTTATGTATGATAACACATCGGTGTTGTTCGACGAGATACTATCTCTCCGGCTAGGTTTGATACCTCTTCAGGCTGAAGATCTAGACATCTATTCGAGGCCCGATGACTGTCAGTGTGCGGGTGAAGGCTGTCCAGGGTGCAGGGTAGATTTCATGCTATCCGCTGAGGGTCCGTGCACCGTTTATTCCAAGGATATCAAGTTCACCGATCCTACGGTCAAGCCGGCTTTCGATAGCATACCCATTGTTATTCTTGGTGAGGGCGAAAAGCTAGTTGTAGAGGGCTATGCTTCCAAGCGGGTTGGGAGGGATCATGCCAAATGGCAGTCCGGAACCCTTTGCGGCTACAAGAACCTTCCCGGCATCGTTGTCAGCGAAGCATGCACGGGGTGTAAAAAGTGCGTGGAAGTGTGTCCGCGAAAAGTCCTCGTTTTGGAGGACGGCAGAGCGAAAGCTACAAATACCGTGGAATGCTCCCTTTGCAAGCTCTGTGTCGAGGAATGCGAAGCCGGAGCCATCTTGATCTCGCCGGTTTTGGACTCTTTCGTGCTGGCCATTGAGAGTAGTGGTTCCATGCATGCCAAGGACCTGGTGACCAGGGCATCCGAGGAGATCAAGCTGAGAGCTGAGACACTGGAAGCCAAACTGGCTGAGCTGTCTTAGATGGGCTAGCCGGCCCATCCCACACCGAGAGAGCGGGGGTTTCCAAGCCAGGTCAAAGGAGCAGGGTTGAGGGCCCTGTCACGCAGGTGTTCGCGGGTTCGAATCCCGTCCCCCGCACTAATTTACCAGTAAAGCATATATACCTTGGGGTCCATTTATTCTAATTGTGATACCCCATGGTGATGCCAGATAAGTCTCGCTATGTTTACCTCTACCTACCTTCCGTTGAAGATAAGGCAAGGTGGGAGAAGCTTGCTAAGGATGCGGGCGTTCCCTTATCGAAGTTTGTTATCGAGGTATTCGAGAGCGCACTCGATGAAGAGTCTGATTTTAAGCCTCGTGGTGAACTTGTTAAGGAGATCGGCAAGTTAAGAAGCGAGAACAAG
>JBGQAL010000122.1:0-8396 GCA_041494285.1 Methanotrichaceae archaeon
ACGGGTTTGATGCCGACAGATACGACAGGATCCGCGATTTCACAAAGACCGTTGGGATTGTGCCCATCAGCGCCTTGACCGGAGAAGGGGTTCCCGACCTCTTGATGGTCCTGGTTGGCCTGACACAGAGGTTCCTGAAGGACAACCTGAAGATAACAGCATCCGGACCTGGTGTTGGGACCATCCTTGAGGTCAAAGAGGAGAGGGGCCTAGGGACCACCCTGGACGTCATACTGTACGATGGAGTGATCAAGGCTGGCGACACCGTCTTAGTCGGCACGGCCAACGAGCCGATATTGACGAAGATAAGGGCTCTGCTCAAGCCCAAGCCCCTGGCTGAGATCAGGAGCGAGGAGAGGTTTCTACCTGTCAAGCAAGTGGTGGCAGCAAGTGGGGTCAAGGTAGCAGGCCCTAAGCTGGAAGGCGCTTTAGCAGGCTCTACCATAAGGGTTATAGAATCCTCAGCGGACGTGGATGCCCTGGCCAAGCAGATGAAGTCCGAGCTGGACTCGGTTAGGATCGATACGGAGAACGAAGGGGTAATTCTGAAGGCCGACACCATCGGCTCGCTGGAGGCATTGGTCGGCGAGCTGAAGGCAAAGAACATCCCCATCCACACCGCAGACGTGGGACCGATATCCAGAAAGGACGTTATCCGGGCGAGCATGATCAAAGACCGGCTCTTATCGGTAATTCTGGGATTCAACATCGAGATCCTGCCCGATGCCATCTCCGAGATCCAGAAGACATCGGTTCCCGTCTTCCAGAGCGATGTGATCTACTCAATCCTCGAGAACTACGACACCTGGGTGGACGAGCAGAAGATGAAGATGGAACAGGAGAGGCTCGAGGCAGTCATTAGGCCGGGGGCTATAAGGATACTGCCCGACTGCGTCTTTAGGCAATCCAAGCCGGCCATAGTCGGTGTGCAGGTAATTGGCGGCGTGATCCGGACCCAAGTCCCGCTGATAAGAGACGACGGGGCTGTGGCGGGCATAATAAAGGGGATCCAGGAGCACAATGAGAACATAGGATCGGCAACTGTAGGCATGGAGGTGGCGGTGGCCATTGATGGACCTACTGTCGGACGCCAGATTCACGAAGGAGACATACTCTACGTCAACATCCCGGAAAAGCATGCCAGGATTGTGGAGCAGGAGCTCATGCCGAGGTTAGCGGAGGACGAACGAGAGACCATGGAGAACTTTCTGGCCATTAAACGCAAGAAAGAACCCTTCTGGGGACGATGATCCATAAGGACGCATTTACCTCAGGCGGGGACATTTGTTGAAACATTTTGTTCAACTTTTGTAATTATCTTTTGAGATCTTTTAAACGTGCGAGAAAACTATTTCTACGATCGACGTAGTTTCCGATCCCTGGATTACAGAGGAGCTTGGATGAGGCGAGGAACAGAGAGAGGCGAATGATGATCCACTGGCACTCCATGACAGCCGAAGAGGTCTTAGAGCGGCTTCTATCGGGACCTAACGGCCTAGGTGCCGACGAAGCGGCCAGGAGGCTAGCGGAGCACGGACCAAACCTGCTTAAGAGTCCCTCCAAACCGTCCCCATCTCGAATTTTCCTCAAGCAGTTCAAAGAATACCTAAATCTTGTGCTTATTTTCGCTGCGCTTATCTCTTACATAGCAGGAGAGACACACAATGCCTACGTCATAATTGGCATCGTTCTCCTTGTCGCCCTGATCGGCTTCCTGCAAGAGTACAAGGCTGAGCGATCGATGGAAGCGCTGAGAGAGATGTTAGCGCCCGAGGCCGACACCTTCAGAGATGGAGAAATGGTCAGTATTCCCGCTGAGAATCTCGTACCAGGGGACGTGGTCTTTCTCGAGGCCGGTGATAAGGTGCCTGCAGACGGACGGGTCATCGAGAAGACGTCCCTCGAGGTCGTGGAGGCATCTTTGACCGGCGAATCTCTGCCAGTAGAAAAGGATGTTGCTCCCTTATCCGAGCCAATATCTGTTGGGGTCATTGAGGCGAGATTGACTGGCAAATCCCATCCCGCCGAAAAGAATGCAACTCCTCTATCTGTGGAGACGCCGCTTGCAGACAGAAAAAACATGGTCTTCATGGGCACATTCGTCTCATACGGCAACTGCAGATTTGTGGTTACGGCTACTGGCAAAGGCACGGAGCTGGGGCGCATATCGGGCATGATAGGCGAGAAGGAAGTCAAACCGCCACTAAAAGTCAAGCTGGAGCATCTCGCCAAGCGACAGGCTTATCTCGTGCTTATTATATCCGCTGCCGTCTTTTTCCTGTATTTGAGGAGCGGCAACCCGATCATGGACACTCTGATTACGGCGATTGCCCTAGCGGTTGCAGGAGTTCCTGAGGCTCTCCCCTTTGTTGTGACATTGGCCCTAGCCTTCGGAACGCAGGCTATGGCCAGAAAAAATGCAATAATCAGGAGCCTGCCTGCGGTGGAGACTCTTGGTTCGATATCAGTTATCTGCACAGACAAGACCGGTACACTGACGACTGGCGAGATGACTGTTCGAGAGATTTACACCTATCGACCTGTAGAAGTAACGGGCTACGGATACGACCCAGAAGGAGAGTTCCGGCAAAACGGAGTCACTGTCAATCCCAAAGAAGACGACATCGCTATCCTTCTAAAGATAGGAGTGCTCTCCAACAACGCAAATCTTGAGCGGGCGAATGGCAAATGGCGCATAGTAGGAGATCCTACGGAGGGCGCTCTTCTGGTCGCGGCCAAAAAGTCGGGAATTCTCGAAGAGACGCAGAAGCAATTCATTGAAATTGCCGAATACCCTTTTGATTCAGATTGCAGGAGGATGACCACCGTCAACAGATCCGAAGGCGAAGGCATATTTGTGGCCATGAAGGGAGCGCCTGAAGTCGTCCTGAACAGATGCTCTTACATCACCTATCCCGATGGAATAAAGCCGTTAGAAGATGAGGATCGCAAAGAGATCCGTAAGATCGCAGACCACATGGCCGATAAGGCCCTGAGGGTTCTGGCCCTGGCCTGGAAGCACATCGATCCGGATGAGCCCTTAGAGAGGGACTACGTCGAAGCTGAGCTGATATTCGCTGGCCTGGTGGGATTGATGGACCCACCTAGGAGAGAGGCCTATGAGGCGATTCGTACATGCCAGATCGCAGGCATAAGGCCGGTCATGATCACAGGTGATCATAGGCTGACTGCCAGGGCAATAAGCAGAGAGCTGAATATCGGGCAAGGGGATGTCATCGAGGGAAGTCAACTTGAACGGATGAGCGATGAGGATCTCTTAGAGCGGATAGATGTTGTATCTGTGTTTGCGAGGGTGACGGCAGAGCATAAGGTGCGAATAGTGGAAGCCTTCAAGGCCAAGGGACACATCGTTGCTATGACGGGAGATGGAGTTAACGACGCCCCAGCTCTTAAGGCGGCTGACATCGGAGTAGCGATGGGCAGGACCGGAACAGAGGTCGCAAAAGAGGCATCGGATATAGTAATTGCAGATGACAATTTCGCAACTATAGTCAACGCGGTGGAAGAAGGCCGAAGGATATACGACAATATAAGGAAGGGCACATCTTATCTGCTATCTGTCAGCTTTGCAGAGCTGTCGACAATCTTCTTGGGCGTGTTGCTCGGGTATGGAACTCCATTGCTTGCAGCTCAGATACTATGGATAAATGTTGTTGCAGAAGAGTTTCCAGCTATGGGGTTGGCAGTAGAACCCGCCAACCCCAACATCATGCGCAGGAAGCCCACAGATCCAAAAGAACCCATGCCTTCAAGGAGCCTGCTCATATACACTCTCGGAACTGCTGCAGCAATTGTCAGTGGTTGTTTGGGATTGTACGTGATCTCTTTGAACATGAACCAAGGCCTAACCTATGCCAGAACGATGGCTTTCGTGGGTTTGGGCTTGTTTACAGCCTTCAATGCCTACAGCAGCAGATCGCTGGACGAATCCCTTCTGAAGCTAAAGCCTTTAGGCAATAAAATGCTCATTCTAGGATTAGCTGCGTCAATACTGGCAATCTTAGCGGCAGTATATTTGCCTTTCATGCAGTCCATCTTCGAGACAGCTCCTCTTAAGGCAGAGAGCTGGGTTTTGGTTGGCATAGTCTCCGTTCTGGTGGTTCTTGCAGCAGAGGTTCTTAAGAAGATCGTGCCAGGGCTTAGGCAAGTAGACTGAGGATGATAAACTGAGGATCGGGTGATTTCGGATAAACGGCGATCTAGGGGCTATGTAATGAATCGTCTGCCGACTTCTGGTCGTCTATTTCAATCAAAGATATTATATAATAGATATTTTGTGAGTCCCCATAATTAACTTTCAAAAGTTTTATATAAAATAAGAATTCTATTGGTTGTGGAGGTCTGGGCATTAGAAGTAGAATTGTATTGATTCTGGTTCTTTCGATTATTGTCTCAACTGTGGCTGCTCTTGAGCCGCAGGAGATAGGACGGGGGAGAAGTGGTGCGGTTGTAAACCTGGATGCAGGACCAAATAACTCTGGGACAAAGCTGCATTTCGGGACTCAAGGATTTGCCGCTCCAGCCATTCCTCAGTTTGCTGAAGTATCCCCAGGAGCTATGGTTCATCAGTCGAAGATTTACAGGGACGAATCCAGAAGACTCTACAGCAATGCTCGTACCATCCTGAACCAGACATCAGACCTTGAGAATTCTACAAGGCAGAGCACTGAGAGGGCGGTCGCTTCATCAGCAATGGCTGAAGTGAGCGCCAACTCATCCATGAGCAATGTCTTGCAATGCAAAACTTACCTCGACACGACTATGTCAGCATTAAATAAGACACTCGCTATAAGCAACAGGACCGAGATGTTGGCAAAGGGATTTACCGAGATGGAAAACGTTACCAGAGAATACGCCCAAGATGCGGCCAGGAGCGCTCGGGTCGCAAGAGTTCACCTCAATGATACAGGGTCCGAAAGAAACAACGTCTCACTTCTTAAGCAAAGAGTAGACATCCTTGAAAAGAAAGTGGCCGAGCTAGAAGCACTGACACACTGAAGAGACAGATGGCCCAGTAGGACGAGCCCCCTTGATAGAGCTGCGGGAGAAGCTATTGGTCCGCAGCTATTACGTCTACTGCCTCATTTGATCCCGTAGAACACATTTGGGGTAGAGGTGACGTTGTAGAAAGTTCTGGAAAGGCCTCCCGGGTATACAACCGTGAACTTGGCTACTCGTCCTCCCAATGGCCGAGAATCGAACAGATAATAACCGCTACTATTCTTGCCTGCACCCTTGACCAGCAAAGCAGCGCTATCGGGGTCTGCCCTTATAGTTTTCACATCTCCGTAGCTTTTTAAAAAGGATTCTATGTCAGGTTCTATGTATCCAGCTCCCAAGGCCAGAACGTACAGCTTGGCGAATGAGTCCAGGGTGTAGTTGAGCTCGAAGAGGGCATCTCCACCGGTCAGGGTCATGGTAATGTCGTTCACCTCGAAATACAACCCTCCGGACACACAGGAGACAAGCATAACGGTAGCTAGGATAGCAAGGGCAAGGCGCATAGTTTCACCCTTTCATGTTCAGTAGCGTGGGCAGGATTAGCATCCCCAAAAAAAGGGCCACAAAGATTAAAAAAATAAGCTGCTGGCGTCTTTGGGCTGATTTGAACTTGGACTCGCACAGCTCATCGCAAAAGCTTTCCTCCCTGTTTACCGCATTGCCGCAGACAAGGCAGTGCTTATGAGGCGTCACA
This sequence comes from Methanotrichaceae archaeon, assembly GCA_041494285.1. GTDB lineage: Archaea > Halobacteriota > Methanosarcinia > Methanotrichales > Methanotrichaceae > Fen-7. Next base: position 5,717 of record JBGQAL010000122.1, read on the forward strand.
TTGGCTGCTTTATCACCTATCATTTTCCCAAGGATTAATGGGGCTTGCTATAATAAAGGTTTGCAGGCAGCAGGTTGCAGCTAAACAGTAGCGCCTTTGTCCACTTTCCCGATTCGAGGCTAAGTTCAGGTATTGCCGGGCTGATTCGCGGCCATCCCAAAACCTTCGTGCAATTGTATCGATCTAGGAAGAATTGTATTGACTTTTGAAGATCGGATAGCATCATATTTATTAGGACGCCAATCGACATATACATGTAAAATTAGATCACTTCATAAATAATATTTTCAAGTGAATCTAACATATTGGGATATGTATAACCTAGACAGTTTCACAACGATCAAATTTTGAGGTTTATTTTTCCACTGGAAATAAAGGGGTTGGATTTAGATGAGTCAAGGTCTAGGTTAACGGCAGCTTTCAGGGCATGGGCCAGACTTTGCTGGGATTTGGATTAACTATAAAAAGGTGCCGTACTAGGATAGGGCATGCCAAAATTGCCGATAATCCTCTGCATTATACTGGTTCTTTGCCTCGGGCCTGTCGGGGCAAGAACCTACATAGTCGGAAGCGATGGTTTAGCCACTCATAAAAGCATCGGGGATGCCGTTTCCGCAGCCTCTGCAGGTGATACCGTCTACATGAAGTCCGGGGTGTACAATGAAGATGTAAAAATAGACAAAAAGATTGCCATCAAGCCCTTGACCGGCGAGAGGGGAACGATTTTGCTTGATGGTAGCAACAAAGAGACAGGAATTACGATAGTCGCTTCAGGCTGCTCCATCGAGGGGCTTACTTTTAAGAACTACTCAAAAGCTGGAATCATGGTCCAGTCGAACGATAACACGATCAAGAATAACCAATTCATCAGCGATAAACCGGGCTTAATGATCCAGGGCTCGTCTAACAACGTTATAGAGGGAAACTCTATGAGGGACTGCGTAACTGGAGTGGTCCTATGGCGAGGTGCGAGCCACAATAAGATCTCAAATAACAACATTGAAGGCGGCATAGCTTCGGTTACTCTAAAGGACGCTGGAGAGAACGTCGTAACAAATAACACATTATCCAACGGTGGAGCTGGAGTGGCGCTGGAAAATTCATCTGCAGTTACAGTATCTAGGAACATCATTAAAGGCGGCACTAATGGTATTATTGTTTACAACAGCAGCGATTGTAACCTATCAGGTAACACCGAGTGGGGCAATAAACGTGCCGTGTACGTCTTGAATACGACCAGAACCGAGCTTTATAGTGAGAGCATAAAAGACGGTATACTAGGCATAATGATGGAGAATTCAAACTACAATATCATCAGGGGTTGTACTATTAATAACACAACAGAAGCATTGAGCCTAGGGGCAAGCCTGAAGAATGCTGTCACCAGCAACTCTATCCTAAACACAAAGGATTTGGCGATCGAGATCTTTTCCTCCAATGGAAACGCTCTGACGGGCAATCGTCTATCCCATGCGGATACTGGTGTAAACATCACAGAATCATCTGGCAACAGGCTGGAGAACAATAAACTTAACGATGTAAAGCTGGGGATGATAGTCTTGGGCGGCGATAAGCAGAGCTTTGACAATGCTATCGATGAGTCTAACACCGAGGACGACAAGCCTATAGCGTACTTCTTTGGCCAGTCAAACAAGGTGGTCCAGGGAAAAGTGCTATCTCATTTGACACTGGCTTACTGCAACAACTTCACTGTGGAAAACAACACAATCTCCAATGACGCCCTGCTCCTCTTTAGCTCAAGGTCGAGCAAGATCCTGGGGAATAATGTTTCGAAGTGTCACGGGATGGTTCTACAGGATTCGATCTCCAATGAGATTTCCAAAAATGTAGTGATCGGCAACAGTTTCAGCGGTATATTCCTCTTCGATTCTGGTTCTAATACCATCCGCGAGAACATGATTTCTAAGAACCATCAGAACGGCATATCCCTGCGCAACTCCAGCACCAACACAATCGAGGGCAACACCGTTGATCGGAATTTCCAGACGGGAATTTGGCTGAATGGATCAAACGAGAACGAGATATTCGAGGATACAGTCTCGAACAATCCCGCTGGTGTCCTACTGGTCAACTCCAGGAACAATCAGGTCTATCACAACAATTTCCTGAACAACACCCAGCAGGCTGAGAATAGGAACGGAATGAACAAATGGGACTGGGGCAACGGCACTGGTGGGAACTACTGGTCAGACCTTAAGGTTGTGGGCAACCCCAGCAAAGGATCTCCAAAAGTGATCAAAGGCTCCAAGACGAACGACAACAACCCCTACCAGAACGAGAACGGCTGGACCTCACCAGGTTCATCCGTTAAAGCTGCCACCGGGCAATCAAACAAGTCGTAGCAGTGGTATGTTAACTTTTTTTGGATCAAATTAAACGGTCGTTTCGATTCGATACACCAAGAAATCTTCGGACCCAGGGCTGCTCATAGCCTGATCGACCAAAAGATCAAGTCAATGATCAGAAGCAAAATCCTGCACGTACGGTCGCAGACATCTTTGAGAGACTATTACAAAGTACGTATGTGTTTAGCTGGCTAGCTTTGCCGTTAGCATTTGGAGACAATCCAGTCCTTTCTGTCCCCAGGTTGCCAGCATCGTCATGATTCGCTCATGGATCGAGGTCCCTTTTTCATTGCGCAGCGTGCCCAAGATCTTTC
>JBGQAL010000034.1:0-20286 GCA_041494285.1 Methanotrichaceae archaeon
GTTGGTCTCTCCTTCGTCCATACTCCCATTTGAGGAATATTATCATTAGATTATTTAATTTTTCTGGTCAAAACGGTTTTAGGCAAATTTGAATTAATTCACGAGGGAGCTAAACACATACTTTTTAACAAACTATTTAGCTAGCATGATCCTAAATAGTATTGAGATGACCTCCCAAGTCCGAGAAGATCAAACCGAAGACCAGGATTCTAGCAGGTCCAAAGCAACACCTGAGTCTAGAATCAATTCCGAACCCAAAAATAGGTTGATGGAAGATGCGATTATAATAAGAAGGTTCAAGCCTAGCGATCTGGAAGGAGCTCTAGAGCTGGACAGAGAGGTCTTCGGGGGTTATGATCCAACCATATTCACTACATTTTACGAGTACCATCCCAGAACTACGCTGGTCGCAGAGTGCAGGAGCTCCGTGGTCGGTTTCGTGCTTGGCTTCAAGCACACCCCCCTAGAGGGCAGAGTCTTCTGGCTGGCCGTCCGGCCAGGCTACCAGTGCCGTGGAGTGGGAAGGAAACTCCTAACCTCAATTCTGAGGACTTTCCGATTCATGGGAGCAGTGAGCGCTACCCTGGAGGTCAGAATCAGCAATAAGAAAGCTCAGGCCCTCTACTCAGGCATGGGATTCGAGATGATAACGATTTACCCTGGCTACTATACGGATGGAGAACCGGCGATCATCATGAAAAGGCGACTCTAGCTGATGGCTCAGGCCATTTAACACGACGGCTACTCGACTCCTCTGGAAGTTATTACGAAATCGGCGGTCTCTCCCTCCGGCTGGGACCTGTGCTTTGCAATTTTTGCCCGACGTCGGCCTTCCCCGATCTTCTCCACTGACACAATGGCCTTACACATGTGCTCAAGATAGGTTCCTCCAAGGGGCCTAAGCTCGTTTGTCTCAATGTCGGTGTAGACCTGGTTGGTGATCACAACAGGAATTCTGTGCCTTCGGGATATCTCCTGGAGCTCTCCGAGCTGCATAGAGAGCAATCTCCTGATAGGACGATTATCATCCGACTCCAAGAGCACTCTATAAAGGGAAGTGGCGGAGTCCAGGATGACAAGGCCGAGATCTTTCCCCGCGATTTTGCTTGCCTCTCTGATGGACGTGTGCTGCTGTTCAAGGCTCAAAGGCTCGAAGATCATTATCTTGGCGGCGATCTCCTTGGCTCCAGTACCAGCTATCTGCTTGAATCGGTCAGGGGAAAAACCTTCGGTATCAATGAAAACCACCCTTAATCCCCTGGACACCGCCTGGATTGCCAGTTGAATTATTATGTTGGTCTTGCCCGTGCCAGCCTCTCCGTAGAGCTGGCTTACGATCCCAGACTCAAAGCCTCCGCCTAAGAGCCTGTCGAGGCCTTGACACCCTGAGGGCAACCGATCAAGCATAGTCATGGCAACCGCACATTAGCAGCAATTTCAATTATCACATGCGGGAAATCGATGATCATATGTGGCAATAGTTATCTATTCTGTCCATAAGGCGTTCCATTGCCTCTCTCTCCCTCGGACCGCCGCACCTTTCGACGATCCGCTTGATCTTCATGATCTCTTCGTAGTAGGAGTCGGTCCTTAGGGCCAAGTATCTGGTGGCTGCAACGGCTGCCTCAACTACAAGGTTAGCACCTCGGTTGAATGCTCGGAAGTCCTTTCTTAACATCTCTCCTTTCACGGGCTCAACCTTGACAATGATAATGTCGAGGGGAAAAGGCTTGCATTTGAAGAGAGCCCAGGCTTCTGTATCCTTCAAGATCGGCAGGCCGTCGCGACGGACAAAGTAATCCTGAGTCAGATCTTCGAGGGCAGTTTCTGCGAAGATCCAGGAATCATGGGTTATATTTGCGACGAACCATCCGTTTGCAAGAACATTGTCATACGTGTGAGTTCCCAAAAAAAGCTTGATGTAAAGCGATTCTCCGTCCCTTATTATGCCCATGGGAGCGGCGTTGATGACCCCGTTCTTTTCCGTAGTGGCTATTACCTCGTTGATACCGTCGAGTATTCCCAGCTCTTCGAGGACCTCATTACCGCAAAGCATCATCAAAACCTCAATCCCCTTAGCAAGGAGATTAATAAAGATGCTCCAATCAGATCTGCTGTTGATCCTGGGTTCACATCCTCGTCTAGGAGCTCTTTGTCCAGTTTCCTGGCCGATTCGAGGGTCTCATCCTCCAGAGCCAGCTTTGCTCTGAAGGACACTTCCTTTGCCTTCTCCTCACCGAACTTGGCTAGCACAAGGCTGTCCGGCTCCTCGGACAAGGCCTCAATGTAGATCCTAACAACTCCTTCAGCCAGGCCGCGGCTTTTAACCTTCTCCGCTAGCCGATCGGCTATCTGAAAGGATCTTTTGTAGCCGCTGGACCACTCACGGGCTATCAGGTCGTGATCCCGAGAAAGGTTCATCAGATCCAGAAGTGTCTTTCTCTGGCTTTGTAGCTCTTCATGCCAGGCAGGGTCCCTCAGGCTGAACTGAGGAACATTCGCGACTCTGGCTTCTGCCAACGCGAAGGCAGCGTAAAAATCTAAAGCGTCTTCGACGCTGGTCTCCTTCAGGACCTCGGTCAACTCTTCCTCTAACCTTTCTATGTTTTCGACGCACCTTCCGGCTGCCACGCACAGGGGAATCATCAGGACGAGGGAGCCGAAGTGGGTGTTTCCCGGAATGTTCCAGAATCGCCAGGATCTCACTGAATCGAGGAGAAGCTGGCCGATCCGGCCCTCTCCTTCAGCGGCCTTGCTGAAGGCCGGGTACGCTGAGACAGCGCTGACGAGGAACTGCTGGAATGTTAGATCTATGAAGTCATGACAGCGATCTACGTTTCCAGGCTTGGGGCTGGACGACAACTCGATGAGCATTGCCGCCTGAGCACACTGTGCTATTTCGTCAGGGCTCATGTTTTGAGCAGCTGTTCAGCCAGCTTTCTTTTCAGGTTCATGTATTCCCTGTTGGAGAGCCCAGCCCGACGAAGAGCAGTTTCTCTTAGATAGCAGGGTTTGGAGGCCTTGCAGCACCAAACAAGGCTGCCGAAGCATGTTCCTTCGCCGCCCTCCAGGGGGGTGCCTTCAGCAAGCTTAACCTTGCGGTCAACGAACTCTTCAGGGGCCATCCCTGCCCGGCGCAAAGCCCCCAGGACCGGGCAGTGTTTGACCGGCGGGCAACAGAAGGCGAGGCCCCGCAGATCTCCTCCCGAGCAGATGTGCTTAGGCGCGTTGTACCATCCTGAGAGATGGTCATATTCTTTCATTGCTTTAGACAGCCAGTCAGCGAAGTCGGGATCGGGTCCATGCAAGGAAACGAGGTCCGCGCCCATGGCCAGCAACGATTCGGCATCCTCAAAGTTCCCTATATCCCCTAGGGCCATTATCCTGGGTCCGTGCTGGTCCGAGATCTTCTTCACCATCTTTGGACCAGTTCCGTTCATTCCGCTTAGGTTCAGGTGGATGATATCCAATCCAGAATTCCTCAAGGTTGTGGCCAGATCATCGGTCAGCATCTCAGGAGATAACTTAGCTGATAGGGTTGTTCCACACCTCTTGATCCTCTTCACCAGGTCCGATAGTCTTACTGCGTTCATTCCCGACAGGGCATCAAGCTCCATGAGGTACAGGTTTCGGGCAGCAAACCTCGCCGCTTCCATCAGAGGCTCGTCCTTCGAGCATTTCACAGAAAATCCGAGATTTGATGCTGTTTTTATCTCACTTAGAGTGGCCTCAACATCAAGCAAAGGAACCTCGTCCAGGTTGATGTCATCGAGAATTAGCAATCCTGCGGAGCCGTTGAATCGATTTGAACCGTGAGGCTCATGAGAATCGTGATGACCATGAAAATCATCGTTTGAACATGTGATTGCGATTGGGTTATCCAGGTTTAGATATCCAACATCAAGCATCGAAAATGACTGAAGGTCGGGCGAAGATATTAGTGTTTCGCAACTTCAGTTCAGCGCTCATATTCAGGGGTTATTGAGGGACAACAATCATTTATAAAAGACTTGTATATCGAGAGGCTGACTATTTTGAGCGTTTGCTCGTATCAGAACTTCAAAGCCACGTTGTCAAGAAGAACCTTTGTATCACCGAGAAAAGAGCGCAGAATTTGTGTTGGAATAAGGAGGGAGGCAAAAGTCTTGGTGTAGGAGGAGAAAATAGATTATCGACCTTTGCCTAATACATATACGCTTATCGCCGATATTTAAAACTTTCGCTCTCGAGTTGTTTATGAGGCTCAGATCTCCCCGTGGTTTTAAATTCTTTAATATGATAAGAGGATATCATGAGCGATAAGGATGATTCAAAATACGAGCTGGCCACATTAGCTGCCGGTTGTTTCTGGGGCGTGGAATCGATTTTCAAACAGGTAAATGGAGTTGTCGAAACAGCAGTGGGATACACCGGCGGAACATATCCTAATCCAACCTATAGGGACGTATGCACAGGGATAACGGGCCACGCTGAGGCGGTAATGGTAAAATACAACCCAAAGATCGTGTCTTACGAAGAGCTGCTTTCTATATTCTGGAGAATTCACAATCCGACTACTACCAATCGCCAGGGACCCGACGTGGGCACTCAATACCGATCTGCGATCTTCTACAATGACGAAGCTCAGAAGAAGGCTGCAGAGAAGTCCAAAGAGGACTTTAACCGCTCAGGAGTCTATTCAGATAAAGCCGTAACGCAGATCGTTCCTGCATCGACTTTTTATGAAGCCGAAGATTATCACCAGGATTATTTCGAGAAACACGGTGGTCGATCATGCCACATTTTGAGGTCGAAATAACGGGAACAGCCAAATTATAATGAGGATTGGCAGCTTCACTGAATGGATAACTTCTGGATGCTTGATCCGTATTACTGATCTATAGGAGTGATTCTACTCTTCACTTAGAATACTTTTTTCATATGGCTATATATTAACTCAAGCTCTATCTATATTCTTGATGATGAGACAGATTGTACCGTCCTTACTTGCCGCTTTGATCTGCGTCGCATTCGCACCTGTGAGCTATGCATCTGGGGTAGCAGAGAGCACAGAACTCTCAAAGCTAATCTCGCAGAGCGAGGACACCAACATGACACCAAATGATCTCGCCTTCTTCCTCGCCACACACAACTACGATGCGACACCCAAGAACGGCTATGTCCAAGTTAAGATCGACGGAACAATCTACAAGGTCGTGCCAAACGGATCACAACCTGGACTGGCAGACCTGTCAATTATCAATTAGCATCGAAAACCTCCCGCCTGGGCCGTTAGTCTCATCGTCGATCCCTCCATTTCTCAATGGTCCAGGCGACCCTCCTCTTACATCGGCTCAAGTGAAGCAGAGTTGCGGTTGGTCAGGACCTGGCACTCATCAATGGGCTGGATTGTCTGTGACTGGACATTAAGCTCTCTTTGAGCTATCAATTTGTCATCTTTCTGCCCATCCTTTATATCTGAGAATATCCTAGAGTCAAGCAGGTGGTGTAATGGTCTCTTTCAAGGTGGATGCAGAGGTAAAAGGCTCGGAGGATCAAGAGAAATACCCGATAGTGGCCAAGGTAAAAGGTACAGGAAAAGATGGTAGCCTGAGCGTACAGGTTTCGGGAGAGAGTTCGGCGCCTATATCGGCAAAGATCTCAGGAGATAACAATAATCCTATTGTAGTGGCACCTATAACATTGGCACCGATCACTGTGGTGCCAGACCTGAAGCTGGCGGCAGAGTCGGTCGACATTAATGGCCTCGTATCATCGATATCCAAACTGGCCGAAGGAATAAGAGTGAGCATTTCAAATCAGAACGGGCAGCCCGTAGCCGTGGCCCTTGGAAAGATACCAGTCGACCTGACCATCTCTGTTTACTCTCCTGCCCAGGAGCAGGTCTTCAAGGTAGAAATCAAGGGGACGGTGGGCGAGAAGTAGCCTTGGATTACTCATTAGGTCAGGACATTACGAAATTAAGAATATTAGCATTAATATCATTATATTCATTAATATTATCAATTCATTGCTATCATCTAATTCTTAACACCATCCATAATATCGCCGCAATTAACTGGTTCATGATCGACCACGTCATTATATAATCATCCATACGGGCAGCTCGACACCATCCATAAATTTGGATCTCGGACTTTTATATCCCAATCGACGCCTCGCTGACCCGAGTTTCGGCGCGAAATGCTTTTATCGCCTAAAGTGTATCATCCACCGGGGGAGATATCAATTGGAATTCAGATTCAAAATAATGGCTACGATAGCGTTGAGCATCTTTTTAGCCGTCTGCTGCGCACAGTCCCAGGGCTATGCCCAGAGCGTTGGCGGGGATTATGGAAGAACGTGGTTGAACAATTTCAACATCCAGACACCAAAGCTAGTCGCGAACAGTGGCAACGGCAATGATCTTTGGAACTGGGGAGGCGCTCCCAGGGGGAGAATTGCCGTTAATGGAAAATTGGTGCCGGATCCATATTATTTCTGGAAGTCTCTTAACTATACCAGCGGTTGGCTAGGCCAAGTTTATGTGGATCCAAAAACAAATTACCCGATCTATGGCTTCTTGGATCCCAACACAGGATCTCCGGTCTATTTCTACGTAGATCCGAACACCGGACGACCGGTCTTCACCAATTCTGATCCTTATTCAGGATATCCATATTATAGCAGCGTTTCTCCTTACTACTCGCCCAATTTCGGAATGCCCGCTTCGACCTATTATCCGTGGCTGGGAGCACCTACTTTGCCATACAGCAACACGCCTAACTACGACTACTTGGGAAGAGGTCTGGGTTATGTTTAAGGCGATATGATTTTTCTTAATGTGGATCCAAATTGGATCCAAACCTTTTCTGAGAGCTCGCTCTCTTCTGAAGGAAGCTTTCTTCATGCCGACTTTCTTTCGATCTTTCATTGATCTATGTTCAGCGTCTTGCGATCTATTATCCTGCATCCTAGAGCATCTCAAACTTAGCGAAGCGCACTTATCCTTGGACAGGAGAGATCTGCCGATGAACATCGTAAGACGACTGATAGTTATCTTATTCCTTCTATCGGGAATGGCCGCCCTGACATACAGCCAGGCCCCGGTTAAGCTAAATGGATCTGAGGGAATGGCATTACTTAACAGCTTGACTAAAGGTCCTCTGAACACGAACAACACCTCGCTTAACAATACATCGCTGAATGCGACCAATAGCTCGACAAAGTTGACAACGGCCAGAGGCTCCTCTGGCGACGACTTCTGGTCATGGGGAACTAGGCCCAAAGATCTGCCGCTTGAGCGGGCTCAGTCTGCGGACGATTATCTAAATGACACAGTTTAGATACAGGTACACAGTCACTATAGGGTGAATCATTAGAAAAAATTCAATTTTCCGCTAATGGGATCACTTCGCTACGGGATATATTCCTTGAGATGCTAGCTTTTTCGGACGTAGGGTGAACCTACAGCTTACCCAAATAGGCATGGAATTGTAGGTCCGCCATTCACCAAGAGGTCTTGTTGATAGTCGAGCCATAACATGGTAAGACTAACCGCTCTTTCATTATCTTCTGCCTTACCATCGATTATTAGGGATACTAAATCCTCAGTCCTTTCCAGAAAAAAAGACTTGATGGTCCAATCCTGGCCATCATCCAGTTAATATTATATAAGGTGCCCAATATTCTTCGGGGTTTCCGATGGGGCGTACTTTGATTAAAGCATTCCACGAAATATGGGTGCTAGTGACGAGCACTTTGTCGCCAACGTTCAAAGAAACAGATTTCCCATTTAGAACGTCGACAGTCACCATCTTGTCGAAGGCTTCTTTATCACCTTGAGTTAAGAGTTTAACCGCCTTTTCACATTCACTTTCATCAATAAAGCCAAAAAAGCCCGATACTACTGTATATTGCTGGCCTACTTTGATGTTGTCCGATGGTTTACTGTGCGTACTCGAAGGATTTTCTGCATTAACTGGTGTAGAACTGGGAGTAGGACTTGCAGAAGATTGTATTTGCTGCGCTGGTGTTGAGGTCTCTCCTTGTTTTGAGACACCACTGTCTGGTGCATATCCACCCACTACTACTGTACTTAGAGGCACTTGCACTTCCTTGTAATCTCCAGATTTGGCTAAACCAGCTTTGATATTTTCGTCTACTCGATCCTTGCTTATGAAATTCACATTATCCCTGGTGTAAGCCGTCTTGGTGTCCGTTGGTTGAGATGTAGTCGCCGCAGGTGTAGATGAGTGATTCCCGAAAATAGCACCGATCACAACTAAAAACACGACCAGACCGATTATAACCTTAAGTCCTTTAATGATAAAGCCCACGATAGTCCCTCCTCATCATAGTTCAGTATTAACGAAGCTGATCACTCAAAAGCCTTTTGTTCTGAAAGATAATGGAGGATGATCTGGAGGGCGTTAAGTTGAAGAAATCCATATTGACGCTTGCGTTGGCAATTACGATGCTAATCGTGCCGATTGTGTCGGGAACCATTCAGACCTACTCAACCGACCTTGGAAAAATACAAATTAATCTGCCTTATATCCTTGCCCCAGATGACAGCATATCCAGTGGCACTTCATTAGATTTAGGGTTAAAGATAACTCCAGATGAGGCTTTTCCGAATATAGATTGGATGAATGTAGTGTGGATTAACCTATATAATCTCACGGAATATCATGAAAAAAGCGCAGAAGACTTAGTAAACCTTTGGGCCGGGGATGCCTCTGATGATCCAGATAACAATTGGGAAGTTCAAGAAATGCTCACTAACGACCACCATAAAATGTTGTTCTATACGATAACACCTAAGAAGCAACCTCCAGAACCTAGTCATTACTATGCGTTCATTGATTACCAAAGCGACAAGAATTCAGTGGTAAGGATTGATGCCCTTTCTGAGAGATATTGGTTTAAGCCAATAGCGACCTTTGACAAAGCTGAGTTTCAGGACATTTGCAAGTCGTTTACTTTCATTAGTGGCTAAAGTGGGGCGTTCGCTTCCGCTCTCCCACAGAAACGCCTGGGGGTCTGGCAATGTGCCTCTAGTAGCTCAAGGAGAATTTCACTCTTCATCTGACCTTATGTAAGTAACCGTGATTTGGCTCGCCCGCGTCATTCCGGCCAACCAACTCCAGCCTGGGTTTTTGGTGGCTGTACCCTGAATTTTCCAACCCTTTTCAGCCGCTTTATTCGCTTCCTTAGTTGCATCTTTCTCATTCTTATATGTCACAATATGAAATTTTTTCTTTTTATCATCATACCAAGCCATATCATCCCTCTTTAAAGACTCTCATTATCAAGAACTTGCAGAAATAGCTTTCTCCAGTGCACCACCCTTTTCGATATCTCGCGGCTTACGTTCGCCGTTGCTTTCCTACAGAGTTGAAAGCATTACGACAGAAATGACGAAATCGTCGAAACTTACACATTACGATATATACAACCATCATATGTGGGTCAAATGCTCTTCTAGCAAAGTGCTCATTTCAAACTTTATAGGCACAACAAACAAGTCTGCTTGAGAGGTTGCTGTTTCTGATCACCTAAATCTAATGCTATCGATTACGATGGCACGAAACTTGGGGCGCGCCATCAGGGAGGAATGAGGTAGAAAGTACTTTGTAAGCACATATTGCCTTTATTGGCAACCCAATTTTCATACGTGATCGATGACGTTTTGTATGTAGCAAACGTGGTGGACATGTATAAGTGTAAGGATGGCAGAAAACTGCCATCCTGGTCGCCGACAGCGATGAGGAATCGGGAAGCTGGCGAGGATGTGACCTAAGAAGCATGTCGCCAATGCTTATATCCTCTCAAAATAATAGTTCTGTAGCGTCCGGCAGTTATTCAGAGTGATGGAAAATGGTAATCCAAGATCGTTACCAGCGTGGCTGGGAAAGACTCAAAGAGATTGATGGCGAAGCAGGCGAACGGGTCATCGACAACTTGAAAGACATTGCACCTGATTTTGCTCGCTACTTTATCGAATTTCCGTTCGGGGATATATACTCACGGTCCGGTCTCGACCTCAAGTCCCGCGAGATTGCCATGGTTGCAGCACTCACTGCACTCGGCAATGCGACTCCTCAGTTGATGGTTCACATTCATGGGGCATTGAACGTTGGCTGTACCCGGCAGGAAGTCGTCGAAGTCATCATGCAAATGGCAGTCTATGCCGGATTTCCCGCGTCACTTAATGGGCTGTTTGCAGCGAAAGAGGTCTTCAAAGAGCGTGATGCTTCGGGAAAAAGTTGACCTGCTCATCAAGCATGCCAAACAAGATGAAAAAAGGCGATAATGCTACTCCGAGTTGTTCGGGATGAGGAGGGCAAAAATTTAAATCTTCTCTAAAGCTTTCTCATAGTCAATAAGGTCGGGACTTCGCGCCCTCCAACCCCCATCGAATCAGGTGTATTATTGCCCAGAGTGGGAAGACGTGGTTAGGGCGATACATGATATTGATAGCACGACGGTATTGACAGGAGGTTTTAAGAGATACTGTTGAAGCAGCTTTTGCTTGAATAAGGTCTGCAATATGTACAAGAAGATAAGTAACTTTACTCGTCTATGCTACGTTATCACAGCCATTCTGTTATTCTGTGTCGGGTTAGTCCTAATGTTAGCATTCTTCCTGATAATACCGATACTGTTTGCCCTGGCCGTCTGGGCATGGGCGGGATTTTTCCTTTACTTAGCTGCAATAGGAAGGCCATATAGCGATTTTGCTGCAACACTAAGGTGGCATAGCTCTTGAGTCAGAAAGACATAAAGACGGAGCGATTTTCCATGTGCGTATATGTTACGCGGCCAATTCGTAGTCTCGACATACATCACATAATTCTTCGCCCTGCACCCTCAAAGTAGCCTCAGTATTTATTTGGTGGTATATTGTGGTTTATGCGGAATCTTAATGATCTTGGATTTCTTTATGAACTTGAGGTGCGAAATACGGAGAGAAACGAGCTTTTTCGTCTCATCTTAAGCATTATCATCTGCCAGTTGGCAGGTATCATAGGATCAATATTCACTGCAAGTTCGGTGGCAAGCTGGTATCCGGCTCTGGTGAAGCCATCTTTTACTCCACCGGGATTCTATATCGGATTAATCTGGATCGCCCTCTTCACCCTAATGGGCATCTCACTCTTTCTTATCTGGAGGGAGACTACCGGCAATCTAGCAGCTAGGATTGCACTCTATTTCTTTGCAGCCCAGCTAATTGTCAATGTTCTCTGGAGCATGGCCTTCTTCAGCTTGCGATCCCCAATAAGCGGCCTGGTGGTCATCGCCTTTTTATGGGTCTTGATTATCATTACGATTATCAAGTTCTGGCTCATTAACCGCAGTGCTGCACTTTTGCTGATCCCTTATATTATCTGGGTGAACTTTGCTGCATACTTGAACTACACCATCTGGAGATTGAATCTCTGAGAGAGCTGAAAATCATGGTCCTAGACATCTGATCGATATCCTCTTGGCTCATTCACGATCTCTATGGTAGCTATGGCGTGCTTGAAGACCAGGAGCTGCCCTCTTGCCGTCTGAAGGAGGACCTCATAAGGGCTGTATCCCTCGATGGTTCCAGTAACTGGTTGGCCTCCAGATACGAGACGGATAACTACCTTTTTACCCTTAAGTGTGGGCATGAATCCGTTCGATAGCGTTTTAGTTGCTTTCGCATTTTCGTTCACTGGTTCTTCGTTCATAGATCAATTCCAAAGGTATAGAGGTATTACATTATCCTATCTTAATTGCCCTGATCGAAAACTATATATATCGGCAATCGACTATATAGTATACGGCGAAAGTCGATCAGAGTTCCATCCTACCTCCTTTTGCTCTTTTCGTCTTTCCCCCCTCCTATTCTTATTGCTTATACTTGCTAGTAATGTATACTAATCGGAGCAATTTTAGAACTGCTATCTGGAGATGGTCTTTGGATTATGAACGACCTCGTAGAAAAAAAATCCTGAAAAGTATTCTTATAATAGGGGAATTGTAGACGTTTTATGGAATTCTTCTAATCGGCTTCCATTAGATATTCTCTATTCCCAGGATTCGAGTTCATGGGCATATTCATCACATTTATCTCATAATAAAACATCTTTAGCTGAGACAGGTGTCGACTGTGACTGAGATGACAATAGAATCTGTATTTGGCAAAAAAGCTGGAATCGTCTGGGAAGCACTCAACAAGAATGGTCCAAGCAACATCGATAATATAGTGAAAACAACAGGATTGAAACGCGAAGAGATCTATGGTGCTCTGGGCTGGTTAGGTCGAGAGAACAAGATCTCTGTTGAGAGACGTGGAAGGGCATTGGTCTTCTCATTACGGCAGTAGCAACGATCTTGCGATTATTGGCAGATTTATCCTATGAAGAGGTGCGAATCACCCACGTAATCGAGAAGCTAAGGTTTCAGTGATAAGTTCGGATGTGAAGGGAGGTGAAGTTCTATTGAGCCGCAGAGGTTGAAAGCCTTGAGGAGACAGGTAATAATCCGGTTCGGATTGGCTGCCCTCATAATTCCTGTTATCCTCTTCGCTATGGCAGGGACGCTTCAATATTGGCAAGGTTGGCTTTACTGGGCAGTTCTACTTCTACCAATGCTTGCGGCAATAAGTTATTTTCTGAGAGCAGATCCCGAACTCCTAGAGCGGCGGATGAAGTTTCAAGAAAAAGAACAAGAACAACGAACTATCGTCCTTCTGGGAACTGCTGTCTTTGTTACAGGATTTCTAGGCATCGCTATTGATCTGAGGCTGCATGGTTTCAATCAAGTCCCGTCCTCTATAGTACTCGTGGCTGATGCTGGAGTGTTCCTTGGCTATTGTCTCATTTTTTGGGTCTTTAAGGAGAATAGCTACGCATCTCGCACAGTTGAGGTGGTTGAGGGTCAGAAAGTCATTGCTACTGGACCGTACTCTATCATCCGCCACCCTATGTACCTGGGTTTCTTGGTCATGCTTCTGCTCACACCAATGGCACTTGGATCTTGGTGGGCTTTACCTGTCTTCCTCTTGTATATTCCAATCCTAGTGTGGCGGATTCTCAACGAGGAAAAGGTGTTGCTAAGGGACTTGCCTGGGTACTATGAATACTGCCAAGAAAGGCGTTACCGTTTGTTGCCTCTAATCTGGTAAAGTCTCTCGCAAGCGAATATCCATTAGCTGAGATTATACGATAGAGTTCCTGAATGCGAGTTGTTCTGCACGTCGATCTGGATGCTTTCTTTCCATCGGTAGAGGTTCGAGAGCATCCAGAATTGAAAGGCAAGCCTGTGATAGTTGGAGCCGATCCCAAAGGAGGCAAAGGTCGAGGCGTTGTTAGCAGTGCCTCCTACGAAGCCAGGAAATTCGGCATCAGATCTGCCTTGCCCATATCCAGGGCTTGGAAGCTATGTCCAGATTGCGTTTATCTCAGACCTCACTTCGATCTCTATATCCCGACATCCAATAGCGTAATGAAAATTCTAAGAAGTCATGCTGACAAATTTGAACAGGGCGGGATAGACGAAGCCTATCTCGACATATCAAGTCAGGTGAAGGATTTCGACGAAGCCAGAGAATTTGCCAAGCGTCTGATGGAGGAGGTGCTAGAGAAAGAAAGTCTGACATGCTCAATAGGTGTCGCTCCCAATAAAATGATTGCAAAGATAGCTTCTGATTTCAAGAAGCCCTATGGTCTGACAGTAGTTGAAGAAGATGATGTCAAAGAGTTCCTATTCCCGCTAAAGGCCGGAAAGATTCCTGGTGTAGGACCCAAGACTCAGCGCATTTTAAAAGAGCTAAATATCGAAACCGTTAGTGATCTGGCTTCCACAAGACCAGAGATGCTGACAAGACTCTTCGGGGTATGGGGTGTCAGGCTGCATGAATTCGCCAACGGGATCGATAACAATGAAGTCATAGAGGAATACGAAACAAAATCAGTAGGAAGAGATACTACCTTCGAGAAGGATGTGGACAATGAAGAGCAAATACTTCAAGTCTTAGATGGATTGGCAGAGGAAGTTCATGAGGATGTGATTGCAAATGGTTTCAAGTTCAAGACGATTACGGTTAGAGTCAGATATCAGCATTTTGACACATACACTCGGTCCAAATCCTTGTTGTTTCCCACAAGTGACCTGGACATCCTCAAGAATAATGCCAAGCGACTAATTGCACCCTTCCTACGAGACAAAAAGAAAGTCAGATTGATTGGGGTTAGGGTATCGAATTTGATTTCCCAGAGCAAGCCTTCCTGATTCTCCAAGCCCTGGATTATGGCATCCTTTCGGCCATAGAATTCATGAATATCATTTCGATAATTATATTCAAAATTTAACTGTAAATATATTATAAAAAATTGCGGTTAGATGTAAACCGCTGTTCCTGGCTCAACATTGATTATTTTCGTTCCACCTCGGTCGAAGAAAATAGTCTTCTGGTAATTGAACTGACCATCGGTGACCCTCACTTCATGGTTCTGGTTACCAACTACACTAAAGCTGAACTTTCCGTCTAGTGAATCTCCACCAGTCCCCTCAGTTCCTATGTAATTCCCATCCAGTAATACCTGATATCCTCGCATGCCTTGGGATACTATTGTAGCTTGAGAATCGCCCGTAGTCGAAATCGGAGTTGATATAGGTGAGAGGTATGTCCCTCGCGGATATTGTGGTGTGTACGAAGGTGTATATTGTGG
Source organism: Methanotrichaceae archaeon (assembly GCA_041494285.1). Taxonomy (GTDB): domain Archaea; phylum Halobacteriota; class Methanosarcinia; order Methanotrichales; family Methanotrichaceae; genus Fen-7. The sequence goes on from JBGQAL010000034.1 coordinate 14,688, forward strand.
TGCAGATGGTGGTGTATATGATGGTGTGTATGATACCACATTTATTGCAACCGCATTGCTTATCGAATAGTCAATTGCGAAGAGCAATATGTGCTGACCAACGGCATCTGCATAAAAGTTTATCAGGTTGTACCCTGGGTAAAAGTAGAAGTAGTTCTTAACCAAGTGACCATCGGGATATATTTCATAGAGATATCCATTGCCTCCCGTTGAAGAGATCGCTAGAAGCGATGAACTTGAACCCTGGGGAACCGCAGCGTATTGAGTCCAGCTCGTGGCTCCCTGAATCCAAAGGGAGTTTCCACCTGTGTACGTGGAATAAGTCTGGTATTGAGAATATGGAACTGCCTGCTGCTGATAACCAAAATAAATCGATGTAGGCACTTTACCATTGATATCATATTTTTCGGGAGCAACAATATGAGTTTTAGGAGCAGAGCCTTGTGGCATGCTGTAATACTGAGAGTATTGTGAAAAATCTACTTTGGACGTTGCCGATACCATCTGATCTGGTCCTTGGGCTTGGACTCCTGATACGCATGTCAATAATATCAATGCCAATAGCATTGAAATTAAACTATTTCTCATGATTTTCATCTCCTGAACTATGCGATTAAAATTTATTACTACTTATGACTTTATTGAATTTATAGGTTTCGAACGGCTTACGGCTTTATGAATTGTATTCTGAATCCAGGAAGACATTTACTACGAGTTCAACATCAATAGGCTTCGACCAATCGAATTTTCCAAGTCAATCGTGCTAAAAGTCCAACCCTCAACCCTCGTCACATTCAAACTTTTGAGATAGCAGTAGGAAGCGTTAGGCAAACCTTTCTAAAATCATTCCCAAGGTTCCTTGTATCCCCAATCAAATCCATATTTTGTGATCATTCTTAATTCCCATCGCCATATTAATATCTGTAAAAATGCTGCTTTTAATATATCCAAAATTGTGACTTTTGATGAATTCATATTATTGATAATAGTCATGATAGTTATAAAGGTTTATGCCATAAGTTGAAGTATGCCGTACTTGATATGTCAACACAGTATCCTCTTTCAAAATTATGATATTTTAATTGTTACTTTAAAAGACAGATCCTTTCCGCATATTCCCGCAGAATTCGCCAGATATTCGCTTTCCAAAATATATGGCGTATTATGGTTCATAAGTAAGATCAAGAGGTGCAATCCCCAGTTTTAAAATGATATCAAAGAAAGTACACATATCCCCTATATATTATCATAATAGATGAATTGTGGATTTTTCATGGAATACAGTTTATGTTATTTTCATCAAACATGCCAGGATGTTCAGCCTGAAGAAAAGGATGTCGATTTTATGCCGCTCTATTTTGCTTACTTGGTTACTCTTCGATCTTCACATTGTGCCTCTTGAAGAACTCTTTTAATGCCTCTTCGACCACCTGGCTTTGAGCATTCATACTGCTCTTGGTTTGTACGGTGTAAACCTTCAGGGTTTTGGCTATCGGTTCTGATAGGGTCAATGTAGTTTTAGGCATTACACATTAACTCCATAAGCTCTTCGTTTATATAGATTATGGTACTACAAAATTTAGATACCAAAAGCTTTTTATTTAAAGACATCGTACTAGGAGTTAGAAGCACAAAAGGTGGAATAAAAAAATGATAAATGAAAATATAGAGATGGCAAAGGCTGATGCTGATGCCAAGGTGATCGCCGATATGGATAAGGCGCAAGCCAGTTTCATGGAGGCAAGAGCAGAGATGAGGAAAGCTGAAGAGATGAAGATGGCTGATGCACTGAAATAGGAGCGATAAGATATGATGCATAAGGAAGAAATGGAGGAATCTAAAATGGAAGGCATGATGAATTTTTGGGAGCATCTCAGCGAAGATAAGAAGAAGGCGTTCATGAAGGCGAAATTGGATATGAAGATGAAGAAGGTGCAGGCCAAGCTGGATTTCCTCAAGGAAATGCAGAAAATCCTCGGATAATCTTGCTACCAAGAGCTTCAAGTATTTAGAGCCTCACAGCTCACGTTTTTAAAGAAAAACAGAACCAGGAGGTTAATTATGTCTCAGACAATCAGATCGTTTGCTTTAGGAATAGCTCTGTTAGTTCTGCTCACTCTGGAATCAGCCCAGTCTCCGAGCATGTATTCAGTTGCCAACCCGAGTTCTGGATTGGTTCAAAGCAATGCTTCGCAATATTCGCAGTATTATCAAATGATCTCTGGACCTGCTCCAAGCAACAAAATCTCTGCACCTATGCAATATGACATCACAGGTCACACTCCAAATACTGTTTACTTGACGATGCAGGATCAAGCAGTACCGTACTCTCGATACCAAGCAAACACGAACAATTCAGGAAACACCCTGTGGATTCAAGGGGCGACGGACTGGGCACAGTATGCAGTTGTACCACAAGGATCGACTGTACCACTCGTAGCGACCTCTCATGTAGAAGGGATTGGGAACCTCAACTTCAAGGATTATGACGGGCAGATGTACAATTACAACTTCTATTTCTACCCCGATAATCAGCTAACCTTCTACGCGGATAAGCCGGGACGGCATGTACTGTCCTTTGCTAGTGGGAATATGTCAAGTAATGCAGTCGTTATAGATGTGACTGGCGTATATACACCCCCTAACAATAACCTGCCAACGCCGGTTACGTATTATTCAGCGTACAACAATCCTTACGTCTACAATCCTCAAGCAGCACTGGACCTTGCAGACATAGCACGAGCAAACCAGAAATTGTATGGCAATGATATCAATAGCTATAACTTCGGGACTTACTCGTGGCTAAATGCACCCTATTAGTAGAAAGAGTATGAAAATTAATATTTTATTTTTATTATTTTATTTTTACACAATAGCTTCGTCCAGTGTCCAAGATGGACCTCGTAGGTGGAGTTATCCATGATCGAAATAGGTACTTTAAGGATTCCGCCGTAGCCTCAGCGCCTCCATCATGCTCTTGGCCACCGGCTTCTTTGGCCTCTTCTCCTCTTTCACCTGCGCAACCTCTGCTTTCATTCTTGCCTCCGAAAGCTATTTCATAGTATAGCAATATCTCCTTCTTAATTAAGAGAGAGATAAATAAGTGAGCAAACGGCGTGCTTTATCCAAGAGAGATGATGAGGAATTATCGTATTCTGTAGCTTGTAATAAGATTCGAAGTATCAGACTACCAGATGCCCTATGTTTTTCCGGAGTCAATTAGCATGTCTGATAGCATTCGCTGGGGCCCTGGCGACCCTCATCCCTTGTCCACGATGAGGACCGAGCTGGTCTGGGAAGGAAAATACGACGAGCTTGGATATGCCCAGGAGCGAGGCTTTGGCCAGCGGCCAGACCACGCCTAGCAACGCCATTATTAATATACAAATTTTACATTATATTTAGTTTTTCGAAATCCTCATAGGACACTAAGGAATTTTGAGGGGGCTCATGAGGAAGAGGGAATGGTTTATAAACAAATAAGAGAATAGTTCAAATATGGATGAGAAATATGCGACTAAGTCTTTTATCATAATATTTTTTATATTTTCTATTTTCATATTATTTTTTCAATTAGCGGAAGCATATTCAAAAGATACATCAAATCTATCACAAGACGATTTGGTTCTCGCGCTAAATCTCGACAACAATTCAAGGTTGGGGGAAACATCGACGAAGGCCGTTGATGTATCCAGGTATCACAATAACGGTACGATTTCTGGTGCCAACTGGACAGCCGCCGGAAAATTCAATTCCGCACTTCAATTCGACGGCAAAGACGACTACGTGGATTGCGGAAATTCTAGCACGTTAGATATAACTGATAATATCACTATTGAGTTATGGATGAAGCCTGAAACGAAGCAGGAGATATGCTCGATAGACGTTGCCGGGACAAACCACGTTCTTCCTACTTCAGGGTTCGAAGGGCACTGGACCATAGGAAATTACGGAGTATTAGCAAAAGCGCAAGCACCTGGATCATCATGGAGCTGGCAGCTCAGATACGGCTCACCAGACAACTGCAGCCTGGGCTTCCAATTCAATGAAAGCAATGAGAGTAGCAAATGGGCTAGCAAATGGGTCACGGTCAAGCAAAGTCTGATACCAGGGAAGTGGTATTTTGTCGCAGGTACATTCGATGGGAAAAATATAAAATGCTATCTCAATGGCGTCCTTAAAGATACGAACCAGATGTCTGGAATACGGCCAAGCAAGGCCAAACTACTAGTAGGCGACGATGGCTGGCACAACATGTTCAAAGGCACCATAGATGAAATCAGAATATATAGGAAAGCCCTGACAGCTCAGGAGATTGCAATGCATTATAATCAGACTTAAAAAGGATGAATAGTAGAGATATCATGATGTTTGCTCTATATGTCACACTAATTGCCTTTGGTAATCTCATCAGCTTCTAGTCCTGTGACATTCTCACCAATCTTCATTTTCTGGATAATCTCAAGGTCGGGTCCCATTTCCTTGAGCATCTTTTGTAATTCCTCAGCTAAACCTTTATCTTGAGCCAATTTATCTCTTAGGATGTCTTCAACCGCCGGCTTATAACGTTCTGGCTTTTCTTCAAAGTGTTCCAAAGTTTCTGTGGCTTCTTTGTCCCCAGAACACCCTCTTTTTAGGGTTTCCAGAATGGCTTTGGATTTTTCATAGGCGTCCTTGCCAGCAGTTCGGATGAACTCCTCCGATCCTTTCTTGACATAAGGCATTAGAACACCCATAATACCTGAGGCCAGACTTATAGTTAATGGGTCCATATGATTCTGGATTAAATATGTAACAATCATATATCAACATTTTGCGAATGAATCTTGCGGTAAAACGTCGGATATAGCGAGATTCAAGTCATGATTTCATTCGGCTGAGAGACTTCGAGATCTAGAATAGAGCTATCATACAACTCCATTACAACTTCATAAGTCAGTACATAGCAAAGCCTTAAAGTTGCATGAAAGTTGGGCATAGTTTGTGTAGTTGGACAAACTTAGGGGCTGAGCTGGCAAGTATTGCGAAGCTGGGCGGTGGGATGATCCTAACCAGAAGCTGCTCTTAACTATGGTTGCGGCCTTCGCAGAGTTGAGCGGTCTTTGTTTACGTCCAGGTTGTCCAGCGGGCGAAAGACGAAAGCCAGACAGGGCGGTTATGCAGGCGGCAAGGCACCGATCGGTTACAAGGCAGAAAGAGGGGACAAGACTCTTACTCTGGACGAAGAGAAGGCAAGTACAGTCAAGAGGGTCTTTGAGCTGCGGGATGCAAAGCCGGATGCACCGCTTAAGAAGATTGCTGATATGCTAAACGCTGAGGGTTACACTACAAAAGAGGGTAAGCCATTTCACCCCATGCAAGTCAAGAGGATCTCGGATAGAAAGGCACTATATCAAGGCACTTACAAGTATTCTGGCGTCGAGGCTGAAGGGCAACACCAGACAATTCTTTAGGCCTCGCGAAACTCGAAATCTAATTGCATAATGAACTATCTTCAGTATAACAGGTTAGATCCTATATAGTGGTCCAATGACACTGAAGTTTAGTTCTGAAAATTATATTTAATTAGTCACCCTAAGTAACGTTTAGAATCTTAGGA
>JBGQAL010000070.1:0-13189 GCA_041494285.1 Methanotrichaceae archaeon
AGAAGTCAAAAGACAAGCTGGCGATGTTAAACAACAAGCGAATTCTATTGGAGATCAAGCTAAAACTATGAAAGACCAATTTGAAATTATAAGAGAAGAATCCGCTACGATGAAAAGACAGGCTGATGCGATGGAAGGGCAATCAAGCCTGATGCTCGAAAACATGCAGTATGATCGATTAGTAAAGAAATATGAAATGGTCAATAAAGAAATGGAGGAATTAGTAGCACCTCTATATTCGAAAAGAAAAGAAGCCAATTTGTTTCAACTAAAGGGGTTAACAGATAAGTTTGAGGCTGCTGTTTACGGCAAACACAGCGAACCGCATTTTTATTATGTGGATTTTTGGGAATCAATTGAACAAAATATGTATCTCAATAGATCAGCTGATTTTCGATTAGCATATCATAATTATTTAATTAATATAACTGATTATTTTCAAGCCAATGCTAGTGGTGCAGATAATAAGAGGAAAAAAGATTTAGAGGATCTCTTCTATAGAACTAGAAAACCAGATTTTATTAAAGAAATAGAAAAAAGATATTTAGAGCTCTCAAATGAGCTCAATGACTTAGAAAGCGAGATTAGCAGGAAAAAGACTAAAGGATGAGGTACTGGCTATGCTTCTCCCTTTTTACGGCATCATAGGATCTTCTCGCATCAGCGTGAGATACTTCTTTTATATCGTGAGAAACTTGTCATACATCGTTCGTTTGGTTGTATCACTTACGTGGGCGTATCTAAGAGTTGTTTTGATATCATTATGTCTCAGTATAATCTGGACCACTCTGATGTCAGCTCCGTGAGCAATCATGAGCGTCGCGGGTGTATGTCTGCCAAAGACATGCAGTCCACCAGGACGAGTAATTTTAGCACGATGCTTAATTTGTTCGAATATTTTGTGAAAGATCTTTCGGTTCCACTTGTTGCCCTCGTCCGTGTAAAATAGATATTGCTTTCCATTAATCAGCAACGATGGACGGATTGATAGGTATCTGCGAAGAGTACTTGCACAATTCGAAGTAATGCAAACAATACCTTCTTTGTCACCTTTTCCATGTCTCACAAGTATGGACAATTTAGCGAGATCGAGATCTCTGTCCTCCAGGTCACAAAGCTCGCTTGCGCGAAGACATCCATAGAACATAGTCTGAAGCATAGCCAAATGTTTGATGTTGCGTGTAGAATCGAATATGCGATGCACTTCATCCTCGGAGAAGTAATGTGGAATTGCATTATGACAAGCTAATACAATGTGTTTGTATTCTTCTCCATGCATTTTGTAGAAGTTTCTGATGGCGAAATAATAAAGATTGATCGTGCCAGGTGCCAGCTTTCGATCAATCAGGATTTCGCGATACGCATCTGCTTGCTCTATGGATGGATGTGATTCTTTGGCGAATTTCAAGAAATTAGATACCAATTTCTTTCCGCTAGCTATACTATTCTCAGAGTAGTCGCAATCCCGCAAATATCTTTCGTACCTGTCCAATACAATTCCGAAATCTTCCTGTGGAAGGTGCCATCGCATACCATTACATCCCCATTGAATATTGTTCTGAGGTGCTGGATAGCGATTTCCATCAATTTTTTCCTATTCTTTGATAGCCACTTATTCTCGTTTATGCCCCTCGGCAAAGTAGGACTTTGTCTCTTGAAGGGGCTTCGCGGCCTGTATTATTGGCGCCGATCCTTTCTTGGATTCGTACTCCATTCGTTGCTGCAAGATGCAACGTCCAAGCCTCACTCCGCCGAGAGGGGTCCTGGGAGTTCCCATTGAGTTCATGCAACGAGCCATAACTGCCGCTCCCCTGGCCAGACCGTCGTCAACAAAGACTATGTTCTTCTCCGGCTCATCGTAAAGGCCTAGCTTCGAGATCTCCTCGATTATCAGGCTGGGTTTGTTCCCGCTAATGCCCGCTCTGCCTGTGACTCCCAGAGCGGTCTTGCCGGTCACGATGCCCTCTTCGACACCGACCTCCACCAACCTCCGGGCTACGTGGGAGCTGACTATATCCAGCGTTCCAAACAATGTTTTTAAGCCCTTGGATTTGTACAGTTCTCCGCCGATTTCGGAGAGCTTGTCGGTGTCGCTTCCGTTCACCCCGATGTCACAGCCGATCAGGACCACATCGTTTTGCTCTGCTGCACTTGGGTTAACAGGAACGAGGCCGTATTTTGTGCGAGATTTCGGCACCTTTTCGATGATCACGTACTTGTCTATACTCTCGGCGTATTCTCTAGCGTCTTTGCCATAGTCACCCTTCGATTTAGGGTCAAAGATGTCCAGAGTGGCTCCTGTCTCTCTATCCACCAACCCGGTTCCCCGGACAACAGCGTCAGGAATGGCGCCAGCAAGCCCCAGAAGATTGCCTATGGTCCTTGCATAGGGCAGCTCATCGCTGGTGATCCTGCCATCCAGGGTTGTTCCGAAGTCCATTGACAGACAGGGGTTTCGGAAGTCAACGTCAGTCCACTTGCTACCTTCTTTTATTCCGGCCGTGGCCAGCTCTCCCTCCATCTCATTGGCCACTACCTCTACGCCTGTAGAGCCCTGGGGCGGATAAACAGCGGCAACAGCTCCGTTGAAGACCACCTTCTCAATCATTGTGTAGCGCTTGAACCTGTCGATTATGTTGTAGATTGACATCGCAGGGGTCATGAGCCTGGGAGGCACGCCTGCCATCAGACATCCCTGAGCCAGGGCCTGGATGAAGGCCCCGACCTGGTCGGGCGAATCCAGCTCAGCCACTACGCCCGTAGACCGAACGACGAAGTGAAGATCCGTCTTTATGTCCAGCCTGGCCCTTTCATGGCTCTCGATCAGGGTATCCCTTACGAGTTCTGCTATGGATTCTTTGGTCAGGGCAGTGCCGTTGATGGTCTTGGCAAAGATTTCCTCTCCCGGCTTTGGCGGCCGCACGTCCCTGGTCATCTTCACAGTCTTGTTGACCACATATGTCCTGCCGGTTGTCATGTCAGTTGCTGTCAAGATGGACTTTGTAGTGGTGTTCCCGACCTCGACCGAGGCCACGATGTAGTATGGCTTGGACTTGAGCTCAAGATAGTTGAAGGGCGGACTCTCGGCGATCCTTGGCTTGGGCTTTTGCTTGAAGAGGCTGCCTAAATTCATGGTGCAAAGAGAGCAACTTTGAGACGTTAAAACCTTTGGGTATATCGATCCGGGAAAAAGGTAAATTCGGCAGAGTATCTGTTGGAAGTTGTTTCATCCAATAGACAGTCTGATCGCGAGGGTTATTGTCCTATTCTTTCTACATGATAAGATCTTGCATCTTGTTGCAGAACTCACCTGTAGTAAAGCATGCCCTTTGAAGGAAAACAAGCCATCAGGGAGACGCGTCCAGAATTTCCAGGTTGAAAGACTCCATGAGCACCTCAGGATTTACCTTTCCGCAAACGAAGGTTCGTCTGGACTTAAGCTCGTTTGCCACTACCTTTGCAGGGGCAAAGACGTTGTGGTCCACCTTGAAGAAGTCGAAGCCTGCCGCCTTGAAGGTCTTGTAGAAAGGCGCACCGTAATCTCTCGACGCAACGGAGGGCATGCTTCTCAGGTACTGCTGCAGCTCTTCGATGTTCTCGTACTCCAGGGTGTAGTAGGTCTCTCCACCGTAGATTATGCTGTCGTTTGAGGCTCCCATGCACATGGTGGCGTCTCCGACCACTGGCGCTATAGGTGCCCTGCCCCAGCCGCTCTTGATCGTATTAATGTCAAAGCCCATGGTGAAAAGTTTGTGTAGGCCAGTCTCCACAACCCTTGCTGAGACCTGGGTCATTCCGGCCATTGAGTCTGTGGGAGCAACTGCCAGCCTGAGGTCTGCAGGATCTATCCCGCACTTTTCTGCTATCTGGGCCGAGACCTTCGAGTCGGGAAGCTTGCTAGACTCAAGGACAAGGACTCCGACGTCGGAGAACTCTTCGAAGCCGATCTTCTCGTACAGATCCTTTGTTTTGTGTGCCAGCGCTCTGGCCGGACCGCTGCCCATGGCGAAGTAATTATCGGCCTTGATCTGCCACATTGCGCACTGAGAGGCCATACAAGCAACTGCCGGGTGGTCTGTGGCGACCCGGATGCCGGGAACCAGAATGCCCTTAATATCCGTTGGCGTAATCTGGATGTCCGCCAGGTCCGCCATGCACAGTCGGCTCAGGTACAGGCCGGCTCCGAGGCCTCCCCGTGCCTTAACTCCTGCATCGATAACCACTGTGCCGTTGTCGAGCTCTGAAACTTCCAACTGGAGTTCGTCCTCGAAGTCCAGCATCTCCTCAAAGACCTCGAATCCCAATTCGTTTATTCCCATCAAGCCTAGGTCACCTTTTCACCACCTGAAGGAGAAGGTAATATAAATATGGCGGCTTTCGGAAAGGGAAACAAATTTTCAAATTCAATGAGTTTAGAGAGCTGATGGACAAAAGAATTAACCTCCACAGCTACCTCGGTATCGCGGTTCTGGAAAAACATATTATTAAATATATTTAATATTTCAAAATCATCACTTGCTCTCATTGGATAAAAGATGTGTAAATCAATTCGAAGCTTAAGGAAAAATCCTGGCGAATTGCTCAAAATTCCAGGACTATAGAGACGCTCCCAGCTCGTAAGCTCTCTTCAGCTCTTCTTCATTATCCCGAACTTCTCCCCGTTCGTAGGCCTTGGCCAGGATGCATCCTGCATAAGTCATTCCCAAGTACTCAAAGGACATGCGAAACATCTCCATAAGAGGTCCGCAGCATGATTTTCCTTCCTCTGAAGGTGTCACGACAACGCCTCTTTTGCCTTTCAGCTTTCTGCTGGCGATGAAGGGCCGCATCCTGTCGATGAGAAGCTTCATCTTTGCTGTGGGGCCGTACCAGTAAACGGGCGTGCCGAAGACGATCAGATCAGCCTCCTCTAACCTGGGATAGATCTCTGACATCCCATCCAACAGGTGGCAGGTTAAGTCGTTCTTCTTGCACCTGCGGCAGTCGATACAGGGCAAAATCTGGTAGTCGTAGAGGTAGACCTTCTCGACCGTGTGGCCGCAGCTCTGGGCTCCATGCAGTACCCGGTCCACCAGGATGTCTGTGTTGCTTCCTTTTCTTGGGCTGGCGATCAAAGCCTGGATCTTCTCTCTACCTGATTTGAAAAATACGTATTAACCGTTTCTGTGACGTCCTTAAGCCATGCGACTTTCTCTTCGTGGTGCTTGTCAGGCACAACCGAGGAAGGTCTTCGATAAGTGCCTTCGACTCCGATACAGACCAATCATCCTTCCGATTCTATGCTCATCTTACAAAATCCTTAACTAATGTCAGTGATTAGAAGTATTATCAAAGGAGATCTTCATAGTCATGGTTCTGCCAGGGAGTAAGATCAATGGGACGAGAGACGGACAAGATCAGGCAGAGTGGTAACCAAACGAATTGGCAAACACCGTCACAGATAAACGTGGGAGCGGAACTGGATTTTGCCAATATTATGAACACAATCGGGCAAGGACTACTGGTAACAGGTGAAGGATGGCGTTTTGAATTCGTTAATCCAGCATTTGCGCGCATAGTCGGCCGACCAATCGCGGATCTCATCGGCAAGTCGATGGATGAGTTCATAATCCCCGAAGATCTGCCAATGCTGCTTAAACATAGATCTGAGCGGTTAGCGGGAAAGACCACCACTTATGAGTTCCGTCTGAGAAGACCTGAGGGAAAGATCGTTTGGGTGCATGCCACCGGTGTTCCCCGCTTAATCGAAGATAGAGTCGTAGGTTCGATATCGGTCGTTGACGATCTTACTGATCAAAAGGAAATTGAAGCGGCCCTTAAGGCTGAAAGGGACAAGGCAGAGATCTATCTCAACATTGCCGAAGTTATCCTCCTTGCCCTTGACACAGAGGCCAGAATTACCCTACTTAATCGTAAAGGTTATCAAGTACTCGGATACGAAGAAGGCCAGCTGATTGGAAAAGACTGGATCAAGACCTGTCTATGCCCACAGGACTATGATTCCGTTCATGAGGTTAACAGAAAGATCATCAGAGGCGAAATCGATCCATTTGAGTATTACGAAAACTACGTCCTGACAAAAAATAGCGAAGAACGCTGCATTGCATGGCACACAACTCTCTTAAGAGACACTAGGTGCAAAATAATTGGCACGCTCAGCTCAGGAGAAGACATCACTGATCGCAAGCGAGCTGAAGAAGCGCTCATTGTTTCTGAAGAAAAGTTTCGTAAGGCGTTTATCGGCAGTCCGCATACGGTAGGCATAAGCACTTTGGCCGATGGGCGATATCTCGATATCAACGACAACTTTGATAAACTTACGGGGTGGAGTCGTGCCGAAGTGATCGGCCGCACATCTCGAGAGCTTGATATCTTTCAGAACTATTCCCAGAGAGATGAGATCGCAGACATCATCCAGAATAATGGTCGGATCATCAACTATGAAGTTAATCTAACAACAAAGTTGGGAGAGGTTAAGATCGTCGAGTTTTCCGCCGAATTGGTGGATGTGGGCGGACAAAGATGCTTGCTCGCTCATGTTACCGATATCACTGAGCGGAAGCATGCAGAGGATGAATTGCGAGATTCAGAGGATAAGTTCAGAACTCTTTTCAACAGTGCCTCCGATGCTATTTTTATTCACGACTTAGAAGGTCGTTTCTTTGAGGTTAACCAGGCTGCTTGCGATCGTCTGGGCTATAGCCGCGAAGAGCTTTTGCAGATGAGCCCTGAAGACATTGATACTCCCGATAATGCTGCACAAGTTCGGGGTCGCATTGAAGAAATAATTCTAGTAGGCCATAAAATTTTCGAATCTGCTCAGGTAAGGAGCGATGGTACTATCATACCTGTGGAGATGAACGCCCGTCTCATAGATTATAAAGGAAATAAGGCTATCCTTGCAGTAGCCCGCGACATAGCAGAACGCAAGCGGACGGAGGACGCGCTCAAGGAAAGCGAGAACAAATATCGCCAGCTCACAAAGGTGCTTCAGGAAAACTTAGGATTCATTCAACACTTGATCGATGCGATTCCCAACCCAATTTTCTACAAAAACGTAAACGGTATCTATGAAGGCTGTAACTCGGCCTTCGAGAAATACTTGGGTCTAAGCAAGAAGGAGATAATCGGAAAGTCTGTATATGATTTATCTTCTCGCGATCTGGCTGAACGATATCAGGAAATGGATCAGGCGTTATTCAATAATCCAGGTACCCAGGCCTATGAATCTTCAGTACTTTATTCTGATGGCACCAAACATGATGTCATCTTCAACAAGGCAACTTACACTGATTCAAGTGGCAGAGTATTAGGTCTGGTTGGAATTATCCTAGACATAACCAAACGAAAGCGTGCTGAGGATGCCTTGCGTGAGAGCGACCAGTTCAACCGAGAGATCATCTCAAATGCAAAAGAAGGCATCATCGTTTATGATCGGACTTTCCGCTACAAGGTCTGGAATCGTGTCATGGAGGATCTAACGGGAATTTCTGCACACCAGGCAACAGGAAAGACGGCTTTTGAGCTATTTCCCCACTTGATCGACCACGGAATCGAGAGTCTTCTCGAACGTGCCTTAGCAGGGGAGATAGTAACATCCGTCGATATCCCCTATCACGTTCCTAACACTGGCAGATCGGGCTGGGTGGTCGGAACATACGGACCGCACCGAGATGCTAATGGTTCCATAATTGGCGTGATCGGCATTATCAACGACATCACACAGCGCAAGCAAGCAGAGGACGCTATGCGGGAGAGTGAAGAGAAATATCGCCAGCTTGCAGAAAACGTGACGGATGTCATCTGGACCATGGGGATGGATCTGAAGTTAACTTATGTCAGCCCCTCGAATACTCGCATGACCGGCTTCAGTGATAAAGAAGCAATGGCATTGACGCTGGAAAAAATCCTAACTCCAAGCTCTCTAGAAATAGTTATGCGGGTTCTCGCGAAGGAATTGGAGACGGAAAAAATGCCTCAAAAGGACCTGTCGAGGTCGCGGACGTTCGAGATAGAAGAAATTTGTAAGGATGGGCATACAATCTGGGTAGAAATAAAAACTGCTTTTCTGCGGAACCATGAAGGTCAACCAATTGGTATTCAAGGCATTTCGAGAGACATCTCTGAACGTAAGCGAATGGAAGAAGAACTGCTCAGATCACATTGTGAGCTTGAGCAGCGTGTCAAGGATCGGACGGAGGAGCTTGCCAGGAAAAATGCCGAGATGGAGAGGTTCATCTACACAGTTTCCCACGACCTGAGAACACCACTGATAAGCGTCAGTGGTTTATTGGGATTCCTAAAGCAGGATGCAGAAAAGGGTGAGCTGAAACAATTGGATACCGACCTCCATATAGTTGGTGAAGCCATTACCAAGATGGACGGACTTCTTCAGGACACTTTAGAACTATCCCGCATTGGTCGCATCGTAAATCCTCCGGAGGATGCGCCTTTCAGTGAGATTGTCGAAGATGCACTAAGCCAGACGAGGGAGAAGATCAAGTCCAAAAGAGTCAAGTTATCTGTCGCTATGGATTTGCCTGTAGTTCATGTTGACCGGATGAGGGTAGCTGAGGTACTGGTTAATCTCATGGAAAATAGTATAAAGTACATGGGGTCGCAGGATAGGCCGGAGATAGAGATCGGGCGAAGGATTGAAGGAAACAAGAACGTCTTCTTTGTCAAGGACAACGGCATTGGAATAGATCCCAGTCAGCACGATAAAGTCTTCGAGCTGTTCTATAAGATAGATAAAAAGAGCGAGGGAACAGGCGCCGGCTTGGCAATAGTCAAGAGGATCATCGAAGTCCATGGTGGGCATATATGGATAGAGTCCGAGCTTGGGAAGGGATGCACTGTATCCTTTACTCTGCCATAAGCAATTTCAACTCTATGTGTGCCGTAGACCATCAAATTGGCAACTTAAACCTGGGATAGATCTCCGACATCCCATCCAACAGAGCGCAGGTGAAGTTGTCTTCTTGCACCTGTGGCAGTCGAGACAGGGCAAAATCTGGTAGTTGTAGAGGTAGGTCTTCTCGGTCGCGTGACCGCAGCTCTGGGCTCCCTGCAGTACCCGGTCCACCAGCATGTCCGTGTTGCTTCCCTTTCTGGGGCTGCCGATCAACGCCTGGATCTTCATCTTTCTACCTGATTTGAAAAATACCTATTAACCGTTTCTGTGACGTCCTTAAGCCAAGCGAACTCTATCTCTTAGTGCTTAAAGTTTAAAATTTCTTGCAAGATTGCTCTGCCATCGGCTGTTTTTTTGGCTATGTGCCCGCCATTGATAAGACCATTGTGGGGCATAGCAACGATTGGTATGTTCAAAATAATTACCTATAATGCAATAAAGCACAATTAAAAGTTAAGCGAAGAACTTCCAATTAAGACTAATCAAATCGATAATATTTTCCAAAATTGTATCTATGAAATAAGATTTTCTTAACATAATGCATATCAAAGCAAAAAATTTATTAAGTATAGGTACGGACTTACGTTAAGAATCAAAAATAAGTAGGAGTGTAATCGTGTCAAATCGAAATTTAGGTGGTTTAGAAATGAAAGGAGTCTTAGTGGGTATTTTTTTGCTACTACTGTGTATAAGCGTGGAATCTGTAAGCGCAGGCACAATCTCGGCCCAGATAGACTCGCAAGATTTTCCATCTGGAAACTGGCACCGTGGGCAAGATCAGGCAGATGCCCATGTCTGGATAAAAAATACGGGCGATGCAGGCCATCAATTTTGGGTCTCATACGAAGTGATGGATAGAACGGGCCGGTGGTACACTGCGCCGCCAGAGTCAGTATTTGCGGAACCAGGCGACGCCACATGGTTTGTTGGCCCTCGTTTGCATATTCCTTATGATGCGGAGCTAGGACCCTACCAAGCTGATTTTTATTTATATGGATACTATGACAGCAGCACAGGGGAGCTGCAAGACCAGTTGGATCAAGTTGCCCAAGTGGGTGCATTTAGAGTTGTAGGATGATGAGGAGATAGATCGAGGCCAATAAATTTTTTGTCGAACAGCCGATACCAGTGCAGACCTGCTAACATCACCTCAAGCCTGGATCGATCTCCGCCATCCCATCCAACAGGACGCTAGGTGAAGTCATCATTCTTGCACCTGCGGCAGTCGATACAGGGCAAGATCTGGTAGTCGTAGAGGCAGATCTTCTCGGTCGCGTGACCGCAGCTCTTAGCTCCCTGCAGTACCCGGTCCACCAGTATGTCTGTGTTGCTCCCAATTCTCGGGCTGCCGATCAACGCCTGGATCTTCATCTTTCTACCTGATTTGAAAAATACTTATTAACGGTTTCTGTGACGTCCTTGAGCCAGGCGACTCTCTCTTTCATGGTGCTGGTCGCAATAATTGAGTAGGTCTTCCGGTAAAAGTTTTTGACCCCGCAGAGATCGAAGATGCAGTTCTTCCACAGAGTCTCCAGGGGATCGCCAAAGATCTTTAGCTCCCGCTCTGGCGTGGTATTAGACGTATTGAAGACCAGGGCAGCTTTAGCCTGGAGCAAACCTCGCGGAACGCCCTCGCCGCTGTCGCCCTCCAAAAATTCATAAGCCACTCCGGGCCTAATTACCCGATCGATCCAGCCTTTCAAAATGGCCGGGGGCTGACCCCACCAGTTGGGATGGACAATTATTATTCCTTCAGCATGGGCGATCTCATGGCAATGCTTTTGGATAACGGGATCTACAGAAGCTCCTTTGGAAATCTCTCCGTAGGGCATAACGGGATCAAAGCCTTCCTGGCAGAGGTCGTGAAAAGAGACGTGGTTGCCATTCTGCCTTAAGGTTTGTAATGCCGCTTGGGCTATGGCATGGTTGAAGCTTCCCGGCTTGGGGTGAGCGAGAATCAGAGATACTCTCATGATTAGACATTGAACTTAGGCCGTCTAAAGTTTACGGTTTCCTTCTGGATTGGAAGCTGTATAGTCCCGAAATCTTTGACTCTATATACCCATGATGAGGGTCATGGGCAAACGCAGTCAAACGAGCGGCGGCGCACCTCGCAGCATAGCTGGCGGTGAAGGTACCAACACCCCTCTTTGCCTTTCAGCTTTCCGCTGATGATGAACGGTCGCATCCGATCGATGAGGAGCTTCATCTTTACTGTAGGACCGTACCAGTAAACTGGCGTGCCGAAAACGATCATATCAGCTTTCTTGCTATTGGTATATTGTGTCGGGTAGAATATCGATTCGGTTGATATAGAATCTATCGCTGAGGGTAATGGAGTTGTAGATCTCAAAGGTATTTATAAATTAGTGCCTGGCTTGGAGAAGTCAAAAAATTAAGGAGCTGGTCTACAGGTTACGCATACTTATGGGAGTTGGGATCAGCCCTTATACCCCAACTCCTTTGCCTTGGCTAAGGCATGGATTCTGTCGTCCTTCCGAGGGCTTTGATTCAATGTAGTTTTGATCCGCATTTCAATTCATTGATCTTTATATGTATATAGCTTATGGCACTTTAATATTTTGATACCAAAAGCTTTTTATTTAATGGCATCCTATTAGATCTAGAATCACAAAATGAGGAATCAAAAAATGATAGATGATAATGTAGAGAAAAAGGCTGATGCCAAGAAGGCGAAGGCCGATGTAGTGAATAAGATGGAACATGCAAAAGCGGATATGGAGTAGGAGTTGTAATTATGGTAACAGAAGAGTATAAGCAACTGTCTTGTAGCGATGTGGGTATGGCGTGCGGCTTCCAGGTACGCGCAAAGACTGAAGCGGAGGTCATGAAACATGCGAAGACTCACGCTGCTGAAGCCCACGGCTTGAAGGAAATTTCGGCGGATACTGAAAAGAAAATCAAGGCCGCCATAAAAACAGTATCGTTGGATGTTCCGGCGAAGAAGTAAGAATTTTGCCGTCGAATCTCTTTTTTTGATGCTCTAAAAAGTTTCGGTGAGGGACGGCAACTTACTGTGCTTCAACTATCTTTATCTCCTCATCAGTCAGCCCGTAAAGCTCGTACACCAGCTTGTCGATCTGCCCATCAGTGGCCTCGATCTGGCGCTGGAGCAATGTCTGCTCATGGCTGGTTCTAGTTTTTGCAAGTTGCTCATGCAGAGAGAGCATCGAATCAACCAAGCTAACTAGGTGGTCATGCCTGGCCTTATCATCTAGGGTTGCCGATCAACGCCTTGATCTCATCTTTTTACCTGATCTGGAAAATACCTATTAACCGTTTCTGTGACTTCCTTAAGCCAGGCGACTCTCTTTCATGGTGTTGGTCACAAAGATGAGTAGTTATGCAGTTTGGTTGGCTGCCCCTAATGCATTTCCAAGATTGTTCTGGGTCCGCGCATAGTCAATAGGATATTTATCGATAGTATATATTTTTAGAGCTTCTTCAAATGCCTTGATGGCTATATTCAGATTTTTCTCTTTATCCCTAACCTCCGAAAATTCACCATAGGCATTTCCGAGGTTGTTCTGTGTCGATGCATAGTCAATAGGATATTTATCGATAGTATATATTTTTAGAGCTTCTTCAAATGCCCGTATGGCTTTGTTCAGGTTATCTTCTTTATCCCGAACCCCCGAAAGGTCATCATATGCAACTCCAAGATAGTTCTGTGTCGATGCATAGTCAATAGGATATTTATCGATAGTATATATTTTTAGAGCTTCTTCAAATGCCTTGATGGCTTTGTTCAGGTTATCTTCTTTATCCCTAACCTTCGAAAGGCCGGTATAGGCAAATCCAAGACAGTCCTGGATAGATGCATAATCAATAGGGTAGTTCTCGATAGTTCTTATTTTCAGAGTTTCTTCAAATGCCTTGATGGCTTTATTCAGGTTATCTTCTTTATCCTGTAACTCCGAAAGGCCAGTATAGGCAATTCCAAGGTTGTGCTGGACCGTTGTATAGTCAATAGGATACTTATCGATAGTACGTATTTTCAGAGATTCTTCAAATGCCTTGATGGCTTTATTCAGGTTATCTTCTTTGTCCTGTAACTCCGAAAGGCCAGTATAGACATTTCCAAGGTTGTTCTGGATCGTTGCATAGTAAATAGGATAGTCTTCAATAGTGTATATTTTCAGAGCTTCTTCAAATGCCTTGATGGCTTTATTCAGGTTATCTTCTTTGTCCTGTAACTCCGAAAGGCCAGTATAGACATTTCCAAGGTTGTTCTGGATCGTTGCATAGTAAATA
>JBGQAL010000006.1:0-38403 GCA_041494285.1 Methanotrichaceae archaeon
GGACTCCCAGGATAAGGCTGATGCCCTAGGAACCGTTCCTGACAATCTCAAGCTCTTCAATGAAGAGGTTGTGGGCGTGAACAATGAGTTCGCCGACGAGTACAGCCTGCAGGACAGAAAGTGCGGCTGCGGCTGCCGGTGATGTCTGCTTCCTCTTTTTTCTATTTTTCTCGGCGCCTTGGTATCCAGGTCTTTTTTTCGTTTCCCGGGCTGTCCTCCAGAAGCAGTCCAGAGAAAAAATATATACACCCCTGCAAGTAAGGCCACACCAGTTCAGGTGATTATTGATGGCCAAGATCAAAGCGGGCGTCTTAGGCGCCACCGGCGCAGTAGGACAGCGTTTCATCGAGGGATTACAAAACCATCCGTGGTTCGAGATTACCAGCATAGCCGCTTCCGAAAGGAGTGCAGGCAAGAAGTACAAGGAAGCAGCCAGGTGGCGGCTGGAGAGCGAGCTTCCCGCAGACGTAGCCGAGATGACAGTAGTGAACGTGAACCCGAAAGAGGTCGATGCGGACATAGTCTTCTCGGCGCTTCCTGCGGATGAGGCCAAGACTGCAGAGCCAGCCTTCGCAGCCGCAGGCTTTGCCGTAGCAAGCAACACCAGCTCTTACCGCATGGTATCTGATGTGCCGCTGCTCATCCCCGAGTGCAACTACGAGCACCTGGATCTGATAAAAGTGCAGCAGGAGAAGAGGGGCTGGGAAGGCTACCTCACAACCAACCCCAATTGCACGACGGTCATGTTCACTCTGGCCCTGAAACCGCTCATGAAGTTCGGAATCCAGACCGTTCACGTTGCCTCGATGCAGGCTGTGAGCGGAGCAGGCTACGAGGGAGTCCCGTCCATGGCAATCCTCGGCAACGTCATCCCCTACATCGGAGGCGAGGAGGAGAAAGTGGAGATTGAGCCTCAGAAGATTCTGGGGGCCTTCGATGGAGAGAAGATAGTGCCCGCGGATTTCAGCGTCAGCGCTAGCTGCCACAGGGTGCCGGTAATGGATGGACACACCGAAGCTGTCTGGGTCACCATGAGGGACAACCCCACTCCAAAGGATGTTCGACAGGCAATGCTCGACTTCGACCCTGGTCTGGGTGACCTGCCAACATCGCCCAAGAAGGCTCTAATAGTCAAGGATGAGGTGGATAGGCCTCAGCCACGTCTTGACCGCAACAGGGGTAACGGCATGTCCGTTTCTGTGGGAAGGATCAGGTCCGGTATCAGGTTCATAGCTATGGGCCATAACACCGTTCGCGGGGCAGCAGGCGCTAGTATCCTTAACGCAGAGCTGCTGCACAAGAAAGGCATGCTTTAATGTTGATCGTAGCCTGGGAGACCACGTCTGCTTGCAACCTGAAGTGCAGCTACTGTCGGGCTAGGGCAAAGGCAGAGCCCGATCCGGAAGAGCTTAGCACAAAGGAGGCCTTGGCCTTCATAGACGATGTAGCTACTCTCGAGCCCTTGCTGATTCTCAGCGGAGGCGAGCCCCTGCTGAGACCTGATATTTTTCTC
The DNA here is from genome assembly GCA_041494285.1 of Methanotrichaceae archaeon. Lineage (GTDB taxonomy): Archaea > Halobacteriota > Methanosarcinia > Methanotrichales > Methanotrichaceae > Fen-7. The sequence continues at coordinate 1,514 of JBGQAL010000006.1, forward strand.
CTGTCCCGGCACGCGGTTTCACGTGGCCTGAGGGTTTCTCTGGCCACAAATGGGACTCTTCTCACACCAGAGATCGTTGACAAGATAGCCTCCTCGGGAGTAAGCAGAATAAGCATCAGCTTAGATGGAGCTACTCCAGAAGAACACGATGCTGCTCGTGGCCAGGGCTGCTACTTGCAGGTCATGAAAGGAATAGAGAACCTTTGTGGCAAGGTAGATTTTCAGATCAATTTCACTATTACGAAAAGAAATGCGCGGTGCATACTGCCCATCTTTGATCTGGCGGATAGTCTAGAGGCAAAGGCCCTCCACTTTTTCTTCCTGGTTCCCACTGGGAGAGGCAAAGAGGGGGATCTTATTTCCCCCAAAATGCAAGAAGAGCTGCTTCGCCTGATAGACCTCGAGCGGTCCAGAAGAACCATCGAGGTGCAGGTCACCTGCGCCCCCCAGTTTGCAAGGATAGCACGACCCGGTAGCAATAGGCGGAGCGGAGGCTGTCTGGCCGGAACGAGTTTCGCGTTCATCTCCAGACGAGGGGAGGTCTATCCGTGCGGCTACCTGCCGATGCTTGCCGGGAACGTCAGAGAGCAGAGTTTTAGTGAGATCTGGGAGAACTCCATTGTTTTTAAAGCATTAAGGGAGCGGAAGCTCAAAGGAAAGTGCGGAGAATGCGGCTATCGCACCACCTGCGGAGGATGCAGGGCAAGGGCTTTTGCCAAGAATGGCGACTACCTCGAATCCGACTCCATGTGCAACTATGAGGCGGCCTGATGGACGATACAGACCTAAGGATCCTGGCCGAAGTACAGAAGGAGTTTCCCCTGGTCAGCAGGCCCTTCCGGGCCTTGGGTGAGAAGCTTGGTCTAGATGAAGATGATGTAATAAGCAGGATGGAGACGCTGGAGAGGAACGGGCTGGTGCGCCGGCTGGGTCCCATCCTGGACATCAGGAAGCTGGGATTGTCCGGCGTTCTGGTAGCAGTGAAGGTCTCCGAAGAAGAGGCCCAGGGGGTAGCGGATGTTGTTGACCGGTACGAAGAGGTTTCTCACAACTACCTGCGACCGAACGACTCTGGCTATGACATGTGGTTTACGGTATCCGCCAAGGAGGGTAGGATTCAGGAGATCCTGACCGAGATAAGATCAAGGACCGGCCGAAAGCTCCTAGTGTTGCCCACGGTCAGGATATTCAAGATCGGGGTGAAGTTCGATATTGTTTGATATAGAATGTTGATATAGGATGAACTGTTAGATTCTTTGAAGAGATGGGTGTGATAGCTCTAAGGAGGGTACAAAATGGCTAAACCGATTCTGATGGACTTTTACGCTGATTGGTGTGGACCCTGCCGGATGCAGGGGCCTATTTTGGAAGAGATAAAGGCCGCCTTCGAAGGAAAAGCTGAGATCAAGAAGATCAACGTGGACAAAGAGAACGATCTGGCTTCGAAGTATGGGATCTTCGTCGTGCCGACGCTGGTCCTGGAGAAGGATGGGAAAGAGCTCAATAAGTGGACGGGCGTCACCTCGAAAGAAGAGCTGACCGCGGCCCTGGATGCCGCCCTGAAATAAGGTGTAACTCATGGACCTGGGCGCGGAGCCTGTGAGGAGGCTTAACAGCCACGGCAAACCTGCGCCGCATCTGTCCATAAAGTTCGATTCCCATCTTTTCTCCATCGACACCAGCCGGTCGCCCAAGGCCTGCGTCCAGCCCGATGCTTACCTTATAACGCACGCTCACAGCGATCACTACGGCAAGTCGGCCATGCTCTCCGAACGATCCGTGGCCTCGGTGGAGACCGCCCGGGCACTGGAGATACGCTACGGCCGCAAATATCATGGTCGGACTTTCTCCGTTGGAGAGAGCATAATGGTAGGAGACGTGGAGGTCAAGACCCATCCCACTGGGCACACCATAGGCTCTGCAGCCTTCTCTTGGCAGACGGAAGTCGGGACCAGGATTCTGGTCACTGGCGATGTCAAAGACTACAGCGCTCTTCCGCGCTGCGATTTTCTGATCTCGGAGGCCAACTACGGCGATCCCTGGGACCCATCTTGCATCTTTGATGATGATCTGGCCGGCTTCTTCGAGGCCTTGGAGTCAGGTGCATCCTTCGGAGCTTACGCCTTCGGCAAGGCCCAGCGTGCCGTTGCATTGATCCGGGGCATGGGATACAAGGGCGAGATAGGCATGGACTCTGAAAGCCTTGCCTTGACCAGAGAGCTCATGGCTGACTCCGGGCCTTACGTCGATGTCCAGAAGGACTGCACCAACGTGGTTACCCCTTGGAACCTGAACCAGGTTCGGGGTAACAACAAGTACATGCTCACAGGCAGGAGAGATATGTCCTACCAAACTATCATGATCAGTGACCACCTTGATTTCCGTGGGCTGATGAAGATGGTGGAGCACGTCTCGCCGCAGGAGGTGCTGGTCTATCATCCCGGAGGAGAGCGGTCGAACCTGCTGGCTCATCATCTGCAGCAGTGCGGGATGGAGGCCACATCGCTGGACCTGATAGAGAGCTTTTTTTGCTAGCATTCTTTATGAGCGTCTTCCTTCTTGGGCTTGAAACCTTCTTTCCCGATATCATCCAGGATTCTCGTCATGGATTTCTTGAGCGGCGGAATATCCTCTTTCAGAGTGCGCCAGACTACTTCCAAATCAACCAAATGGTACGCATGGATGAGCTTGTCTCGGGTTGCGGCCATTTCGCTCCAGGGAACTTCGGGATATCTATTCTTGAGGGATTTGGGTAAACCTTTTGATGCCTCCCCGATGATCTCCAGAACCTGAACGGCAGAGAGGGCTTTCTCTTCGTTGCTGCAAAAGGTCTCAAAGTCTACCCCGATTGTTATTCTCTCGCCAATCTCTGCATATCGCAAAATGTCCAGCAGATAGTCCCGGAAATCCCTTTTATCCTTCAAATAGCTACCACTTCCTCCAGGATGCGCTTTCCTGCATACGGCCGCAGAGTCTTCTTCATGACCAGGTCTACCTTGATGCCCACTTGCTCGCTGAGATAGCGTTCCATACGTATGAGCTCGTAGAGGGTCGGAGCCTGCTCGAACTCCACCAATAAATCCAAATCACTGGTCTGCCTGGCTTCTCCACGAACATAGGAGCCGAAGACTCCCAGAGACTTCACTTTGTAGCGCTCCTGGATATCGGGCATTATCCTTCGGAGGGTTGACTTAATCTCCTCTAGGGAGGGACGCTTCTCGGCGATATTTGATGAACGGGGCATGGATTCACCTTTGCTGTAATGGAAGTCGCTTTTGAACGGGTTATTAAAATATCTCGTTCATTGCTTTTGAAGCCATCGATAATGTTAGATCTAATGATGTTCCGCAATGCATCAAGTCCCGGGAGATCCAGTACAGGAACAACGCATTCTGAAGGTATCAAAGATGTTTTTTATTACAGGATAAGAACACCCAGCATTAGATGTCCATAGAACACATCTTGCTGGAGGAGGTCCGGGATGTCATCCCGGAAGTTGCGATCAAATCTGCGGGCCCATTATCTGCAGCAGTGAGTATATTGAGGCTACATAACTGTAACAGATATAGCTATTGCAATAGGGTGTGTAATTTTAAGGGGTATTTATTTACGATATCTCTTTTACTTTTTCGAGCAAACATTCCAAAAATCTCCTTGCTTCTTTGCTAAGTTTGGAATACATATACACAAAATCTTCCGGTTCAGTAGGTATTTGATTTAATCCAAGCCACCCAAATGCATCCCGTAGCGATTGACTAGATTTAATGATTTTTTTCTCATTACCATGATCCGGATCGTGACGCAACCACTTGTTTCTTAGTTGCTTATACACCAAATGAATTCACATTCGGATCCTTCTAAAACGCCTCCATTTTCTTGCAAAAAGCGTAACTTGTCATCTCCCGCCCCTTCATAAAAAATAGTATATAGTTTATCTATAAATTGTCCAAAATCCTCTTTATCTCTTGGGACAAACAGCGAGAGATCTAAGATCGCATCAACTGCCTTATTTGTAGGCTTAAATATCTCAGATTTTTTTGCAATTTTTGCGGCGTCGTTACATAAGGGGAGTAATTTAAGTGTTTCGCAGATATATTTACAAAAAATTGAATCTTCTCGGTTCTTGATAGAAAGTAATAAGTCTTCTCGAATTGAATGATTTGGCTTAATTAAGCGAAGTTCAGAATTTCTTATTTTCTTTAGATTTGTCGGATAATGTTCTGTCTTATCCAAATGGTCTAACGCTGAATAATCAGGTACTTTTATAGTCTCAAGAACACTGCTTATTCCTGGAGCCATCGCTGATGCATAATCGCTTCCTACCGTTGATTTTAGACTATCGCACAAGCTTTTAGATGCAAAAGCTAAATCGTCTTGCGCTTTCATTATTCCAGAGATGTCTGTTATACCTGGAGCCATCGCTGATGCATAATCGCTTCCTACCGCTGATTTTAGACTATCGCACAAGCTTTAGATGCAAAAGCTAAATCATGTTGCGCTTTCATTATTCCAGAGATGTCTGTTATACCTGGAGCCATCGCTGATGCATAATCGATTCCTACCGTTGAATTTAGACCATCGCACAAGATTTCAGACGTTCGCAATGATGAAACAAAAGCTAAATCGTCTTGCGCTCTTTAATTATTCCAGAGATGTCTGTTATACCTGGAGCTATCGCTGATGCATAATCGCTCCCTACCGTTGATTTTAGACCATCGCACAAGCTTTTAGATGCAAAAGCTAAATCATCCTGCATTTTCATTGCTCCAGTGATGTCTGTTATACCTGGAGCTATCGCCGAGGTATAATCGACTCCTGGCATTGCCTTCATAATTCGCAATTCTGAATCCTTCATTCTATCAAAATCATCTCCCGTAACTGCCAACTCCTTCATGTATTTCGGCCATCTTTTTCCATCTAATCTCGACAAGCGTTTTTAGTGCTTTTAAAGTATATAAATAGGACCAGGGCAGGCCGAAAGTAATCCATGCTTAGCAATGATGGATAGCTGAGTTCAAATTGCGTTAATTGATAATCACAAGTATTAAATTATAAGTAATGCACAATCAGCGGCAGCATCAGCACTCCCATGGCGTGAGTCTTCCGGATTCCAGCCAATGGTGAGATCATCCCCACTATCGTTGAGATGACGAAGATGAACAGCCCAAACCATCCTGTGAAGGCCAGGGTCATGGCCGTCAGGCCCGCCAGCACGCCCAGGCAGAGCCGAGGGTAGTTCAGCCGTGATATCACTCTGGCAAAGACCCGTGCCGATCCTATGGCCGCAATATAAGAGGCTGCACCGACGGCTATTATTATCACCAGCATCTGAACAAGGATGTCCCAGTTCATGGTGATCAGCTCCTTTATGGCTGCAGATGCCCCGCTCCTGGGCTTGTCCACGGCGTAAAGGGCCACCAAGGAGAACAATGCGTTTGCGGTGTTCACCCCGGAGATGGAGACAAGAAACTCCTCTCCGGTGGAGGGAGCACCCAAGCGCGTGGCCATGGCAGCGATGGACGGCGACACCCCAGGAATCCAGGCAATCACCGATCCGCCCAGGCTGCCAAGTAAGACCGACCTGGCCAGAGAGCCAGCAGGGATGTGCAGACCAGTATCCTTCTGCTCCGGGATGCTTGTCCCTGAAGATAGGCTGATTATCAGAAAGGATGCTCCAAAGAGCCCTGATAGAAGGGGCAGCATGGGCTGGGTCTGCAAGCCCAGAGGTGACTGGAACATGCTCTCGTGGTTGAAGGCGAAGCTTCCCAGGAAACCGCTTGTCAGGAAGACCAGAATCGCCAAGATTTTGTACTTCAAATGGACCAGCGACCCCTGGCCCTCAATCACTGGGCCGTTCTCTGTCTTGATCATGAAAAGAGCAATGACCAGCAGCAGGACTCCAACGTACTTCATCAAAAGATCGTTGTAACGAGAGAAGGTCCAGGATAGAGGAAAGACCAGGAGCATAGCGGCAATGATGGACCCTGCCGAGCCTATTGCCGATAGCCTGATGGCCTCTATCCCCCGTCCTTCGAGCATGAGGCTGTGGCCGGGCAGGACCGTCAGAATTGTGTCCGAGTCGGGTGCTCCCACGAACACCGCAGGGATGGCGTCGAAGAAGGTCTGGGAGATGGCCGCCGCCAGAATGATCGTTGACACATGATAGGGAGAAAGGCCGTAGGACATCAAAATGGGTGAAGCCGCCAGCAGCATGGCTGCGAAGTTGTTCACATGCAGGCCAGGGGTAAGCCCACTGATAGCCCCCAAGATCAGTCCCGCAGAGGCACAAAGGATTATTATAACGTCGATCATAGCTGATTGAGAGATGATGATAGTAACTGTTGGACTTAATTTAACATGTAAGGATTACATGTAAAGGATTAATAGCTTACTGAGGCAGGCATTGCAGGATTGGCCGTTGAATGGGGTAGCCTTTGACCGTCTTGGTGCTGGCCCGTGTCAAAAAGCACAGCAAGGTGCAAATGGTGAAAACTCTTAAATACTGGTGAAGAGTCGGTTAATCATTCCGCACCTGGGGCAGGAGTCCCGGGGCGCATGAACCCGAAGGTTCGAACGTGCGTGCAGCGCGTGAGTGGGCCCGAAAGAGGCCTTGCGGAGGATTCAAGATGAAAGCGATAGCTAAGACAAATCCGAGGTTGGTCCGCCTCATTGGCGACTTGAAGGCGGCATCCCGTAATAATAATGTTGGCCTCTGGCGCGACGTCGCTAGGCGGCTGGAGAAGCCCAAACGCAACTACGCTGCAGTAAACCTAAGCAAGATCAACAGGCATACCAGTCCTAACGATACTGTTCTCGTTCCCGGAAAGGTGCTGGCCTCAGGCGACCTGGAGCATAGCGTGACTGTGGCTGCCCTGGGATTCAGTGGCCAGGCAATCTCCAAGATAGAATCGGCCGGCGGAAAGTGCCTCAAGATAGAGAGCCTGATGCAAGAGCACCCCAAGGGCTCCGGCATAAAGATTTTGAGGTGATCTCATGATAGTTGATGCAACTGGATTGGTCATGGGGCGTCTGGCTTCAGTGGTCGCGACGCAGCTTTTGGCAGGAAACGAGATCAAGATCGTCAACGCTGAGAAGGCCATAATCACTGGCCGCAGAGAGAGCATTTACGAAGAGTACTTCGCTTGCCGTGACAGAGGGCACAAGGAGAGAGGCCCTTACTTCCCCAGAAGACCTGAGATGATAATGAAGAGGACTGTAAGAGGCATGCTACCCTACAAGCTAAGACGCGGACGGGATGCCATGTCCAGGCTCAGGATCTATATCGGCGTTCCCAGGGATCTGTCGGGACAGCAGTTCGAACAACCCCAGGCCGCAAAGGTCAGAGGATCCAGCAGTGCCAACTTTATCGAGCTGGGCGATCTGAGCAAGAGGCTTGGCGCACATTTCTGAGAGGTTCTTTATGAAGATAATCAACTCGTCCGGCAAGAAGAAGACTGCTACTGCCAGGGCTACGCTGAAGGATGGAAAAGGCAGGGTCCGGATCAACAAAATGCCCTTAGAGATTTATGAGCCCAAGCTGGCCAAGATGAAGATCATGGATGCCGTGACGATAGCCGACAAGCTGGTTCAGGGCATCGATATCGATGTAACAGTCAGCGGTGGCGGGACCATAGGGCAAGCGGATGCAGTTCGTACTGCCATTGCCAAAGGGATAGTTGAGTGGACTGGAGACACTGGACTTAAAGAGGCTTACACTGAGTACGATAGAAACCTCCTGGTCAGCGACCATCGGCAGAAGGAGAAGAAGAAGTTCGGCGGTCATGGTGCAAGATCCAAGTTCCAGAAGTCCTACAGGTGAAATGGCTTGATTCCAGTCAGGTGCTTTTCCTGCGGGAAAGTAATCTCTAATGTATGGGAGGAATACCGGGAGCGCATAAAAACTGAACCTCCCGACAAAGTCCTCGACGATCTGGGCATAGATAGCTATTGTTGCAGGCGCATGCTCCTTGCCCATGTGGAAATAGTGGAAACGCTAAGGCGGTACCAGTAAGAAGGGGGTTGTAGGGTAGCCTGGTCCATCCTACAGCGTTCGGGACGCTGTGACCTGAGTTCGAATCTCAGCAACCCCATCATGCTCTTCCTTTTGAGGTGGCTATTTGAAGGGTGAGAAGTATACAAGATATGAACGTGCCAGAATAGTAGGAGCACGGGCTCTGCAGATTTTCATGGGCGCCCCGGTATTTATCGATACCGCATCTATGGACCCCCTCGAAATAGCGCTAGAAGAGATGAGACTGGGGGTAGTACCCATCACCGTGAAACGGGCGATAGCAAACAGGTAGGTGAATTAGTTGGAAGAAGATGAGGTGATAAAGGTAGTGGGAGAATACGAAACTCTCATACCCATAGACGAGTACCTTGCTGCTGGTGTGCACATCGGCACTCAGCAGAAGACGAACGACATGATGCCTTACATCTACAGAGTGCGAACAGATGGTTTGTACGTTCTGGATGTTCAGTCCACAGATAAGCGCATCCGCTTGGCTGCCAAGTTCCTGGCCAAGTACGATCCATCCAAGATCCTGGTTGTCTCAGCCAGGCAGTACGGTCAGCGGCCCGCTACAATGTTTGCCAAGGCAATAGGAGCCAAGTCCAACGTAGGACGGTTCATACCCAACACTCTGACCAATCCCGATTTCTATGGATTTACAGAACCGGACGCCCTGATAGCCACTGACCCGAGCGGCGACGCCCAAGCGGTCAACGAGGCTGTGGATTCCGGAATTCCAGTGATAGCCCTTTGTGACACCAACAATATGATCTCCAACGTGGACCTGGTCATACCAACCAACAACAAGGGTAGAAAGGCTCTGACTCTGATCTACTGGCTCCTGGCCAGACAGGTGCTGCGTGAGCGTGGCGAGGAAGACCGGTTCAAGTACACTATCTCCGACTTTGAGATGGAGTTTTGATCGGGATGCGGTCTCCGGCTGTGGCGGGCCAGTTCTATCCCCTAGACCCCGAGGATCTTAAGCTCCAGCTGGACGAGCTCTTTAAAGGCGTAGCCTCAGAGGAGCTTCCCGCGCTTGGGGCTGTAGTTCCTCATGCAGGCTACGTCTATTCGGGATCTGTTGCAGCGGAGGTTTACGCCCGGCTTCCCAAAAGGCAGACCTATGTCATCCTTGGTCCCAACCATCACGGTCTGGGAGCGCCTGTAGCTCTGTCCGGGGACTCCTGGAGAACGCCTCTGGGCGTCGTTGAGACTGACCTGGAGATGGCTGACGCTCTTGCGGGCACTATAATCGATCAGGAAGACTCCGCTCACCTTCACGAGCACTCCATTGAGGTTCAACTGCCTTTTCTTCAGTATAGGTTTGCTGGTTTCAAGATCCTGGCAATAGCCATGGGACTGCAGGACGAGGAGACCGCAACGGAGGTGGGCGAGGCCATAGGCAAAGCTGCCCGAGATCTGAAGAGGGACTGCACATTCGTAGCCAGCAGCGACTTCACGCACTATGAACCTCAGGAGTTGGCGAGAAAAGTAGATGCCAACCTGATCGAGGCTATTCTCAGAATGGACATTCCGGAACTCTACTCCAGGGTCTACAGGTATGAAGCCACAGCATGCGGCTACGGGCCCATCGCCGCCGCCATCACGGCCTCACGGGCTTTGGGTGCTACCAGCGGCAAGCTCCTTCGATACGCGACAAGCGGAGATGTCACCGGCGACTACAGTCAGGTCGTAGGTTACGGAGCCATTGCTTTCACGTAACGGAGGTCTCTTGACCAAGGCATCTGCTCCCGGCAAGGTCATACTGTTCGGAGAGCATGCCGTCGTCTCTGGCATTACTGCCCTGGGGTCAGCCATTGACCTCCGGGCTAATGTGACCATTGAAGACCTCCCCGGCAAGCTTGAAGTAAAGGCCAGTAACCTGATGCTGATGGGATTCTCATTGGATCTAGTGACGGGAGAGGTCTGCTCGTCTGGAGCCCGAAACGCTTTGAGATACGTTTCTGCTGTTCTAAAAGAGTTTCAAGCCAATGACATTAGGGTGATAGTCGATTCGGATATTCCTCCCGCTGCAGGCCTTGGTTCCTCGGCCGCGATCGTGGTTGCCACTCTGGCGGCTCTCAACCAACACAAGAACACGGGCTTGACCAGGGAAGAGATAGCATCTTGTGCCCACAGGATAGAGAAGACTGTGCAGATGGGTCTCGGCAGCCCCATGGACACTGCACTGTCCACTTTCGGCGGGTACATGCTAGTATCTGGAATGGTTCAAAGGATCGATCTCCCTAAAATGGAGTTGGTGGTAGGGTATACAGAAAAGGAGCACGATACTAGGTCAGAGGTGCACAAGGTCCAGGACATGAGGTCAACGTATCCGGACATTGTCGAACCCATATTCTGTGCCATCGGAGCCATATCCACCAGAGCGGTTCCCCTCATAAGGGACAACCGTCTGGAAGAGCTGGGCAGGCTTATGAACTTCAATCACGGGCTATTGGAAGCTCTAGGCGTAGGTACCCGTGAGTTGAGCGAGCTGGTCTATGCTGCCAGAGGAACCGGCGGTGCCCTGGGCGCAAAGCTTACAGGAGCAGGAGGTGGCGGGTGCATAATTGCCATGCCGCCAAGGAAGGGTTCTGAGACTGTGATCACAGCACTAATGCAAGCACGCGGTAAGGCCTTCCTGGTAAAGACAGGCTGCGATGGAGTGCGGGTGGAGGCCTAGCCATTGGTTAAAGTGCTGAAGATCGGAGGAAGTATCCTGACTGACAAGAATCGTCGATTGTTTGCCCGGTCTGAAGAAATAAATCGTGTGGCAGAAGAGGTTGCTCCTTACGCAGAGAACTTGATCCTAATCCATGGTGCCGGGTCCTTTGGGCACGTACAGGCAGAGGAGTACGAGCTTCGGGAAAAATTCAACCCTGAGGGCCTCAGGGTTACCCACAGTTCTGTTGTGGAGCTTAATCGCTTGGTGGTCGAGGCTCTGGCCCGATCTGGCGCAAACCCCATGCCCATTCACCCCTTTTCCTGCGTTACTCTGCGAGATGGAAGGATTGAGAGCTTCTCCTTGGAGCCCATCGGGCGGATGATCGAGGAAGGCCTCTTGCCTGTTCTGCACGGAGATGTGGCCATGGATATAACCCGCAGAGCTGGCATCGTCTCGGGAGATGATCTAGTTCCGTACCTTGCAAGATCATTGGACGCCGAGATCGTGGCTGAGGGCACTGACAAGGATGGGGTTCTAGTAGAAGGAAAGCCCCTCGAAAGGATAGGTTGGGATGATTGGTCTGCCGTAGAGAAGTTTCTTGGTGGGAGCTCCACTACGGATGTGACGGGTGGCATGAGAGAAAAGGTTCTGAAGCTTCTGAAACTGGCCGATGCGGGCATAAACTCTTTGATATTCAACGCCTCAAAGCATGGCTATATTTCCAGGGTTCTGAAGGGAGATGTATTGGGAACAAAGGTAGAGAGGTAGGAATGACCACATCCAGCAGAAAAATGGATCACATCAGAATCTGCTTAGACCGGTCAGTAGAGACAGAACCCAAGCCATTTGACGACCTGATGCTCATCCACAAGGCTCTTCCTGAGATCAGCGAGGCGGAGATCGATACGAGCTGCCTGTTCCTTGGACGGAAGATCGAGGCGCCCCTCATGATCACGGGCATGACTGGAGGCCATCCTGAGGCTCGAGAGATCAACATGAACCTGGCTGCGGCCGCCCAGGAGATGGGAGTGGCCATGGGCCTAGGTTCTCAGAGAGCCGCCTTGGAGGACCCAATGCAAGTGAAAACCTTTTCCATGGTGAGGGGAGTAGCACCAGACGTGCCCATAGTTGGCAACATTGGAGCCGTGCAGCTCAGAGAATCTGGTCCAGAGGTCCTGGACAGACTGGCGGAGATGATAGATGCCGATGCCATGGCCGTTCATTTGAACTTCCTTCAGGAGTCTGTACAGCCCGAAGGCGACAGAGATGCCTCTGGGGTCTTGGAAGCTATTACCTCTGCTCGCAGTTCTGTTCCTGTGATCGTCAAGGAGACCGGGGCCGGAATATCCGGTGAGGTAGCCTCGGAACTCCTGGATGCAGGAATCAAAATTGTGGACGTCTCGGGGGTGGGAGGCACCAGCTGGTCAGCGGTGGAGGCTCTCCGGGCAGAGGAAGCAGGAGACACAGAGTCTCTTCACATGGGCAGGATCTTCAAGAGCTGGGGAATTCCAACGCCCGTCAGTGTTGTGGAGTGCGCATTCGCAGGAGCAGATGTTATATCAACCGGAGGCGTTAGAAACGGTATAGATGTGGCAAAAAGCCTGGCCTTGGGCGCATCTATGGCAGGAATGGCCCTCCCATTGCTAGCGCCTGCATGTCGCGGCCCAAGGGAGGTGGAAAAAGCCCTGAAAGAGTGCATCAGGGCCCTCAGGATGTCAATGTTCCTGACCGGATGCAAGGATCTTTCAAGGCTTCGTTCAGCTCAGGTCGTAATCCTGGGAAGGACCAGGGAGATCCTGGAGCAGAGAGGCTTTGATACGAGAAAATTTTCTATTTACAGAGAGATGGCAAGATGAAGGATATTGGAATTATTGCGGTCGGTGGATATAACGAGGTCGGAAGGAACATGACCGCGATTAAGATAGGAAAAGACATAGTGGTTATGGACATGGGCATCCGTCTGGATAGGGTCCAGATTCATGAGGATACGGATGTAGAGTCCCTTCACGCTTCCGACCTGATCGCCATGGGGGCAATCCCCGATGACAGCATCATGAGCCACGTTGATGGCAAGGTAAGGGCGATAGCCTGCACACACGGCCACCTGGACCATATTGGTGCGATCTCCAAGCTGGCGCACAAGTATAAAGCGCCGATTATAGCCACGCCTTTTACAGCGGACCTGATCGATCAGGAGATAAAATCGGAGAGGATCTTCGGGGTAGATAACCCAGTTAAACCCATGTGTGCGGGAGAGAAGTACCAGGTAACTCCGGACATCGAGCTGGAGTTCGTCAGGGTTCAGCATAGCATAGTTGACTGTGTCTTTGCCGCTATACACACCAGTCAAGGGATCATCCTCTATGCTAACGACTTCAAAATAGACAGGAGTCCTACACTGGGTGAGCCGCCGGACTTTGCCAGGCTCAAAGCTCTCGGAAAGGAGGGCGTTGTTGCGCTGATAACTGAAACCACCAACGCGTCCATATCCGGCAAGACTCCTTCGGAGCAGATTGCGAAAGACTTGGTGTGGGATGTACTCATGGGTACCGAGGAGAGCAAGTCTGGGGTAATGGTCACGACCTTCTCATCCCACATCGCTCGCATAAGGTCTATCATTGAGGCGGCGCACAAAATGGGCAGAAAGCCAGTTCTCCTCGGCAGGTCCATGGAGAAGTACTGGGGCACTGCCGTAAGAACAGGCTACGCCGAGAGGAACGACGGGCTGGCCGTCTACGGCCGCAGAAAGTCGGTGGACAAAGCACTGAAGAGGATCATGATTGAAGGAAAGGATAAGTACCTTCCCATTATGACCGGCCATCAGGGAGAGCCCGGGGCCATCTTGAGTCGAGTGGCGAATGGAGAGACAGAGTACTTGGTCGAGTCCGGAGACAAAGTCGTGTTTAGTGCCGGCATAATACCCCAGCCTCTGAACATCTCCAACCGCTATACAGTGGCGACCAAGCTCAAGATGCGAGGTGCCAGGATATACGACAACATCCATGTCTCTGGTCACGCCTGCCGAGAGGATCACTGGGAGCTTCTGAGGATGATAAATCCGGAGCACGTAATCCCCAGCCACGGAAACTTGGTGAGCCACGGCGACTACCTCATGATGGCAGAGGACACCGGCTACAGCCTAGGGTCCAATATACATCTTGTGAGAAACGGCCAGGAGCTTCTCTTAGAGTGAAAGCGACGGCAAGAGTAAGATCATGATCGACGAAGAGCTGGCTAGACGAGCAGGAATGATTTCCAGGGCGATAGAGGATCTCCTGCCCGTCGTCCATCCCATGGGGCTTTACAAGGCCAGCAGGCATCTGGTGGATGCCGGCGGAAAGAGGCTCAGGCCTTCAATGCTGCTGATCGCCGCAGAGGCAACAGGAGGGGACCCTGTGGCCCTCGTGTCTGCTGCGGTGTCCATTGAACTGATCCATAACTTCACTCTGATCCACGACGATATAATGGACAATGCAAATATTCGCAGAGGTCGGCCTTCGGTCCACAAAATCTGGGGTGACTCGGGAGCCATCCTGGCCGGAGATACCCTATACTCCAAGGCATTCCAGATCCTGGGCAATACACCTGCGGAACCAAAGTTGATCCTTGAGTCCATGAACATACTCTCCAAGACCTGCACCGCTATATGTGAGGGACAGTGGCTGGACCTGGAGTTCGAGAACAGGTCTCGCGTCTCCGAGGATGAGTATATGGAGATGATCGAGAAGAAGACCGGCGTCCTCTATGGAGCCTCCGCTTGCATGGGCGCTACGCTCTCAGGTGCATCAGCAAAAGAGGTTACAGGTCTAGATGAGTTCCGCAAGCTTACCGGAATGGGCTTTCAGATCCATGATGATGTACTGGATCTGACTGCTCCCGAGAAAGTCCTGGGAAAGCGACGCGGGGGGGATCTGGTAGGTGGGAAAAAGACTCTGATAATGATCCACGCCTTGGAGCATGGCGTCGAAGTGGATGTCTTTGGAAAGAAAGACGCTTCACCTCAAGAGATTGAAAAAGCCCTCTATGTTCTAGAGGAGGCTGGATCTATAGATTATGCCAGGACTCGAGCAGCCGATCTGGTGAGCCGGGGAAAGCGGGCTCTTGATGTCCTTTCCGACTCGCCCGCAAAGATGTTATTGCTGGATCTGGCCGATTACATGATCAGACGAGGGTATTAGGAACGTCCGGGGAGAGTGCCTTATTTGAATAAGCACGAAGCACAACATCTTCTAGAACACTGGATAGAGCATAACGTCAGCCACAGCCGCTCGTTTCGTGAAAGGGCCAAGCAGATCGAAGAGATAAGCAGGCAGGCAGCCACAGAGATAAATCAGGCGGCTGACCTGATGGATAAGTGCACAGATATGCTAAAAAAAGCAAAAGATGATCTTGAGGTGAGATAGTGGAAATGGTTTACTTTTACAGCACAGAAAACGAGAAGGCTATGAAGAAGGTACTGGACGACGACCTGTTCGATGAGATTGTACCTACGATCGTGGAATGCAAGTTCATGGGCATAAACAAGGATGGCTTTTGCATGTACATCAAGGTCAGGGACGAACTAGCCCTCAAGGCTAAGAAGATGCTCTCCGAGTCGCCTGCCAAGGAGCTGACGGGCGAAGAGGGAGAGGCAGTGATCAAGGCATTCAGGGAGCAGGCCGAGGCTGCTGAGGCGGGGATGGGAGCGCTGTTTGGGTAAGTCTACTACATGCGATAAATCAATTCTTTGTCTTTATCTTATTGACACACAACACAATGTGTTATCTGATTCTATATTAATAACCATAAGGGGGCAAATACGATAGCTGAAGGTCTAATCACGTCCGATTTCATAGTAATAAGTTTAATAACCATATATCGAATTTTTCGCTATCGTAGATGCATGGTTATTAACAAGCCCGGAGTTTAGGTTATAACTCAAGTCGATTTTCCCGATTATCCCAGACGATGCAAATCGCGAAGCATTCATTTAAATATATGAGCATTAACATTATTTGATTTAAAAAAAGGTAACTTTTGAGGTTTTATTGGGCCACTTGTACTTATTGTCCC
Source organism: Methanotrichaceae archaeon (assembly GCA_041494285.1). Lineage (GTDB taxonomy): Archaea > Halobacteriota > Methanosarcinia > Methanotrichales > Methanotrichaceae > Fen-7. Next base: position 17,242 of record JBGQAL010000006.1, read on the forward strand.
ATCCGATAATATGGTAGCACAGTTAAAGCTCAAGATGCTGGTCGTGTTGAATTATTCGCAGGTGTTGAATTGGGTTTTCCGTACAAGATGGGGATATCTCCAACAAAATATTCTTTCAAATCGCTTGCATCCAGCGTCGGAAGATTAGTTTTGCTTTTGCCTGCATCAGGATTAAGACTTTGTGTCAGGGGCACATCTTTCTGGCGGAAGTCTTGCAACGAGAATGGTATAGTGCTATTTGTATCATTTATGCCCTGATTTATGACACCCTCTGAAGCCCATCGCCCAGAATCAGGCAAGGTCCATGGCTTAAATGCGTTCAACTTAGGATTCTGCTCGGTAATAAGCTTGGCAGCTGCAGGATCTATGCTCATGAGATCTACTTTCTGGACTGTATGCCCCTGATGCTGAAGGGCAATATCAGCAGGAGTTTGCAAGGGAGTCTGAGCAGGCACAAGGCTCAAGAGGATAAAAAAGGAAAAGATAACTAAGAGTAATCTCATTTTCTTTTCCCCACCCACCATTTCGTTCCCAGACTACTTGTATTATAAAATCCTGGCTTGCCTTCAATACCCAATTTTCTCATCCTAGCCAGCATGATCTCAGGGTCAACTCCAAAGGTCTTAACGAACTCCTCCCTTGACATCTTGGTGCCTTGGGCGGTAGTATAAATCTTCTGACCTGAGACAGATTCTACTACTCCAGCAGGGAGACACCACTCAAAGCCCGTTGGCGAAAGGCATCCACAGGCGTCTGGATTGGACATATCCCTGGGCACTACATTGACTGCTCCACACTCTCCGCAGATGAATTCCTTAGGTGGCTGAGAGACTTCTTTTTCTGAGCCACACCCGTGACAAATCAGCACTACCATTTCCTCACCTTCTGGCACTGATTTCCACCAGACCTTACTATAGCTTATTAGGAAGACAATTAGGATGGAAAATGCAGATGCAATTTGCCAAATTACTCTCAAATCATTTAAAGTCTTTCCTAGCTACGAGCGTTCAGCTCAATTGAAATAATAATAGTCAAAAGCCTAAAGATTCATACTCATTGACCACAATGATAAAGCAGCGAATGCTTGTTATTCGTTTCAATCTTTGATGCGGAACTATGCAAAGATACACAGGTCATTCGCATAAAGTAAGGAGGCCGTAATCGAAGAATATCGCAAGAGATACGAACGTCTCACAAATGAAAGAAGCAAGGTTTGTGAAAAGAACAGCTTTTCACTCTCCTGCAAAACCTCACCTTCCAAAAGACAAATAAACTTGAATATCCCTCCCGATTAGGATATGGCTAGATTCATCGTTGTCCTAGGCACTACCTCCCACTCTGGCAAGAGCACCTTGGTGGCTGCTCTATGCCGCATCCTCCGCAACCGCGGCCTTCGAGTGGCACCCTTCAAATCCCAAAACATGAGCCTGAACTCCTGGGTCACGTCAAACGGCAGCGAGATTGGTATAGCTCAAGCTATGCAAGCCTGGGCCGCGGGGGTCGAGCCCACCGAGTTCATGAACCCCATCCTTTTGAAGCCTAAGGGCGACCGAACATCCCAAGTCATAGTCCTGGGAAAACCAGTAGCGGACAAATCCGCAGATGAGTACTACAAAGGGATAGACGGCCTGAAGGAGGTCGTAGACCGTGCCCTGGACGAGCTGGAGAATAAGTATGATTACATCGTTGTGGAGGGAGCTGGAGGGGCCGCCGAGATCAATCTGTATGACAGGGACATCGCTAACATCTATGTTGCTGAACGTCTCCAGGCGCCGATAATCCTGGTGGGTGACATCGAACGCGGCGGGGTGTTTGCCAGCCTCTTTGGAACAGTGCAGCTGCTGCCACCCCAAATTCGCTCCTTGGTGAAAGGTCTGGTCATAAACAAGTTCCGAGGAGATCCAGCTATCCTCGAGCCGGGGCTGGAATCGCTGGAGAAGCTAACTGGAATCCCGGTCCTAGGTGTAATGCCTTATCTCAATCTAACCCTGCCCTCTGAGGACTCCGTGTCCCTGGGAGATAAAATCCAGGCAAACAAAATGGCCTCAGGAAAGGATGATCTGGTAGAGATTGCGGTTATTAAGTTGCCTCGCATCTCCAACTTCACGGATTTCGAGGCATTGGAGCAGAGCGCTCGGATCAGGTATGTGGCCTTGGACGAGCCTTTGGGAAAACCAGATGCGGTGATAATTCCTGGCACCAAGAATACCGTCTCCGACCTCGAAGAAATGAAGCAATGTGGACTGGACCGCCAGATTCTGGCCCTAAAGGATGTTCCAGTCCTTGGGATTTGTGGAGGGTACCAGATCTTGGGGAGAGAGATAATCGACTGCGGAATTGAGGACACCGTCGGTACAGTTCAGGGGTTGGGCCTCTTGGACGCTGTCACTCGCTTCGACCTGTACGAGAAGAAAACCGTCCAGACAAGGAAGAAGGTCACAGGAGGAGGTCCAATCCTGGGAAGGATCCAAGGTCAGGAGGTCACTGGATACGAGATTCACATGGGAGTGACGTTCCCCAAGGACGAAGCTGCCTTTGGTGACGATGGGGCAGTGGCTAAGGACGGCCTTGTCATTGGAACTTACCTTCACGGCATCTTTGAGAACGAGAACTTCAGAAACGCTTTCCTTGATTACCTATACAGCCGCAGAAAGACGGTCCAGAACAGTGCTTCAGGCCAGATTCATAATAGCAGGCCGACCACATCTCATGAAGGTGATGTATATGATGAGCTGGCCAAGGCAGTTGAGGCCAACCTGCGCATGGGCGAGATCTGGAAGATGCTCGCACTGATTGATCATCAGTGTGGTTAACGGGGGTCAATCAATATCATTTTATTCTTCTAAATTTTAGATATATCAACCCAGACCCTTGCATCCCTTCGATCTCGATAGGGATTCCAACATCATGAAAGACGTTGGGCATAATCTTTATACTCTATCCTTTAAAAGAACTAATACATTGCAATGGCACTCACTACTTCCGATCTAACAGCCATCGATAGGACTGTTTCGTCCGTCTGTCCAGTATGTCTCAAGGTTATAAAGGCTCACATATTCCAGGACGGAGAGAAGGTCTTCATCGAGAAGGAGTGCCAGACCCACGGTGAGTTCAAAGATCTCTACTGGTCGGATGCTGCATTGTACAGAAAGTTCTACAGGTACTTCTGCGAAGGCTCAGGGATCGAGAACCCGACCGCGTCCGAGAGGGGCTGCCCTTTCGACTGCGGATTGTGCGAGAAACACCTGACAGGTACTCTTCTAGCAAACGTCGACCTGACAAATAGGTGCAACATGTCCTGCCCTGTATGCTTTGCCAACTCCGGGGGCCGGATTTCGGAGCCAACAATCGATCAGATAACGGCTATGTTGCAGAACCTGCGATCACAGAGACCTGTGCCATGCTCGGCTATCCAGTTCTCTGGCGGTGAACCAACCTTGAGAAGGGATTTGCCCAAAATAGTAGCCTTGGCCAAAGAGATGGGCTTTACCCAGGTTCAGATTGCAACCAATGGAATAATGCTTTCAGCGGATTTGAAGCTCTGCCAAAGCCTGGAGCGGGCTGGATTGAGCACAGTCTATCTCCAATTTGACGGACTGAGTTCCAGGCCTTACAAGATGATGAGGGGCAGAAATCTCCTGCCCATTAAGCTCAAAGCAATCGAAAACTTCAGGAAAGCTAGCCAGACGAGTATAGTCTTAGTCCCCACGCTAGCTAAGGGAGTCAATGACGATCAGATGGGGGACATAATAAGGTTCGCCTCCAAGAACCTGGATGTCATCAAGGGAATCAATGTTCAGCCGGTCTCCTTCGCCGGGAGGATCGATCAGAAAGAGAGATCGGAAAAGAGAATCACGATCCCCGATTTTCTGACTTTGGTCGAGGAACAGACGAACAATGAGATAACCAGGGAGGACTTCTATCCTGTTCCTTTCGTAGCTCCCATATCAAGGCTCATAGCCGCAGAGACACAGCGCCCCCAGCCGGTTTTCACCGTCCACCCATGCTGCGGTGCTGCCACCTATATCTACTGCATGGACGGCAAGATGACCCCCATCAACAGGTTCCTTGACGTAGAAGGACTAATGGAACGCATCGCTGAGGAGGCAGAGAGCTTCGTTGGATCCGGCCTGAGCAAGCTGAAAAAGAGAGGCGCGATACTCAAAGAGCTGTCAAGGTTTGCTGATGAGGCCAAGGCACCTCGGGACCTTAACGTGACCAAGATGCTTCTCAGCGTTTTCTGGAACGGCACAAGACAGTCTCTTAGAGAGTTCCACAACAAGTCCCTATTTCTGGGGGCAATGCACTTCCAGGACCGGTACAACATGGACCTTGAAAGGCTTCAGAGGTGCGGCGTGCACTATGCCACCCCGGACGGCAGGATAATACCCTTCTGTGCCTACAACACAGTACACCGAAAGGAGGTTGAGGATCGGTTTTCGGCTGAGGCCAGTAGGTAGATTGTTATAGAAACGAACTGTTCTTTGAGGCACTCATCCGGGCAGAACATGGGCGTTTCGGGGGAAAATAGATTGATATGAGAATGCATGAGTATCTTAGGATGCTTCGCATTGGCGACTGGATAAAGTTCTACATAGCAGCGCCCTTGGCCGGCGCTCTGTTAGCCGGTGCAGTGCCCGCTCAAATTATTCTGGTTTTCATAATATACTTTGCCCTCATAGGCTACGCCTTTACAGTCAACAACTATTTCGATGTTGAAATCGACAAGCATCACGCCGGGAAAATGGAGTCCAACAAGAATCCTCTGGCCTCTGGGTCTGTTGGCCGCAGAGGTGTTTTGTTGATGATGTTATTCCAGATCGGAATAGCTCTGGTCTCCCTCGAGATGAGCTATCTTGGATTCTGCCTTGTCCTGCTGAACCTAATTCTGTTCACAGCCTATTCAGGAGGCATACGCCTCAAAGAGAAGTTCTTCCTGGACATAATAACCCACGGACTCATGTTCGGAGCCGTTCCATTTCTAACAGGTTTCGCCCTTTCCAAGGGCAGCATACCACCTGAGATCCTTTTGGCTTCCTCATTGCCATTTATCCTGGGAGCCGAGGCCTTGATAGCTCACCAGGTGGTTGAGTACGAAGAGGATGTACTGTCCACTAGGACCACAGTAACCTTTATCGGGCGGAGAAATGGCCTGCTGCTACTTGGATCCGCTGCAGCTGTCTCCATCGTCCTGTTGATGTTCATGGCAAGCACAAAACTGCTGCCAGTCTGGGCCGTGACCGCTCTGGGCTGGTACTTGTTAGTCTATCCAGCCTACTCTTGCAGGAGCTTAATTCGTGATTTCCGTCATACTGCCAGCCCTCAATGAGGAGTCGGGCATCGAGGCATGCCTGAGATCCATCTCAGAACAGAGTCCTTCCGAGGACTACGAGGTCGTAGTAGTTGATGGCGGCTCTCAGGACCGCACCGCGTCAATCGCCTGTGAGTTCGCGGACAAGGTGGTCATTCAGACAAGTCCGGGCATAGGCGGAGCCAGAAGGGATGGAGCGAAGGCTGCTTCTGGGGACAAGCTGGCATTTACGGATGCGGACACGATTGTCTCCGAGGGCTGGCTTGAGGCTATAAGCTACAATCTGGATCGATATGATGCAAGCACTGGGCCTGTCGTCTACCAGGACCAGGGAGTAAAATCCGAGCTCATTCAGAGATGGCGTAGTATGTACAGGATATTTTACCTATCGAACTTCTACTACATCCTGGGATCGAACATGGCTGTGCGAGCTGGAACATACAGGCAGATTGGTGGCCACAGCGACATCTCCCTTCTGGACGATTACGATCTTTCTCTAAAGCTGTTCAGGGATAAAGCCAGAGTTAGACACGACCCCAACCAGGTGGTTTACACCTCATCGAGAAGGGCTGAGAAGCTCCTGGCCTACGCTTTTACGGTGGCCTACGGCCATTACCACTACAGTATATCGGGGGACCACTCCCGACTGCTACGCTATCCCAAGGCTGAGGAGATGAGGCTCCGAGATCTGATACCTGCCAGCCCAATGCAGATCAGGAGTTTGCGGTCGTCCCTGGAGGCGGCTGGTGAGTCCTTCCAGGGCCGGATAAAAAGGATCATTTAGATACTCCGGCATCTTTAAGTGCCTTGAACTCCTAAATATTTTTTGGGGTTTTAATTGATTGGCTCCAGAATGCTTTGCAGCATTTGCATCTTCTTGCCTCTTCTTTGGTCCCTGGCTGAAGCAGGGGATCTGTTGACATTTGTGCCTCCTTCATCAGTATGCAAGGGAAACGATCTCCTGAAGAACCCTTTCTTTGTCGATCCCTCGAAGGACTTCAATAGCGGCATCCTCACCATGAAGAAGTTTGATCTCGCCCCGGAGAATTGGTCATGGGGACTGCGCGGATATAGCTGGGACACCAACACTTTGGAACAGTACCCCATCACTGAGTGCAATTTTTCATCCTACCGATCGAGAGCAAACGACTCCGACGTCTGGCTCTACGGAAAGGACGACTCGGGGAGGCTTGGGGTAGTGACTCTCATCCAGGGATGGGTCTGGCAGGATTCAAGCCCGCCCAATGGATGGTACATCTTTCCGCTCCTGCCGGTTTCAGGGACGACCAATATGACCATCCGCGCCTGGATCAAGCATCGTGGAGGTCTCTATCCACCTGAAAAGATGGAATCATTGCGAAACGGCATAATCGACATCTGGATGAGGGATGAAATCACTGGAAAGAACCTGATGATGGATCTGTACTTTTTCGGCGATGGATTATCCTGGAAGGATCAGGACACCTACCATTATGCATCCAAGGTCGACGATGTTCCCGAGGAAACGTGGAGCGATGTGGTAGTGGACGTAGATCACCATATTGACCTTGCCATAAAGGAAGCAGCCAAAGAGGGCATGATCTTTGACAAAAGAGGCCTCAAGATCTACCAGGTTGAGATACTCGAAGAGACGAAATATGCCTGGGGTGAGCTGCAAATAGGCAGCTTCGAGTTCACCTATTGCCGTTCTGTCTCTTTTTTGGAGGGGCTTCTGCCCAGAATATCGGCGTTGACAATCTCGATGGTTCTGGCACAAACTCATGAATGGCGATATCTTCTAGCTTCCCTCTTGACTGTTAGCCTCAAAGATATCCTTGTAGTAGGTCGAGACCTCGCTACCGTTCTCTAAGAAGTACCTGAACCTCTGGATCAGCACCAGATAATAAAGGCACCATAGTACGTTCATCAGCAGGGGAACGGTAAATTGGTGAAAAATTTTTATGAGTCCTATTACTGCCGAGACGGCTATCACCATCATCATTACAATCTGTGGAAGAAAATACTTTAGGGGGGTCCGGCCTTCTCCCACCTTGGGTGTTACTACAAAGGGAATTTTTTTGCCGACAAGCGCGTAAACCGCAGCCTTCATGAATATGGGAAATGTCAGAAAGGTCATTGTGGAACCTAGGAATATCTCCCTGGCGCTGTAGCCACGCATGTACGTGGTCACAAAAAACTGGAGGAAAGAGAAGATAAGGTAAGGCAGGTAGCACAAGAAATAAGCAACTGGGTCCGTGATCAGAAAAGGACGGATATTGAACAAGAGAAAAGCTATTGGGCAGATCATCAGGAAGAAATAGGCCCAACCTACGAAATACCAAGTACAGGAGAGAAGGTATTCTGCCCATTGGGACAGAGTCATACTTTTCGGATCGGCTATAAGGGCCGAAACAACCTTTTTGAGAACTGATATGGTTCCATAAGCCCATCGCATCTGCTGCTTGTAGTATCCCGGAATGTTCATGGGACCTTCCCCCTCTACGAAGACTTGACTGTAGAAGTATGAGCCGTAGCCTTTTCTATGCAAGTTGAAAGAGGTGGCCAGGTCCTCTGTAACAGTTTCCTCGTCAAATCCACCTACATCTCGCAAGGCGCTTACCCTAAGAACCACGTTTGTTCCACAGGCGAAGACGGCGTTGGCGACTGACTTGCCCTCGCAGATATTGGTGTAGAAGATCACCTGTTGGGAGTAGGCGGCATGAGCCACTCGATTGATGTTGTGATTAACATAGAACTGAGGTGTCTGGACGAAGGCCAACTTTGGATCAGCCTCCAGTATTGGGACGATCTCATTGAGAAAGTTGTGTGTAGGACGCTGGTCGGCGTCAAGTACCAGTAGGTATTCAGCTTTAATCTCCTGGAGGATCTCGTTTATGGCCCCTGCCTTGTAACCTCTACGCTCTTTTCTGTGTCTGTACTCTACACCGTACGTTTCTGCGAGCTTCTGGGCAGTACTCCTGAGCGAAAGATCAGATGAGTCGTCCAGGAGGTAGATTTTCTTATTTTTGTAGCTCATCAAAGTGCAGATAGAGATGGTGCCCTCCAGGGTTGCTCCATCCTCATTGAAAGCTGTGATGAAGACGGCCACCGCTGGTTCCATGGTGGTAAGAAAATAGTGCTCACCCTCAAACTTGATAACGTAGAGGCGATTCGCCCTGATCACGTCCAAGGAATAGCCTAAACTATGGACAAAGAAGAAAAGGTCGGCCATAATAAGAATGATAGCAAAGAGTCTATCCCAAAGACCATATCCTTGTCCAAAAAATATAATTGACCTAAATATAAAATAAACTACAATGCTTAGTGCTCCAATCGCTGCCAAAACAGTTGTCAGTATAATGTAATCTCGGGATTTAAGTCTCATAATCTTGCCGCTATTAGCAAAAAACTTATGAAAATGAATATATTAATCTCACGTCCGTCCATAAGTCTACATAGTCAGTACCTAAAATACTTATAAGATGACCTGATATAAACAGTTTTGGTTTTTTAGGATGGATGGCATGACGAACGAGAGGGTTCCTACAGGTGTGGAAGGACTGGATGATCTCATCGGAGGCGGCTTCCGCCAAGGGAAGAGCTATCTGATCAGCGGTGAGACCGGCACGGGCAAGACGACCTTCGGCCTACAGTTCCTGATGAAGGGTTTGGAACTTGGCGAGAGAGGAGTTTATGTCACTGCCGACGAGAAGCCAGGAGATCTCTTAGAGGATGCCAATTCCTTTGGCTTCGAGATGGCAAATGGCATAGACCAAAAGAAGATAGTACTTTTGGACTACTCTTCCCATTTCGATCAGATAAGGGAGAAGGGCGGAGAGATCGACGTCAGAAAAATCGTCGGAGATCTCAACAAATACATCAAACAAATTAACGCTAAAAGGCTTGTGATAGATCCTATAGCGCCTTTCGTGGTCAAGGAGGAGAAGATGTGGGAGGTCCGGAGCTACATTCGCTCCCTCTTCTACGCCCTTGACGGCCTGGGCACAACAACTTTACTCGGCTCGGCCGTCCCCACGGGCACCAGCAGTCTCAGCCAGTTTGGGGTGGAGGAGTTCTATGCTTCAGGGATCGTAGTTCTGTCCATCTTGAGGATGGATAAGATGAGCCCCAGAAGGATAATGATCGTCCGAAAGATGCGAGGCTCAGCCCACACCCTGGAGCCCTATATCTACGACTTCGAGCATGGAAACGGAATAGTCGTCCAGCAAAGGCTAGCTGAAGACTTCGAGCTTGGGTAATATAATTATATATTAAACTCGATTGGAACATGCGAATGACCTAAGCAATTGAAAGCCATTCCTCCCTGCCAATTCCTGCTTCCACCAGGATGTTTTGGAGGCTTCTTGTCTCCTTTCTTAAAATGTGAAGCTCCCTGTTGTCCAGGGCTAGAGGATCCATAACCCATATGGCCAGAGAATTGCGGAGCATTATTACGTCGTTCAGAGAGTGGGTGAACTTCAGCACTGTTTCGAATCCGTTCTGAGCAACCAGGTACTCCAGGCCATCGAATAGCAGGATACCATGCTCGACTTTTTCGATGAAGTTCTCCAGTGTCTTTCGAAGCTTGGTCAGCTCGTCCGGGCCTATGCAATTCTCATCGTGTACCTTATTTCTGGTCAGCCAGATGTGGGGAGTCTTCTCCAGGTGGTAGATGGTCTTAAACTTCTCGGCTCTCTGTCTGGATATGCACAGCCCTGGGGCTCCACGTTCAACCAAGTCCCTGAAGAAAGCTATGCTCTCTATGGGTTGCTCTTCTTCTGCAAGGTAGATGTACCCTGGCTCCAGCTTAGGCCTTGCAACTCGTGCAGGAGGCTCCACACCAATCTCCATGATCGGAACTATAGATAGGCCCTGGATCTCAGAGAGGTCCTGCACGGTGACTATAATTCCTTTCTCTTGCCTTCCGCTCTTTTTATCCCTGAAGAGCTGGACGGAGGTGGATAAGGCCACTGATATCTCAGTCCCCATCTTGTTCAATAGGTGCGTGGGATATTCTATCTTACCCGCTACTTCCAAGTTCCTGCCTTCAGCAAGGATCTTGGAGAATGGTTTTCCGAGAAGCTCCCCGGGCTCATATCCCAGAAGATCTTCCGCACTCCGATTCTGTAGAGTGATCAATCCACAAGAGTCGATTAGCATGATAGGGGCAGGCGATTCCTGGATTAGCATCTCCATGTTCTCTGAATAACGCTTCAGTTCTTCCTCCATGCTTTTACGCTCGGTGATGTCACGGGTGAAAATGGCGATTCGATTCACTTTTCCATGAACATCGTTCAGAGGATAGATCACATTGTCAAGGAATCTGCCCGCCCAGTTGTCTTCAAAGTGATCTGGCAGACCGGAACGAACGACCTCTTCGAAGCGTATTCTTCTTTCCTTAGCTACTTCAGGCGGAAGGTAATCCCAGATGTGCTTGCCGGACAATTCGCCGACGGATCGACCCAAATCTTTCGCACCTAGCTCGTTCGAGGTAAGGATGGTCTCATCGGCACCGACCAGGTAGGCGGCGTCTGGCAAAGCGTTCAGGAGTTCCCTTGTTATCGCTTCCTGGACTCGAACCTCCCTTTGAAGGCGGCTAAGCTTCAAATGCGTCTCGACTCGGACCAGTACCTCCTCAAGCTGAAACGGTTTGGTGATGTAATCCAGGGCTCCGGCGACAAACCCCTTGACTTTGTCGTCTGTCTCGTTGAGTGCGCTGATAAACAGGACAGGAATGTCGCGTGTGTGTTCGTCGGCCTTCAACCGATTGCATACCTCGTACCCGTCCATCTCTGGCATCATAATGTCCAACAGGATCAGATCAGGCGGCGTTGCCTGGACTGCTGCCAATGCACGAGGGCCGTTTAGGGCAGCTCGGACCTGATAACCGTGCTCGGATAACATCTGGGAGAGAAGCCGCAAATTGTGCGGCGTATCATCAACGATCAGAATATTGCCCAGTTGACTATTCCCTTGGTTGTTCATTTTGCTGCTCCTTCAATTGCATCGAGAATCTTGTCATGATCAAAGTTTTTGGCCAGCTCAGTCAGTGCCGAAGCCAGAGCGGGCTTATGCTCATAGATTTTTTCAGCCAACGACATGATTTTACTGGAATCGGCCTCCATCGCAGCCTGGCGTAAGCTATCGATCCATTCGGTAGCCATCCCTTCAAAGCTCAACTCTGCATGTGTTTGACTGGTAGCTCTGGGCGGTTGATCGCCAATTTGCTCATACAAAAATCGCGCGCCCAGATATTTTGTCAACACGGTAGCGATTTCTTCCTGGCTGAAGGGCTTACGAACAAAGTCGTCACACCCTTCAGAAAGCACCATTGCACGTTGTTCATCAAACACACTGGCGGTTAGGGCCACGATCACAGTGGCCTGACCTTGGGTGGTAGCCTTTATTCGTTTGGTAGCCTCGTGTCCATCCATTACGGGCATGCGCATATCCATAAAAATCAGATGCGGCTGCCAATCTTGCCAGACGTTAATGCCCTCTAAGCCGTTATTGGCGGTACGGACTTCAAAGCCGAGTTGTGTCAACAACTTGAACAATAACAAGCGACTCTCCTCACGGTTTTCGACAACAAGCACGCGATGGGTTGGCTGGCCTGGTTCCAAACTGACGGCTCGAGGTTTAACTGCTTTCTGCAAGCTGACCAGCTCAGCTTCATCTACCAGATGTGCGATGATATCAAACTTGAACGAACTGCCTTTTCCAACCTGACTAGCGACGGTCAAGTCGCCACCCATCAGTCGGACAAACTGTCTACTGATGGCTAACCCGAGGCCAGTGCCTTCCATCGACCTCTCCCCGACGGACGATTGGACGAATGGTTCAAAGATGGACTCCTGGTCTTCTGGCGAAATGCCTGGCCCGGTGTCTTGCACCTCAAACTGAAGAATGCAGCCAGAAATGTCCGGTTTCTCAATTCGTCCGATGCACAACCGGATGCTGCCTGTGTTGGTAAACTTGATGGCGTTGCCGAGAAGGTTGATGAGCACCTGACGCAATTTGCCTTCGTCGGCGTTCACATAGCGTGGTATTTCTGGTGCCTGATCAACGATAAGCTTCAAACCCTTTTCCGCGGCGCGCAAAAGGAACATGTCGACCAGATCATCTAACAGGCGATCCAAGTCAAAAGCTTGCTCTTGCAGCGTCATTCTGCCAGATTCGATCTTGGCTATGTTCAAAACGTCGTTGATCAATGTCAGTAGATGCGCTCCGCTGCGGTTGACGATTGCCAGGTTCTCTCTCTGTTCAGCAGTTATATTGGGGTCGCGGGCCATTAATTCGGAAAAGCCGATGATTGCGTTAAGCGGTGTTCTAAACTCATGGCTCATATTGGCGAGAAAGACGCTCTTGGCGCGGTTGGCAGCTTCTGCCGACTCTCTGGCTATCCGATCCCATTCATGAAGCGCTTGCATCGCAGTTTGAGGTAGACGCTTTAAATCCTCAGGATTCTTCACCACATAATCCATGGCTCCGGACTTGAGGGCACTTACTGCAAGTTTTTCTGAGCCAGCACTTGTGAGGATTATGAGAGGGTAGCCCACTTTCTCCGGGCTGTTTGCATCCCTGGTCAGATCTAACCCGGTTCCGTCGGGAAGTCGGTAGTCGGAAATGACCAAAAAGGATTTATTTTTATTTTCTTTTAACCATTTTAAAGCGCCGGAGAGAGTCGAGACATGATCGATCTTCCAGGCCGAGCTGTTCTCCTCAAATACTCTAGTGATAAAGGCTGCATGGGATTCTTCATCCTCTACCAAAAGTACTGTATTGTCTTTAGTATTCATATCTCTGATAACCAATCCTTATTTACACGTATTACATACATGATTTGGATAAATACCTTTTCAATTTTTTTAAAAATGGTCTTAAACGAACTAAATTATCCCTTTCATTAATTAAAATGTTTTCGCTGCCGCTGTGGTTTCGACTTCAGACAAAAGATTATTTAAGATATTCTACTGGTATCATGCATCCTTCTGGCTCTGATTAGAGGTTGGTGTGTGCATGATCGCAGCCGAATTCAAAATAGGCACTGTGACATTTATCTTCATCGGAGAAAGATCCAGAAAGGTGGGAAGATTTTCCCAAAGCGTGCAGTATTTCCCTTTCAAAATTCGTGTATAAGACTGTAGAGCCACACCTCGATAGTGAGCAGGACCAGATCTCAAAGCGATATGTAACCAAAGAACTCTCGCAGCTTCGAGAAGAGATCCGGAAACTGCGAGCGGAGGTCAAGCTCAAATCTCTAATGCTTGAAAGAAGGAGAAATGGACTTTTCAGCTGCAGTAATGAGTCATCTTCCAGGCCAACTTTCATGTTCAGCAATTCAACCAAGAGTTAGTTGAACTCCTGCGCTGGGGCGGATCTTGGAAAGGCCGGGAGTATTATCTTCGATCTTTTTGTCGATTTAACTTAGTTCTTGATGCAGACTTAGGCCTACTTGTGGATGGCCGCTTGGATTATCCTGTCCAGCTCATCGGCGGTTCTCATCAGCTCCTCGTCCCCCAGGCCTTTCAGCTTAGAGACGTCTCGACGCAGAGGGCCAAGTACCAGCTCGGAGCCATTATTTTCCGAACCGATGAGCTCTCTGAGCCGTTCCGCTTTTCGTTGGTGGACTCCGGGTGCCCTGAGCGCATCTAATAGGGATTTCAGGCCGATGGTTACCTTTCTGCCCCGGGATGTTAGCTCTAAGTACCTGACCCGTCCTTCTGGGCGAGCATGGATGAGCCCTTGCTCTTCCAACTGGGAGAGTATGCTAGAAGTGTAGGGAAAGGTGGAGTCGATCCGTTTGGACACCAAGGACGCATAAGCCGGATCGAGCTCCTCTACAGCCAGTAATGCAAGGGTTGGCTTTTCCTTGAGGAAGAGCCAATCCAGGGATTCCGTCATACTCTATCCGGTGATTGTGGCAGCCTGTATCGGTGAGGGCACGATCTGGGCGGCGTTCAGGGCAGCTTTCGGCACAGTTATAACTACTGGCTTGTTATAATCGGTGTAAGTCTCAATGCTGTCCGAGGCAAGTGTTACTTCGACCAGCTTCATAGTCTGGTTGAGCTTCTGGATGTTTCCTTTGCCGTCGACGACACCAATAATGTTTGGTACCATTTGTATGTTCATAGTGTGCTGGTATTTCTTGAGCAGGTTATTGTCCTTCTCTACCCACGCCGTGTTCTCATTTTTGCTGCTCTTGAGCAGATCGGTCTGGTTGGCCTCAGGCACGAAGGGGTACATAGCGCGGACAAGCAGGTTATACTCAGTTCTCAAATAGGTCTGGTTGTCCAAGATCAGCCTGAGTTTGTAACAATCTTTTCCGTCTACGCTCTCAGAGCCTATTACATCCGCCTGGGTCTGATTAATGGAGACCGCCCTTGACTTTATTAGATCGAAGCTCCCTCTGGCCCAAATGGCCTCTGCAGATTCTGGGGCCTTCAGCTCCGTCCAGTTGCCGTTCTGGAAGACATAGGTGATGTTTCCTATGTTGTACTCAGTGCTCTCAGTGTTACCCACGATTGGCGACCCTGTTGGGCCTTTTACAATGGTCGTAGTGGAGATGTTCGCCTCCGCCTTCCTGCCCGCCAGATCGATAGATGCTGTAACCATCGTATCGTCCGAGCGTGTGGTTGTATTGTAACTGTTGGTGATATTATTTTTCACTAGATCCCTGATGGATCCAGTCTGGTTGTCCGATATTGTAAAGCTGTAGGCGCTGAGGTTTGCTGCAGAATGGTTCAGCGAGGTCTTGATTACTTCAGAACTGGGTGCCTTCTCTGTGCAGCCAGATAAGGCCACAGTGATTATGGCCAAAGCCAATATCAGTCTCTTCATCTAATTATCTCCAATGACATAAATATGCCCAGACGGCGTTCTGCGCCAGTCCGGCTTCTCTTATGCTTCATGAATTAGGGCACAGGCTTAAATCTCTTGCGATTTCGCACGTTCTTCCGTTGATGCATTAGCATCTGGCGTCCTAGATCAGCCTGCAGGTTTGAAACTCTCCCCGGTGATCCTCTCGTACAGCTCTATGTAGATCTTACTGGTCTGATCTATGACCTCTGCTGGCAGGCTGGGTATGTTCGGCTCGGCCTGTCCTTTCGACCTGGCAGCGTAAAGATCGTCCTTGTATCCGGTCTTGCGGTAATACTGGCGGACGTACTCCTTGGATAGGTCCACGAACTCTCCTTGATCGTACCTGGCCTTGTCCCAGAACCTGTCCTCATCGGCAGTCCCGTAAACGTCAACGACCATTATCTGTCGGTCCTCGTCGAAGGCCAGCTCCTTCTTGCCGTCAACGTGAATAAGACCGCGAGGCTCCACGCTTTTTCTCATATCGTCGTCTATCCGGAGCACGATCTCCCGAGCATCCTCATATTCGGTGGGCGAGAGTCCCGAAAGCTGGAGAGCGCTGGCTTTGTCCAGGAGGCGGTCGGTCTTCTCGAGCTTGGTCGACACCTCTATGAAAGGGTCGGGCAGCGGTTCGCCGTACTCGACCCGATGACCCGGGGCAAAGCCCAGTGCCTCCGGCGAGACGTCCCCAGCTTTTACCCTGTCGTGAAGTGAACCAGCCACGTACCAACGGCAAATGAACTCTAGGGGAATCAGGTAGCACCTGGAATTTGGTGTTATCTTCTCGGGCTTGACGATGTCCACTTTCTTGACAAGCATCCCGCTAGGAGGCAGATACTCCAGGAAGTGGTTCCGTATTCCCATTCTGCTCGCTCGTTTGAACCAGTAGACGCCCTCTCTGCAGAGGGTCTCCCCCTTGTAGGGGATGAGGCTAGGGATGACCTTGTCGAAGACGGAGATGTTGTCTGTAAATCTGAACTCCAGCTTATCGCCCAAATCGTAGGCAGCCTTGACTTTTCCTTTCATCAGAAGCTTGCGATCCATCAGGCTGATTTAGGTCTGGAGAAGATGATAATCTTTGCGTTTGCAGTTTGCCCAACAGTCCTTTGGCCAAAATATAAACTGGATTATATGATTTACTCTAAAATATGATTTACACTAAAATCTAAAAAAGACGAAAAAGAAAGGAGGAGTTAGGACTTAATCGAAGTCCTCTCCGCCCATGCCGCCCGGCATGCCGCCAGCACCTGGCATACCGCCCGGTCCGCCGGACTTGGAGGCGATGACGTCGTCGATCCGCAGGATCATGACTGCCGCTTCGGCTGCCGACTGGATGGCCTGGGTCTTGACCCTCAGGGGCTCGACCACTCCGAGGTTCAGCATGTCCACGGGCTTGCCGGTCTCCATGTCGAGGCCTGCGCTCTTTACGCCCTTCTCGTGCTGGCTTCTCAGGGACACAAGAGAGTCTATCTGGTCTAGGCCAGCGTTCTCGGCCAGGGTCTTGGGAATTACTTCCATGGCATCTGCAAAGGCCTCTATGGCTAGCTGCTCACGGCCTCCAACCGTTGCCGCGTATTCCCTGAGCCTCAGGGCCAGCTCAACCTCTGGAGCGCCGCCGCCTGGGACCAGCATCTTGTCTTCCACAACAACGCCCACAACGCGGATGGCGTCGTTCATGGCCCTCTCCAGCTCGTCCACGACGTGCTCAGTGCCGCCGCGGAGAATGATGGAGACTGACTTGGGGTTGGTGCACTCCTCTACGAAGGTCATCTTATCGTCGCCGATCTTTCTCTCCTCGACGAGACCTGCCTTGCCGAGGTCGTCCTTGGTCAGCTCGTGGATGCTGGTGACGATCCTGCCGCCCGTGGCTCGTGCGAGCTTCTCCATGTCGCTCTTCTTTACGCGGCGAACTGTGTAGATTCCGGCCTTGGCCAGGAAGTGCTGGGCCAGGTCGTCGATGCCTTTCTGGGCGAAGACAACATTGGCTCCGGTCTTGACGATGTTCTCGACCATGCCCTTGAGCATGACCTCTTCCTGGTCCAGGAAGGCCTGGAGCTGGTCAGGGGAAGTGATCTCGATCTTCGCATCGACCTCTGTCTTCTCGATCTCCACTGGAGCGTTGAGCAGGGCGATTTTAGCGCCTGTTACCTTCTTGGGCATGTTGGGGTGGAGCCTTTCTTTGTCGACCACAACACCGCCAACAAGCTGGGAGTCGGTGATTCCAGCGCCTACCTTCTTCTCTACGGTGATGTTGTCGGTATCGACTGTTCCGTCCTCGTCGACTACTGCCTTGACTGCCTTGACAGCGAGGCCGGCCAGATCGCCCCTAGATGTGCCCGACCCCTTGCCGGTCATCGCCGTAATTGCGATCTTCTTCAGCAGCTCTTCATCCTTGGGGGTGACCTTTACAGCTATGGACTTCAGGATCTCGATGGCCTTGTCTGTGGCATCTCTGTAACCGGCAGCGATCACTGTTGGGTGAATCTCCTGGTCCAGAAGGGCCTCGGCCTGCTTGAGCAGCTCTCCGGCCACGACCACGGCGGTGGTGGTCCCGTCTCCAACCTCAGCGTCCTGGGTCTTGGCGATCTCCACCATCATCTTGGCCGCAGGGTGTTCGATGTCCATCTCCTTGAGGATGGTGACACCGTCGTTTGTGATTACCACATCGCCCATGGTGTCAACAAGCATCTTGTCCATGCCCTTGGGGCCCAGAGTTGTCCTGACTGCTCCGGCCACTGCCTTGGCAGCCATGATGTTCGACCTCTGCGCCTCACGTCCGGCAGTCCTCTGGCTGCCTTCCTTCAGAATGAGTATAGGTGTTCCACCTAGTTGTCCAGCCATTCAATTTCCTCCGATAATGGTATTATCGAAACAATTTATCAGCTATTTGAACTTCTATATAAATGAATTGGTTGGTGGTTCTGTTGCATATGGGGTTGGTAATCATTAGTGTTGCATCTAGGTTGGTTACTGGTAAGCACTTCCTAAAGACGTGTTAAAAGAGAGCACCAACAGTATTAGGAATAGTATAAAGTATTCTTATGGAAAGGGCTTATATCTTAAGTATCTCAACTGCTCCACATGGACGAGCTGGACCTCCTTATTTCGAAGTGGGGAACAATGAAGCTTCGTCATAAGGTCCTATTGATAATAATTATTGCAGGGCCCATTCTCTTTACGGCCAATCAGGCAATTGAATTATCCCATCAAACGAGAGGGACGCAGGTGCCAACGATACATATAAACGTAAGCACAATCGCGGGGGCATTGCCTAGCGCAACGCACAATAATCTAAGTAATGAGGAACTAAAGAACCAAACCAAAGTATTGACTAATCAGATTTTCAATTTTATCGGAGATAGGGAAAGGACTGATCCAACCATGAATAATCGTCCTCTTATTAATCGAAGCGACTTTAATACAAGTCAAGGGCAAAAAGAGTGGAATGAATATGGCAAACAGCTAAAGGATTATAATGACGAAACCGTAACTATTTATCATATGAAATATCTCCCTGATGTTGTTAGGCTCAAGCAGGAATTTAAAAAACATAATTTGACTGATCCAGAACTAGATAGCTTCGATAGTTTACAAGTAAATTCAATCGGAATTGAAATAACCGCTGAAAGGCTTTTGGAATTAGCGAATAAATTGCCTTGACATTTTTATTTAATACTTCTTTTTAGTAGCCCTTCCCATTTATTCTCTTCGCTAACTCCAACTCCTGCGACCTCTGCTGGTGTCCTTCCTTTTAGTGCCTGATGTGGCCTAAAGAAGTTGTAATAGATTGGTTCATGGGCAAGATCGGTGTATTATCTATCTTTATCCCTCTCATAACCTTCTCTCTTTCCGTGATGCTTCCATGCATTCTCTCAAAGGACGTTGTTTAGTCTCTCCTGTAGTCCAACGTCTGCCACAGATTTGCACGACTGGTGATGGTGACTAGTTATTTCACGAATAATTCCAATTCGCTGTGCCACTTAGCCATAGGACAAACCCTTTATTCTTCGCCTGCCAATCTCCTGGCGTGAATGACAGCCTGAGAGACCTTCTGGAGCAGCATGCGAGAGGCGATATCTCCCTGGACGAAGCCCTGGGCAAGATCAGGCTTCTATCCTGCCGTGCCTTGGGCGACATGGCCAAGCTGGATACTCAGAGGGCGAACCGGATCGGAGTGCCTGAAGCAATCCTGGCCGAAGGCAAGGACAAGGACGATCTGGCTGAGATCGCCCTGGCCCACCTGGAGGAGGCTGGCAGCGTTATAATAACCAGAGTCTCCCCTGAGCAGCTCATCGTCCTGAAGGAGGCCGATCTTCCCCCTCGTTCCGTTCTGGACCACAACCCCAGAGCAAGGACGGTTGTATTGAGGGCTGGTGAGAAGAAGCAGGGACGAGGCAAGGTGGGCATTCTGGCCGCCGGTACAGCGGATATTCCTGTCGCTGAGGAGGCCAAAGTGGTTGCCCAGGAGATGGGCTGTCAGGTCGTCTCAGAGTACGATGTCGGCGTGGCTGGGATTCACAGGCTTTTCCCCTGTCTGGAGAAGATGCTGGACGTTGATGCAATGGTGGTCGCAGCAGGCAGAGAGGGAACCCTTCCTGCAGTTGTGGCCGGCATTCTTGACGCTCCTGTGATAGGCTTGCCCGTCTCAACAGGCTACGGAGTGGGCGGCAACGGCATCGCAGCGCTGATGTCCATGCTGCAATCCTGCTCGGTCCTGACCGTTGTTAACATAGACGCAGGTTTCGTGGCGGGCGCTTACGCTGCTAAAATAGCAATGCTCAGGTCCGGCCATTGATTATTGATTATTAATTATAAAACCTATCCGGAAAAGTATTTATACGAACAAAAGGGTTTGAAGATTTGAGCGGGTACACTTATCTTTTTTACTAACCCCCACTCCCCTACCCGCTCCATTCTTACGTCCAATACTGGCTTATAATACCTGAATGAATAACTAATATAATATGAATGCAATATCAGATTGAAGGCTGGCCCAATAGAGACCGCTAAATTATCAGGCCAATTATTTTCCAGGATCATTGAGGATAGGTGCATTGAGAACGGATACCTGAATCTTCGTCCCCCACTCATCGCCGTAGGCCTCTATTCGGCGCATAGCGTGTTCGACCATGCCTCCTGAGGTCATTATCAAAGAGCTTTGGCCGGTCGTTGCCTTGAGAATGGATTTGTCTATAACCCCGAAGGTGAAGTCCAAACGGATCTTCTCCCTCTCCGCCATCATCTTGGCGCTGGTCCCCATGGCACCAACATATTTGGCCATTCCTGAATCCAGGAAAGATCTTATCTCCCTAGGGTCGGCGTGGTCTACGCTGTACAGATAGATCTTGCCTGGACTGACTTTTGGACATCCTACTTTAGCCCTTTTCGCCAAAAGGTTTGTGAGTTCCAGGACGTTCCTGGGCGGTCTGTCGCCATCCAAAATCCCTCTACCCTTTAGCTCTTGGTAGATCTCCATCACGGCGGGCAGCTTCATGCGAGCCTTGCTCACTAGCCCGTGATCGGCAAAGACCTCTGCCGGTGGGCCGTAGTGGAGCAGTTTGCCGTCTTCCATTAGCAAGACCTGGTCCGCCCAGCGATAG
This sequence comes from Methanotrichaceae archaeon, assembly GCA_041494285.1. GTDB lineage: Archaea > Halobacteriota > Methanosarcinia > Methanotrichales > Methanotrichaceae > Fen-7. Next base: position 37,990 of record JBGQAL010000006.1, read on the forward strand.
GCCAGCTCGACGTCATGGGTAGAGATGATCATGGTCTTCCCGCTGCTATTCAGCTCGTCCAGCATCTCCATGATCTCCTCGGAGCCTGCTGGGTCCAGGTTGGATGTGGGCTCGTCCAGGATCATAACCTCAGGCTCCATGGCCAGGACTCCGGCTATTGCTACCCGTTTCTTCTCACCGCCGCTCAGATGATGAGGCGGTCGGCTCTCGAAGCCTGAAAGGCCGACGTAGCTCAAGGCATAGTTCACGTACCTCTGGGTCTTGTCCTTGTTATATCCCAGGTTGACAGGCCCGAAGGCCACATCCTGGTAGACTGTGGGAGCAAAGAGCTGGTCATCTGGGTTCTGGAAGACCAAACCCACCCTTCGCCTTACATTCCTCAAAGAAGGAGAGTCGTACTTCATAGGCTGGCCC
>JBGQAL010000202.1:0-3971 GCA_041494285.1 Methanotrichaceae archaeon
AATTACACAAAAATGGTAGACAACAACACTAATAGTTCGAGTTTTGCGTATCTATTCAGCTATGATAGCCCGCGCCCTGTAAGCGATTCCGAAAAGGAGTTGAAGAGCATCATGGATGTTATGTGCGAAAGGATGTCCATTCAGCCCTATGGAAATGGATATATCTCGACAGGGTCAGATCGTCTCGGTGGCCAGGCGCTATGGGGCATCATAACACCTCTGAACGTCAGAGATAATAATTACACGATCAGCGTTGAGGTTATTGCCTCGTTCAAGAACGGAACATTGAATGAACATATAGTGAAGACGGCCCGATTTTAGGCGTGCGAGAATCTCATCCCCCGCACGTAATCGCATTCTCAGAACCAACATCTTAGGCAGCGTCATGGATAGACCGTTCAGAATTGCCAGTAAGCCCGCTACGACCTAAGTCTCGACGCCCACTTTCTTGACGTTGGGTCCCATCAAACGCTCGGAGACCCATCCACCGAAAGATTTTTGGCTCTTTATTACTTATAATGATAGTAGGTGATAAAATGAAATATAGCAAAATTTTGCTGTTTATGATGACGCTCGTGTGCCTTGCGTTTCAGGCATACGCACAGAATCCCGATGAGGGGCTTGTGAGTATGGAGAATTGGCTTAATCAGCCAGACAACTACTTCCCCTGGTACAGCTCGGGTGGATCTCCTTTCTACAGCCAAGGAATTCCTGACACGACTTTCTCGCCTTTCAGAGGGTATTATACAAGCACGGGTACGCCTATAGTGGGTGGAATAATAAGCAACCCTGCCAAGTTCGATATAGCCCAGAAAACGCCTTCCCAGATAATCTACGGCACTGGTCAGGCATTGCCATACTCCCAATATGTATCTACAGTGCCATCCAAGACCAATGACCTCTGGATCCAGGGAGCAACAAGCTGGACACAGTATGTGGTAAGCCCAGTCGGAACCTGGTTACAGCTGGTCGCCAATGCACCCGTTGGAGGGCCTGCAGGCTTCTATGAGATGATTCAGACCGACACGACCAGTTCGAAGTACAAGACTTATCAATTCAACCCAGGTTATAACACCATGAACTTCTATGCCGACCAGGTTGGAAGACACACGCTCTACTTTGTGGTGAACAATCAGCCAAGCAATGTAGTCGTTGTGGACGTGTTTGCTCAGGCAACTAAGCCTGTACATGCGATGTCTTAGAGATAATGCATCACTGAACAAAATATGAGATTGATGGAAGGTACATTTCAGCAATCGAGGCTCACCACTATCAATCTCGCATATCTCTTTTAGGCAATATAAATCACATACATGCGCACGGAATTGACATACCATCTCCGAGAGTTTTAAACACTTTATTATACAACATTCCAGGACGTCTTAAGTGGCTTTGATATTTTTATCATACCTTTCTGACCTCAATACCCTCTTTACCTTTGCGCCCCAGTGATCTATGCCACAGTAGATAGTGATTATCCCGGCATCGGCTAAGGGTCGGAATCTGAGCCTATAGTGTCCTGGAACGGCCAGTTTGCCTCATCGAGTTTGTAACTATTGTACCTAAAAGAGAAAATGGGCTGGAAGAAGTGCGGGTTATATGCACATAAGCCTTATTCACGTGGAAAGATCCCCGATGTAATAAAGACGAAAAGTGCAAAATGCAAGAATAGTTTTTAGGGAATAGCATTTGGCGGAGATGCAAGACCCTGACGAGCAGAATCGCAATTACATAAAGAAGAAGATCGGTAAGCTTCTACCGAGATCTGGCGAATCAAGGGGCTATCAGAACAGGAGTACGGCCCGAATCATCTTATTACTAAGAAGTTAATCAGCATTCACGGTGATGCTCAGGCGTTACTGCAAGATAAACCTGAAACCCGTTATCGATAGATCGTCAAGTTTGCCGTCGAGAACTTACGCTAACTGCACAAGTTTACACTGCACAGCCGATAAACGGTAATAACTTTTACTTTGTATAAAAATGAAGGCATGAACGCAGAATCACTATGGTACGCCTGTATAAGTTATTTAACGTACTACGGGTAAATGTCGCTTACTGATGGTACTAAATTATCTAACGCTTGGAAAGGTAGTAACCGGAATAGTGTCATTTTCATAGAGCTCGTGGAGATGGCAAGGAACGTTAAAGGAAATCACTAGACCTCGTCCTAAGATTGGACTGAGGTCTATTCAAAGATGCTGCTGGACTACTACCGTTCGCTTAGCTAAGATTTTCAGATACTAGGGATCCATACACCATCATTTTCCCACTGGAAGGGGGTCAATGCTCCGGATTTATTTAGCCAATATCCAACCGGAACGCTTACCCAATTCCAAAGATTAGTATTTGTTGAGGTGTTATTGGTTTGTACCGGTACTGCTATTTGGCTCAATATGGCTTGGCCGTTGCTTCCACTAGCTGTACCGGCGCAGTTGCATCGCAATTCAGGGCCAATGCCAAAAGGATTAAGCCATATACGACTAAATTTCTCATATTGTTGTCCTGCCTGGCATTATAATGTAGGAGTCGATGCCATTCTATTCCCTCTAGCAGCACCTGACTTGGTCTGTCCATCGGCTTTAAACGCGGTAAATGAACCACCCAGTGATGGTCTGACGATATCCAAAGATACTACATATAAAGCGGTCCCGCTTGCAGGAACTACGGCAAGTCTTAGGCTATTGCCCGAGATGACTCCATTGCTTGCAGCCCACTGAGAAGTTGTGCCCGATGTTACGCTGCCTTGGCCAAAGATTACAGTTCCTGACTGGTGAAGGACCAAGTCAATGGAGATGCCGTCGGTGAGCTCTAAATGCCAGCCGCCAGCTGCATTTGAGGTCGTCACACTAGGTATAACTTTGCTCGTCGCCTGTTTGGCCACGGCAGCTCCCAAAGTTGCCGAGCGCCTAGTTGGAACGGGTGACGCGTAGTGACCACTCGGAGAGGAAAATATCGGGTCTGTGAAATACTGGCCAATCTCTCCATTACCACTGTCCACATATCCACCGTCCAAATAGTCCTGTCCTTGAGAAACTGCTATTAGGATAGTTAAGAAGACCAAAGCCACGCAAGCCTTTATCACAATATCACCCTACGGTAAATATCGACAATAGTCTTAAATCTATCCGTCAAACTGCGAGACTAAGCTTATTGTTACAGTGCAGCTATGAAAGGGGCTGTGGTTGGAGAGCTTCTACTGTATCTGAGTATTCTCCTTAATGTGAGTCTTAATCCTAGACGAGGCTCATAGTGTGCGCAGATTGATCTAGATAAGCGAGGTGGCCCTGATGATCGCGCCTTTCTCGGCACAAGGCAGCCGTCGTACATAGAACGCTTGGTATTATCGGCCACGATGCCCGGTTATACAAAAATTAAGAATTCTAGCTTTAGGACTGTTGTACCAATCACGAGCTACAGTATCGTCACGTGAGCATACCTATGAGTAGTCTCGGCCAAAGTTCCGGAGCGATGTTAAAGCGTCACTGCAGAATGCGGAATACAGAAAGCAGCCCGGAACGGATTACAGGCTGAGACCTAATGGATTAACTGTGCATACTCTAAAACAAGGATCAGAAATTTTACAGTGGAGGGAGATGAACCTATTTCCTATCTTGGAAGCAACATAGTTCCCAATCCCGTGGAGACTATTCTAGCTGCCTTAGGCTCTTGTCTTGCAATTGGTTTCGCATATAATGCTGCAGCCAGAGGAATTAACTTAGAATCGCTAGATATCTCCTTGGAAGTAACTTAGACCTACAGGGCTTTCTGGGCATTTCTGACAACGTTAGGCCGGGTTATCAGAATGTCAAAATAGCGTGTAAAGTAAAGAGCGATGCATCACGTGATAAGCTCGAAGAACTCTTCAAACATGTCCAGAGAACATCCCCAGCTTTAGATATCATACGCAATGCTGAGCCGATAATGATCACCCTTGAAGATTAGGTGCATATCTCCTAATTGAAAAAGTG
>JBGQAL010000108.1:0-9553 GCA_041494285.1 Methanotrichaceae archaeon
ATGAAAAGAATAATTTCCGATTCATGGGACAAGTTCTCCACTTCGATCAGTTATGGAAAGACGTGGATAGCAAGATTTTTGCCAAACAGAGATTACAAATTGTTTTGCTGATGACTATAATCGCAAGCATTATTCTTAACAGCTTTGATCTCGGATAATCTAAACGACTCTGAGTTAGCAGCTCGCACTTTAGATTGAGGCCTCATTATCCTCGGCCCTCTCGGGCAGAGCCTCTTTGCGCATCCAGTAAGCCTTAATCGGTATCTTCAGCACAAGATCAAAGCCTGAAGCGCGAAGAGCCGCTAGGATATCTTTCTCAGGAAGGCCAAAGCGCTTGGAGAGCCGCCGCAGACCATCGGGATCGGAGACTCTAAAGTATTTGCCCCTGGTGTTCAGGAACACGATCAATGCTGCCTCTTCTGGCCTGATAATATCGCTATTCAATATAATCCGCTCAGTTGTTATTTAAATCGAGTCTCATTTCACTCAATAGCTCTCGACGGGGAACATTTGATTGATATCAAAGCTGAAAGCTTATCCCATCAGCCAGGCACAGGTGCATAATCCAATCTCAACTTGGTTGCTTATCAATGCCAGCATTGCATGTTGGTCGGCGCAGTCCTGGAGATAGTGCCTAGCTACTGGCGAACTACTGATGAGCTGATGAGATAAAATCAGATCACCGCAAAACATATCATGAATCTTGCCTTAGTATTGTTTTTCATGCGCATATTTACTAGCTCAACACCTTCGTCTGCATGAATTAACTCACCACGACGACTTAAACTAGCAATATACGGCAATCAACGAATATATAAATATTATGTTTAGGCGATTTTGGCCTCGTCCAGCCCTTGCTCTGGCCATCTCATATAGGCCTTATTTGAAAACTACCAATGAGCAAAAGTAAGACTTCGGCCAATACAACTAGCAATTGAGCTTCTCATGCCATTAGTAGATAGCTAATGTCATATCATGATCCTGCCTCCCGAGGTTTCTCCATTCCCTGAGTCAAACAGAGGTTGAGGAATTTTCCATTCATGGCAATCAGATCAGACCAGCTCCCATGCTCGACTATCCTGCCACTCTCAAGAATATAAATGGTATCGGCATTCCGGAGAGTGGAAAGTCGGTGGGTTATGACAAATGTGGTGAGACTGCCGTGCAGGCCCTCGACCGCAGCTTGAATCCGCATTTCGCTCTCGGAGTCAAGGTTGCTGGTGGCCTCATCAAGTATGAGCAATGATGGCTTGCGCAGTATAGCACGTGCCAGGGACAGGCGTTGCCTCTCGCCACCGGATAACCGCACACCTCTGTCCCCTAGAATTGTATCTATGCCCTCAGGCAGTCTAGATACGAACTCATCAGCTGCAGCCAACCTCAAGGCTCCCATCATCTCCTCTTCTGAGGCTCCCGGACAAGCCCATAATAGGTTAGATCTCACAGTATCGTTGAAGAGAAAGGTGTCTTGAGAGACGTAGCCTATGAGTTTCCGCCATGCCCTGACAATTCCTGGTGTGAGTATCTCATCATCCACCAATATCGAGCCCTTGACTGGCTTTATGAGACCTATAAGTAGATCCGCTACTGTGCTCTTGCCCGAGCCCGAAGGTCCCACTAAGCCTACAGTTTGGCCAACAGGAATCTTCAGGTCGATCCCTTCCAGCACCGAGGTCTTATCATAGCCAAAGCAGACATCTCTGAACTCTACAGATCTACTCAAGATAATAACTCCCTCTTCGTGTTTGGTTTTGACTTCAGCAGAATTCTCCATCTCCCGAATAGTCTCATCGAGGGCTGAGAACGCAGGCAGTAGAGTTATGAACCTCTGGTAGCTTCCCTGAATCGTCGAGAATTTGGGCATCAGCCTGGCGAACAGGAATAATAGAATCAGCATGGAGGCCAGAGGTACGTTTATGACCTTAAGGGAGACATACAGAATGAAGCTCAGGACTATCACCGATCCTATCTCGTTGAGGCTCGTAACCAGTGCGTACTGGCGCGAGACCTCGATATTCCCCTGACTTATCTCTTCAGCCTGGCGAGAGAAGATCTCTGTGTTCCTCTCCTCGGCGCTGTAGCTCTTGGTCGTCTTTAAAGCTGCCATATGTTCCATAGCGGCGGCGTACAGGCCCTTGTTGGACTGGAAAATGTTCCGGCCAGTTATCCTAGACCTCTCGACGCGTCCTTTAAGCAATAGTACTAGGCATAATCCCGAGACCAAAACTAAGAGCGTGGCTTGCGGTGAGAGACGTAGCGCCATTCCAACATAGACCAATGCAACGATTATATTGACTGCAAGATAAAGGATTTGGAATGTGCCGTAACCTACCCGGTCCGTCTCCTGCATGAGGAGCTGGGCAAGGTCCGAGGATCTTCTTCTAGACAGGTATATGTAGTCGGCATTGGCTAAAGCCCTGTAAAACCGTTCTCTGATTTGGGTAATAAAATTGTATTGAATGTACGAGCTAGTGTTTGATTGTAAGCGGTTGAGCCCAGACTGCAGACTGACCACTGCAATATATAGAATCAGCACCGATTCTAGTGTTGGTTTTATATCAAAATATGAAAAAACATAAGCAACAGATCCTGCAATCTGGCCCAGATTCCCCTGCCCGACGTCTAGGCCTACGATTTGTAGCAGCGGAACTAAAAGTAATAGACTAGCGCCCTCTGACAATGCCATGAAGATCATGAGCACAATGACCATGGTGGCCTGGTAGGGCATGTCCTCGACCAGGGACCGAGCATAATTAAGGAATGGATTCTTCGAATCTAGCGTAACCACTTCACAACCTTTGACCCATACCTGTTTATGAGCCTTACTGGCCTGACCAAGCAATAAAACGGAAACAGAGACCCTGGAAGATCGATGCAAGCCCAGTCATCTTCTGTCGGTATAGTTGCCCTGTAGGCGTAATATCTTAGCTTGTCCATACTTCGTTCCCTGGTTCTGATGTAAAAAAGCTCTATGTTTGGATCAGTCGGGGAGAACCTGGAGAAGAGTCTTTCCTCAACCTCTTTTACTAGAAGCGGGATTACCTTATCAGTACTGGGCGACAATAAATCTGGCACCTTTGACCCCAGGATATCTCTTGCTAACGATATTGCCAATAGGATGGCGCGCTCGCTTCCAAGGGATCTAGCCCTTTCCATAGTCATCGCCCAGTCCAATTCCGACTCGCATAGCTTGGCTACATCGCAGATCCAAGCCAATCTACTCCAATAGTGTCTGGTTCCATGTTCTGATATCACCAAAAGAGCGTCCTCAGGCGAGAGGGTCAAGATCTCTTGACCGAATACTTTAACATTCTCAGCTCTCTCAAATAGATCCGGCACTTCGAGACGAAACGAGTAAATTTGAGGTGCAATTTGCCAATGGACCTCTAAAAGGGCCCCTGAGTTTGAGTTGTAGAATTGGCAGTGATGGTGAGACTTGAGGAAGGCCGCTTCCTGATCACGGTTGAGCTTATTAACAACGGAATAGCCATTTCTTAGAAGTGCTTCTTTGGCCCCGGAAAAATCTTGTTTATTGATCAGCAGATCCAGGTCATCAAACTGCCTGTAAGAGACATTGCCGTATGCCAAGGCTGCCAGAGTAGGGCCCTTGAAGGGTATAGAAGGAACTTCTAAAAACGTGAGAATTCTCCTCAGTTCAGCCGACAGTCCCAGGCTGTGTAGGGCGTTTCTATTGAACTCTTCTTTGAGGGCGTCAGGGGTCTGAACTGCCTTTAATGCCAAATACAAAAGCGGCACTACCCTGTGGCGACCCGCATTATGAAGGATACAATCCCAATTTAGACTCGAATTAGTCTTCAGATCATCATATGATTGAAAGTGAAACCTCAGACAGTCCAACAGGAACTGGTCCTCAGGACGGTATTTAGTCATTACTCATATCCATTTTCACTAGATCAATCAGATCTGGCATATGGCTTAATCCATAAGCTCTCAATAGCCCTTTTACCGGCACGGCGCTTATAACCTTGGCGCAATGCTTTAGGTGTGATGGCGCCCCACTTGCCTTGAGCATTCCTACTGTGTAGTAGTTATTGATCATCTCAGTGAAGGCCAGCTGCGGTCCCATAGGTTCCAGGTTATTTTCACGGCCTATCTTCAATACATATACCCTCTTCAAGGGAACGCTTCTTTCTGTAAACCCTTCCCTGGCAGAATAGGCCGTTTTATCTTCATCCGATCTGATCTTGGGCATGGTCGCAGGGTCAAAACCTAAGTATTTTGTTGATTCTGGTAGCAGCCGGATTTGTGGCAGCCCTGACAACACGACTGGCATATCGCCCTCCGCCTGGACAGCAACAATCTCGTCCGATAGAACGCGATACCCAAAGGAGTGCATGACTGCTGCTATTGTAGATTTACCGGAACCAGGGCTTCCCAGGAATATGGCTGCTTTGCCATCGATGACTACCGCACTGGCGTGGAATACAAGTAAACCTCTGTGTTGGAGTATAGAGGCGAGTGCGATGCTTATGATAGGAAAGCGCACCACCGCATCATCGGCATTCAGCGGGGAATCTATTATTATCTCTTTGCCTTGCCGAACTGTGATGATTCCCAAGTCCTTCTTGGAGAACTGAATTTCATCAATAGTTGCTTTGTAAAAAGAGCCAGCTGCTTTGACCTCCCGGATGAGATCCGCCTTTCCAAAACGAATGGAGACATCGCAACCCCCGTCTCCCTCCATGAGTTCAGGAAGAGCTATTTCGGATTTCAGGCATAGGCCAAAGGCTATGTAACTGTAAACCATTTCTTTAATGCTGATGTCGTAGAGCCCAGATTATAACTTTCTGATTTCTCTTCAGCCGGGAGGTAATATACCCGAACCAAATGCATCCGACTTACCAGCTGGTTTATTAACTTCCTTGGTAATATCAACTAAGGATCCGTGTACTGTAATTTTCGGTGTTTTATATGGCTTCATGCATATCTCCCCCTTCTATTATAAATATGATTTATATTGGTGGCAAATTATCAATTATGCCAGATCCAAATGCGTCCGACTTTCCAGCAGGTTTATTAGGTGCTTTGGTAATATCAATTAAGGATCCGTGTACTGTAATCTTAGGTGTTTTGTATAACTTCATGCAAATCTCCCTCTTCCGATGGTTATCTGTGCTTGATTTCTGCAATTAATATAGATATTTTGGATTTTGGCTATATAATCCCTCCATCGGCAATCCTACTGCTTGTAGCATTAGATCAAAAGCTTATCATTCTTTCGGTTGATAAGCTATCTGACCGATTCTTACTTACCCGAATCTGCTCAGCCAGAGGGCCAAGTTAGCCACTGCCCATAAAGGCATAGGATCGCTTTTTGAAGGATCGGACTCTATCCGATCAAACATTTTTCTAAACTCGAGGATATTGGCGTACTTCCAGACCACATGATGATCGCCAGAGGCCAGAGATCTAAGAATTTCGCAATCCACTGAGAGTAACCGCTGGTCGAAGTTAGAGCTTAAATTAGCCTTACCTCCCCTCATTCTTATCCTTTCAGGCAATATGCCCTTCAACGCTTCCCTCATGATCCACCTGGAATAACCATGTCTTAGCCTCTGATCTGAAGGCAAGGCCAGGCTGAACTCGACGACCCTCTTATCGAAGAATGGGTGGCTGCACTCTACAGAAAATGCTCCTGCTATATGGTCAGCAGCCTCCAGGAGGTACTGCAGGAACCCATCTTCGAGGGCTTCAAGCATATAATTTCTGGGCATCCTGAGACGCTCATCCTCGATCTCCAGTTTGGATTTTAATTCTATCCTTTTAGCGAAATCAGGACTAAAGTAAACCCTGGAGTAATCGTATGCAGTACGCTTCCTGAGCATCTTCCAGATGCGGACGAACCAATAAGGTGCCATAGGTGCTATGCATCTTGTCCAGATCAGTTGTCTAGTAGGTATTTTAAACGTCAGCTTCAGACCATTCATTTCGTCCAGGAGGCTCCTCCAGCAGAAGGATTTGAACTTCTCTTCTAACAGAAATAAGCCATGAGAAATAACTGTATCTCCATCAAATCCATCCAGTAATACCCTAATACCGGCCTGGCTGGCTGACCGGCAGACTTCCCTATTCCAAAAGAGGTTAGGAATCCAGAATGGCTGATCTACTTCGTCGAATATTTCATCTATTTCTCCCAGCGGGCTTAGCCTATCAGCCCTGATGAAATGTAGATTCATGTTGCCCCTGGACAGCACTTCTTTAATGTACGGGGTCTCATCGCACTTCGGCGCGTCGGGAAATACGGCCGAAAATGTATCAAGATGCCTGCCCTGCTTGGATAATGTCAAGCTGGCCAGACAGCATACGGATGAGGAATCCAGGCCACCGCTAAGGGTCGATCCCACAGGAAATACGCAGCGCGTCCGGCATCGCACAGCCTCATTGAATACCTTCAGGAACTCCACCGCATACTCCTGATCCGATGAGCACCTGATCCTCCTGGTTGGATCGAGCCTCCAATATCTATTGGGATCACCAGGAAACATTAATGAGTGAGCAGCTGGCAGCCTCTTAATGTCCTTGTAGAATGTCATTACCCGGTCATCAAGAACTGTTGCTAGGTAGTTGGCCACCATCTCTTCGTTGAGCACTCTTGGAACTTCCGGCAACTGGAGCAGGGCTTTGATCTCTGAGGCAAAGGCAAAGACTTCACCAGAACAGTAGTAATAGAAAGGCCTAACACCCATGTGATCTCTTGCACAGAATACTCGACCTACCCTTTCATCCCATATGGCGAAAGCAAAATCACCTAAAAGCTCCTCAGGGCAGCGCTCATTCCAATTGCGATAGGCATTCAGTATGATCCTACTATCAGTCGCCGTCTCTGGCAGACAAAGCTTCTCCAATAATTCAGCCCGATTATCTATCCTGGCATCGGCCACGATGGTTGTTTTCCTTTCAGTATAGGGCTGGTTTTCTTTGAGCGACTCGGGAGTTGTGCAGAGCATTGCATGGCCTAAACCTATATTATCCTGAATGAAGGTACTGGATCTATCAGGCCCTCGATGCTTCATGCTTTGAACCATATCATCCAGTCTAACCCTTGATACTGTCCCGCCGCCTGGATAGTATATGCCGCAAATAGCGCTCATGATCACTCCAGAACATACAAGGGCTTGTACTGACGGGCGGAGCCACCCAGAATCACGACACCATTCTGCTCGATCCAGGCGTGGGCAGCAAAGCCATTGCAGGTGTCTACGCCTATCCGCAGAGTTGAACTATAGCCATTCCAGGCGAGTAGCATCTTGGCTGCCAGAGCTTGAGTTAGACATGTAGCATTGAGCACATATTTGCTTGCTGTCTCCACCGACCAGACAAGCTCCTCAATCGTTAGTTTTCCTATCTCTGGCTTTGCCTTCATTACGGACGCCAATTTTCTTATACATGAGTGGGGCAGAACCCAAAGCCTTATCCGGATGATCCAGAGCGCTCCTAAGGCCGTCAGGAAGATCCCCTTTTTGCGGCCGGACAGCTTAAGGAACTTAACTAACCTCGATAAGGCCATATGATTCCAAGTTAGTGAAGAAATCGATCATATCCTTTGCGCATTGCTCCCTATCTACATCGTATTCAGAGGTCACGGTATTCACTACTTGATCGACTGTCATACCCGATTGTACGAGTTTCCAGATCAGGGCTCCGATATCATCCAGGCCATAGTAGACGCCATTTTTGACATTGAGAACTACTGCCTCCTCGGCCAAATCGCAAGAGACATGATCCGCAACTGCCTTAATATTAGATTCAAGAGTTATCATATCAGCGATCTTTAATAGACTTCTTATCTTTAATCTTGCGAGCAGGAATATATATTATAGGTGAGGCCATTGAGCTATGGATGCCAATTGAGGAGAAGCTGATTATAAAGCTGGCTCCTACAGGGATGATCCCCACAAAGGACCAGACTATACACGTTCCTATCACCCCCGAAGAGATAGCTGAGGATACATACAAGGCTTATAGGCTGGGAGCTTCCGTTGTCCATGTCCATGCAAGGGATGAGCAAGGAAGGCCGACCCATAAGAAGGAACGCTTTGAGGAGAGCTTCAAGCTGATAAAGGAAAAGTGTCCGGATATAATAATTTGTGCCACTTACTAGCGGCAGGGTGACTCCACAAGTTGAGCACCGATCTGAAGTCCTGGCTCTAAGACCGGAGATGGCAAGCCTTACTGTTGGTTCTATGAACTTCCCTAATTACCCTAGTGTTAACTCTTTCCAGACTATAAGGAATTTAGCTAGGATCATGAGGGAGAACGAAGTCCTTCCTGAGCTGGAGATATTTGAATCGGGATTCATTAATACTGCAAATTACCTGGCCAAAAATGGAGATCTCAAGCAACCCATGCATTTCAACCTACTGCTAGGCTCTCTTGGAAGCATTCCAGCCGATATGAAGGACCTAGTATATCTGGTGGGCTCATTGCCTCCAGATAGCACCTGGTCTGCTACAGGGGTGGGGCGGTTCCAGACTAAGATAAATGTAGCATCGATGCTGATGGGAGGCCATGTCAGGGTCGGCATTGAGGATAGTATTTACTATAATTACCCGAAGAAAGAGCTAGCGACCAACGAGGTGCTGGTCAAGAGGGTAGTAAGGCTCGCCGAGGACCTGGGAAGAGAGATAGCCACACCTGATGAAGCAAGGGAGACACTTGGGATCAAAAGAGCCAATGGAGGTAACTGAGAAGCAGCTATCTGAGAACCTAAAAGCCTTAGGGATAGTGCGAGGAGATCATCTCAGTGTTGGCATAGCGTTGAGCAAAGTCGGCTGGGTGGAAGGGGGTCCAGATGGGTTTATAGATGCAATCTTAGGTGTCCTGGGTCCAGAGGGCACTCTTATGGTGAACACGCATAATTACTATTACTTCCATCCTGAGGGGGCAAGAGCCCATCCGTTCGATATAACAGTCCCATGCATAACAGGGGCTGTGGCGGAGACATTGAGAAAGCGCCCTGGAGCTCAAAGGAGCCGTCACCCTTCGAAATCGGTGGCAGCAATAGGTAGACTTGCAGGATGCCTCACAAGTCCCCATATTCCTGAATCCGAACCCTATCTGCCCTATACTATTCTATCAAATGTTGGCGGAAAGTCCCTTTTCATAGGCCTAGGGGATAACTTAGTAGCGATCAGGCATGCTGCCCAATACAAAGCAGGTCTGATTAATGCCGCAGCCATAAAGCTGTATACGAGTTATAAAGAAGGCGAGATGATTCAGATCCTGGCTAGCACTGATTATCATGCCTGCTGCAACGCTTTACATAAACTCGTCCCGCACATGCGTCATAAAGGGTTGCTGAGAGAAGGAATGATAGGCAATGCTCATTCTATCCTAGTCGATACCAAGGAAGCGCTTGATGCCATGACGGAAGTCTTGGTAAGGAACCCCGCGCTGACACTCTGCGATGAGATCTCATGCGTATGGTGCAGGGAACTGGAGCGAAATTTGGAGCTTTACGATTCAATAGAAGACCCAAAGATATTTCAGAGCAACTCGATTCTAAGGGAACTCTTGAAGATGATCAATGCTC
>JBGQAL010000103.1:0-9927 GCA_041494285.1 Methanotrichaceae archaeon
CTGTTCCTGAAGTTGCTTGTTGGTCTCTCCTTCGTCCATACTCCCATTTGAGGAATATTATCATTAGATTATTTAATTTTTCTGGTCAAAACGGTTTTAGGCAAATTTGAATTAATTCACGAGGGAGCTAAACACATACCTCGGTTGTAATGCGGATGAACCTTCGCCAAGGCAGTGCAGTTAGATTATGAGAGCTTGGTTAGCTACAACGTTGTCCGAATGCTTTAGTCTTCGATGCAAAATACATATAGTATTCAGCAGTAAGACATACCTGATCGCTATGTCCACCTGGCATCTCTGGGTCTGTTTAATCCTTCTCACCGGATCAGCAGCAGCCGCAGATTTACCCTTCGTCTTTGACCAGAAATCTTCAGGCGTAGCTGGCTACACTTCTGCTCAGCTTGAGCAAGCTTATACCACATCTCCAGATCTAGCTGGAGTTCCATCGGTGTCCACGCCAAAAGACGATGAGGTTTTGATGTTTCCCGTCACCGGCGGTGGCAGCACTCCTGGTGGCAAAACAGAAAAAAAGGTCGGAGACCTAAAGAAGGTGTTTGACGCGCGGGTGGAGCCTGAAAATTCTGTAGTCCACGATGAAGCTGTTGTACTCGCAGCCAAGTATCCCGGAGATCACACCATAGATCAGATCTGCGAGATTTATGACTACCTGAAAAATGGCGATAGCTCAAAGAATCGTTGGAGCTATGTACCAGATCCAAGAGGCGTCGATTTCTTCAGTTACGCCAACGAGACCATAAAGAATGGCGAAAAGGCAAATTGTGTTGGTGCCGGTGACTGTGACGATTTTGCTATCCTCATGTCGGCCCTGGTGGAATCCGTGGGAGGAACCACCAGAGTGATCCTGGCCCACAACAACACCACCGGAGGACACGCATTCACGGAGGTGTACCTGGGCCTGCTCAATGCCACAGACAGCCATGTATCAGATTTAATTAGCTCGCTAAAGCAGACTTTTAATACGGATAAAATCTACACCAACGTCGATACCGAAACAAAAGAGGTCTGGCTCAATCTCGACTGGGGGCCAGACGAAAAGGGGAATGCTCATCCGGGCGGGCCTTTATATCAGGGAGATAAATACATAGTTCTTTGCATCAGAGACCGCTATGTTAAAACTCCTCTGAATGTTCCAGAGAATACCCAGACAATCGCAACATCGCCTCCAGGAGAAAGAATAGAAGACAGGAGCTTGCAATCGACTCCAATCTCAAGTGCTATTCCGGTTAGTCCCATGGCTATCTCACCGGGACAAGCAATACCACTGGGGGCGGGACCTATAGACTGGTACACAAATAAAAATTGACAATTTAGGCAGATACATGAATTGGGTTAAGAAACTCCTAAAAAGTCATCCAACATATAGAAAATGAATAATGTGACGTTCTGTTAAAATTTAGATCTTATTTTTGTTGAAACATTCTTTGAAAATTAGAATTGCTAGATTTCAGATACAAATAAATAGTCCTATTATCACCATTGTCTCAGATTCCAAGGAGGGATGATCATCCGGTTTAGTATATTAGCATTATTTCTAATTGTCTGCATAGCAGTTACCTTTGCGGCAAATGGGCAGAATTTTAAGGCGGGAGCTCCTGACGCAGGAGAAGCCTCTTCAGGAAACTATGGAGAGACGTCTATAACTTACTCATCGTCAGACGGTGATTACTCAGGAGATGCATCCAACGGCTATTCTGCCTATCAGGGCACCTCCGGCCAAAACCCCAAGTACTTGTTCAGTACACACCCACGCAATACTCAGCAACAGGTCGCTCAGCAACAGGCGAGCACAACACATCCAGGCGTAACGAATACAGCTGCACAGACCTTCCAGGCACCTCAATCATCAGATCAACAAACTTTGCTCGCGTACAACGTATTGGAAAACCAACCCGATGCCGTCTTCTACAGTCAGGTTATGCAGCCCTGGCAACAATTTGTTTCAGCATTTCCGAAAAACATGCCCATGTTCTGGGTAAACACCAAGGCAGGCTGGCAGTGGTATGCTACCTGTCCATTAGGCGGATGGGCTCAAGAAATAATGTTCATCCCACAAACAGGAACACTTGGAGAATACGAAATCTATCCAGATAGAACCGCAAAATATTACAGCTACGGCTATGCAACACCCGGCTATCATTACATTTGGTTCAATGGTGACACCCCTGGACGTCATAACCAAATCATAACTGTGGACAACATACCAAGCAATGCAGTGGCCTTTGATGTGGTCTGATATAGCATCTAAGATCAAATTGAAGCCCACAAAGAACTGGCAGGATGAATGATCTATCCAGCCATATTAATTTTATGATAGATGAGTAAATATCTGCTAAAAAAATAAGTAAGGTTTTATTCACAGTGTTCATGTTCATTTAAGAAGAATGTCTCGCAAGCTTTTTCATTAAGACGTGCAAACACAAGAATATCGCAGAGTGAATCTTGGATGTACAATCGTGCCGTTCTCTTGCTGGGGATCATTGTTATCACGATAAGCTTTAGGAGTCGCTGTGGATATTCCAGGTGGCTACAACGAAACGGGCTTTCACGAGATCGCACCGCTCAGCACATCCGAGAGTACATCCGGAGGGATCACTTTTGCCTCTCAATCTCAGGATCAGGGTAACGTTTTGGCAGGACTTCACCAGACCTTTGAGAAACCGGAGCACATCAGCACAGATGCATCCAGCAACTTCGAGATGATCATGTGGTCCTGGGGACGCTTCGTGATGCCTATCACCATAACCACGATGGACGGAAATGAATACGAGTACATGTATCCGTTTACCTTCCGCGCTCAGCTTGAAGACGCCCAGAGAAGCGGATACAGGTTCATTGATGCGACGAACGCATGGAATGTCATCGGTGGTTATTGAAGTCTGGAACGGACACGACCTAAAATTTTCGCCTTCAAGACAAAGGTGGAACTAGTGGGTCAGGCAGGCTAGATCCGACTACTCGCTGAGGTTCTTGGTCTTCGCTGCAAAATACATATAATAGTCGAGATCAGCATGATATCGAATATGTTTTGAACTTCAGCCTTCGTGCCTGTAATGCCCGGATGAAAGATAACGCAATCTTAGCATTGTAAATGACCCTCTTTACCCTGCTATCTTCAACGAGTACAGCCCGATCATTTAAAGATGTCCTTTTCGGGATTTATATGAGATATCTGTCATGTAAACGCGGCCATTGGGGAGAGCCAGCCGGACTAGCAGGATCTTGAGATCAAGTGGTTCGGTCCATTAGTCTCCATGTCCAAACCGCAGATTCCATATATTCTGATTTCTCGAAGAGCTAGGTCCCATATCTGGATCGAATCGACCTTTGCTTTTGAGCTAGGGTCCGCCAATTATCTCTCTCCAATAGCGTGGAAGCTGCCGGTATAAGTCCTTGTCTAAATGATGAGTCCTTTGAAGAAAGATTGTTCAAAGTTGTCTCCGATTTTGCCTGTCTTTTCAGAGTCTTGCTTACCTCGTTCTTCACTCTTTTGCCTAGAGTTCAGTCAATATTTCTCACCTAAGCTCTCCTAGAGCCGGGTGTGGAAGATCTCCGGAAGGATCTGCTTGGCCGTCTCTAGATCCAATAGTTTGGGGTTGATTGGACTGGATTCAAGGGGCCTGGCATTTCGTCTTCACACCTTTGATCATGTGAACGCCTTTAGGGTGGTCTGGCTCTTCTGTCCGCTCGGAAACGTCTTTGCTACAAGATGATTTGCTGATGCCCTCGGCCCTTCGTCGAAGTACCACACTCTATCGGCATTTCTGGTCAGATCATCTGGGAACGTATTGGTTGCCGGTGAGCAAAGCAGGATTGCTCTGGCTGTACTTCTATGTTTATCTCAAACGAGAGCCTTGATTGAAAAATATGTTTAAAATTTTTAGCATTTAAATCCTCGGCCTGCCCGCGGACGGAAAAAACTTCACCGAGGAGTGTTTGTCTCAAACGATAATATATGCACTTATTTGAAATCCGTAAACTTTAAATTCTTAAGATCTATTGTTACATAACAAAAGTACGTCCTTGAATAGAATAAAAGTGAGGGATAACGTGAAGAAGAATTTTATTGGTCTAGGACTGTTAATAGTAACGGTGTTAGGAATTGCTATAACAATCTGTGCTACGTCCATGGCGAGTAATGAAATAGATAAAGCTGCTAATGTCTGTCCAGTAATTAATAGTGTATCTGTTTACTTGGATGGGAGGGCTGCCTCCGGATCGCCAATAATCGTCAGTGTTGGAAATCATGTTCAAATTCGAGTATGTGTAACAAATAAAGCAAAGTGTGCTGCCACATTGACTGTGACTTTACCCACAGGAGGTTCATACACAAGAACTATTGCTGCAGGGTCCACAAAATGCGAAGATTTCTATTTCCAAATCAACTCCAAGATGACTTCATCCAAATGTGCTCAGATATCGGTAACAGCACCCTGTATAAATTGTGGCCAAAGATGGTCAGGTAATGTTTGCTTTAGGACAAGGTGAGGTGGAAACATCTTTTTTCCTAATCCTCTCGATGTTGTGCCTTTCAGGCGATTAGTCTAGCGACAACATCAACAAGCCATGAGCTTCTCTATAAACACCTTTTTGTACCCATGCGAGAAAAGTGAAACTCAGCCTCCTTGGCAGTATCGCACAAACCTTGGGGGACAATCGAGACGGCTGTTTTAAAAAAATCAAAGATTGTCAGGCACTTTCCATGATACCTGACATCTTTTAAATCTTCGGAAGTACTGTTATTTGGCCCTTCATGCCCATATAGTCGTGGAATATACAGAGATATCCGTAAATTCCGGGAGTGTCGAAAGTGAGATTGTAGCTACGTGGCCCAGGCAAAGGCAACATTGTCCCCCAGATGGCGCCGGAGTTGAAGTAAACCTTACCGCTGTAGACCTTACCGCCTGCAGGCATCTGCACAACTGGATTTAGGACGAACTTGGGCGATCCTCTCTGTTGGGGTTCTATCAAGACAAGATCGGGTTCCTTGCCTCCCGACAGGAATGCAACAGTGTGGGGCACCACAACATCTCCCCGAGTCCACTCAACGGAATCACCTACATGGATAGTCAGATTCGTGGGAATAAAGCGCATCCATGAAACGCGTCCATCACCATAGCCTAACTTTACCTCATGGATGGTCGTCCCGTTCGGACCAAGATGAGTGGATACACTTCCGGCTGTTGGCTCAACCTTTAAAGCCGCTTCCATGTCTGCCGCTAGAAGCTTTGTAGCCTCTGCATCGATCTGCTCCTGGGTCTTGGGATACGACTTGCCTGCTGGCTGTACTGTGACATTGCCCTTCATCATGCCGTGGAAGCCGCAGAAGTACTCGAAGGTCCCTGCCTTGGTAAAGGTCAGATTGTAAACTCTGGGGAAATTCGGCTCCACATCAAGTTGCCCTGAACCAGTCAGATTAGTTCCATTATAGGTCAGACCGCCTTGAGGAAGTATTACAAGTGGGTTTAATAGCAAGCGATGACTACTATTATTTTCGGGTATGATGAGGTCGGGCATCTTTCCACCTGGACCTAGGAAAGTTGCGGTGTGAGGCTCGGATCCTTTTAGAATCCATTCGATTTTATCGCCTACGTTGATGGTAATGTTCTCTGGATAGAAGCGCATGAACTGCCAGGCCCCTGATGGTCCGTACTCCTGAGGTTCAACTGCCGCTTCTCCACCCACCAGCACTGTCCAGGTCACTGGACCTGTCTTGGCCGCTCCCCCTGATGGGATTTGTGCAAAAGTAGTGCCCATAAAAGCGATAAGCGCTATAGCACAAACCATTAAATAGACCAGCGGATACTTCGACATCCGCCACCGATGGACATTATGCCCATTTTCTTTTTCTGACATAGAATACACACTCCGTAGGATTTTAAATGCGATTGTAGGAGAACCGCAAACATTGTTATTGAACTTCAAACTTATTATACTTTTTTAACATGGAGTCAAGGTCTTCGACTTAAGGCATAAAACTTATGAAAGCAATTAGGGCTAAGAACCGGATCCTTCTGTGCGAAATAAAACTAAGAACGATACCCAAGATTCAGATTCATCCAATCTGGAAACATCTCATAGAGATTGATCCGTGCTGAAACCCTTCGTAGGTAAAGGCTATTGGTTCATCTTTTTCTCGCAGTGCGATAATGTATATCATCGGCAGATAATGGTCGAGAGTGGGCACGGCGTAAGAAGCAACGTCACCCATTTTTTCAAAATTGATCAACCTTTCTGGATTCCATTCCTGCAGATTTGCCTTTGCCAACTCGTCAAATTCGACCGCCCAATCGTATGGCTTAGCGTTGATGTTACTGAAATCAATCAGCCTGAGATTGTGTACGATGTTGCCGCTGCCAATGATCAGGACACCTTTTTCCCTTAATTCTACGAGCTCCCTGGCCAGATTATAATGGTACTGGAGAGGCTTTGGATTCCAATCGTTGAAGGAATAATCAAGGCTCATCTCAAATACGGGTATGTCTGCCTCCGGATACATATGCCTCAGGATTGCCCAAGAAGCGTGATCCAGTCCCCATTCATAATCGCATCTCACCTTGCCCTCATTAACCGATTCCGTAACAAGTTTAGCATAATCAAGGGCACCGGAACTCGGATATCTAATTCTGTACAATTCGTCAGGAAATCCGTAGAAATCATGAATTGTCCTCGGCTTGTCCATGCAGGCAACGTAAGTTCCGTCTGTCAGCCAGTGGGCTGAGATCACCATTATCGCCCTTGGCCTGGGCAGAGTTCTGCCTAGATCAGCAAGGCTCTTTGTGAAGTCGTTCTTCAGGATTACGTTCATGGGCGAGCCATGCCCTATGAACAGAGCAGGCATCGTTTCTCCTTCGTGCCGGATCTTTTCGCTCATGCTAATTGTGATATAATTCAGTTTCTTCAGTACTTGAGGCTTTGGACCTCGCCAGGGAGAGCAAGATAAGAGGTTCGTATAACCTCGATCAGCTCTCCATCTTGGGACATTCTTCTTGCGATTGATAGATGCTATAATAGCCGTGATCTTTTTATTTTACCTGATTAGAAAGCGGATACTAAACATGCCTTTGGACGCTAATGCCATGCCATAAAGTCGATTTCATTTTTCCTAGCCGTCCACGATTTCCGGAGTTCCCTACGATCTTACAGGCCTGAGCAGTAGTAGCACTAAGCTAGAGAATATTGATATTACCGGTATTACTATGCCAATTATTGTTGTACCTTACAAGCCTTTTTCAGCAACTTCCCATATTGTCCAGCATCAAACTCCGAGGTGTATCTTTCAGGATCTACATCCCACTTGTCCGCATCAGTCACGACATATCCGATCTCCATGCCCGGAGCCAGGGGTAATCCGCGTTTCTGATATGCTTGCACCATCGAAGCCTCTGCGCATCTTCGCGAATAGTTCAACCTGCTCAGTTCATGTTTTTCGCTTGGATACACCCATATCGCCTCATTTAATCCTGGCTCATTCTATTAGACCCTAAACTACGCCATGCATCATCTAAAGAATTGCATAAGGCGTCCGCTCGAAGCTACCATTATCCTCCTTCAGATGTACAAAAGTAAAAGGCGCATTTTCCAGATCACCAGCATCATTGAGCTTCATCCAGCCAATGTTACCTTTGTAGGTCTCCGCAACCAAAGGAAACACCCATTTAAATGCATCAGGATCATCGGAGCCTACTATTAGGTAAGTGTAGGTGATAAGCCAAAGCGCATCGTAATCGTTGACAGCGAATGTATCAGCCTCACGTCCTGTCTCTTTCATGACTGCTTTCCGAATTTGGTCGTATCTCGAATCACTCTCGATTCCATACATCGGAAAGAGGAAATGTGTCGAAACAGCGAACTCTGATGCATTCCTATTACTGCTCAGGGCAATTGCAGAGGTGTCGCAATCGTACCATTTAACTGAGGAAAGCACGGGATCACCATTAGCCTGAGAGAAAATTGGCAGGATTTCGTCGAAAGCTGCCACACAAACAGCCACGGAACTATTGCCATTGCCCTCAACGGCACGGATAACCTCCGAATGTAAGAGGTTCAACTCATGTGAAAAGTTCTCAGTACTTGGGTCGTAGCGCACAGCATCCAGCATCGTTCCGCCCTTCAGACCAAACTCTTTCTTGACGGCGTTGAGCATGCCATCGCCCCAGACATCCTTTCTGGCCAGGGGAATTATGACTTTTATGCCTTCCCTATGCATCAGAGCAACCAGATTGTGCGCCAGAGTGTCGTCGTCTGGTACAAGCCTGAAGGTCGTATCATTTTTAATGGCGAGAGAGGGCGCAGTACTCGAACCACTTATCAAAATAATCCCGCTGTCATTGGCATATTTTCGCACATAGGATAAAGGTTGGCTTTCCTCAGGTCCTAGTATAATTCTTATCCCTTGGGCCTGTAGCTCTTTTAGAGCTTTCAATGTGATATCCGGGTCGCTCTGTGAATCCTTCACTACAACATGAACCCGGATTGTTCTCCCTAGCTTAGAGAATAGCGTGTTTATATCTGCCTCCGCAATCTGGTCGTGCACCTAATTAACTGAAAGCTCGATTCAAAACCTATATTTGGCGAACGAAATCTCATAGCTCAAAAGTTAGAGCGACAAATCACGGTTTTCAGTGGAACGGGTGCACGACCCGCAATCTTAAGAGCTATCTGACTAGATATACCTCCATTGCTGTTATCGCCGTGAAGGGAGAGCAGAGCTCCTACAGTCAGATTCCGCTCCGCTGTAGTAGGCAGGGATGACGCACACTCTGCAGAGCCAATGTACATAAGTACAAAAATCAAAATGATGAACTGTGCCCTCATAACGTTACTTAATTTTGTTATTTATATTTATATTTAACGGAGTTTCGAGAATTGAAGTGCTTAGTGACCTTTAACCAACTACTTTAAGCGCGATATATCAATATATCTTATCTATGGGCGACGATGACGAGGATCTATTAGCATTCCTGCAAAGCTTCGGGTTCGCAGATGAAGAATTGAATCGTGTTAAAATCCTATTAAGGATAAAAATTTCAAGAATGCGATTTTGGCGTTAAGTTTCGGTTTATCTGGAAACAGAAGGCAGCAGCGCGGTGAACAGCTTAGTAGGAGTAAGGTCGTTGAGTTTAGACCGGTTGAAGCCGAGATTGTGATCAAGGCCCCGAGCTGGATCGGCTTTCAGACAGTGAGACAGAAGGGCAGCCACCTCGTCATGAAGCATCCAGATGGAAGGAGCACAGTAATCCCTGTGTATCCTGGGAGAGGAACTCGGGCGGAGAATGCTGATAAAGAGCGATGTGAGGATGAGCAAGAAAGAATTTCTTGATCTGCTAATGGTAGCATATTGATCGCAGAGGCTGCTGATCATAGAAGGGCAGAATCGCCTCGCCTGCAGCCAGGGTCGCGTGCCGGGGAGTTGGACTTGGCAGAAGGC
Organism: Methanotrichaceae archaeon; assembly: GCA_041494285.1. Taxonomy (GTDB): domain Archaea; phylum Halobacteriota; class Methanosarcinia; order Methanotrichales; family Methanotrichaceae; genus Fen-7. The sequence goes on from JBGQAL010000103.1 coordinate 9,449, forward strand.
TCAGCAAGGAAAGGCCTTGGGAGAGGGGCCTGCGGATGCGACAGAGGGCGCTGGATGGTTCGAAGAATTAGGATTCTCATGTTCACCTGCCTAAATTTAAGATTCTGGTAAGAGATAAGGAATGAATCATTAATCTTATAAGATATAATAAATAGAGAAATTAATCGGATCGAAAGGTTTTTGCTTCCCGCTAGGTATTAACCAAAAGATGACGCAAAATCCGTTATTGATACAAGGAGCCCCATAGAAATGGCGCCTAGCAAAGAATGGTTCCTTTATGCAGATAGAGATAATTCACGCTATAATCCTACAGTCGGAGATATGATTACTACCCGAAAATTGGTCGTGTATGTCTATAATTGATAGGATTTATATATCTTGAGTTTGATTCCCCCTCATGGGGGAGTAGTTACGCAATCGGATCTAGATGCATCAGCATTCTGGTGCTGGCACGAAGGTTGTCCGGATTACGGAAAGAA
>JBGQAL010000231.1:0-2972 GCA_041494285.1 Methanotrichaceae archaeon
AATTCGCCACTTGTAATCTCTCATGATCTATTTCCAGGCTAATTGCAGCGGCTCGTTAGGGTGTTAATCCATTATGGCTAGACATAAGCTATTATTGCTCGATGCAATTTAACATTATCCTGAAGTACATCGATGTGAAAGGTTTGAATAAGAGCATAAGTGAGATTTATCATTTCCCCCTATATTCGTTTCTCTTCAACTTGCTGGAGGTCAGGAGGATCTCCAAGTCTGAGAGATGGAGAATATCAAAAGAGTTCAAGAAAGGCTCCAAGAGCCACCTAACTGTACGGCCCTCCAACGAGGAGACGTAGGAGCTTTACGATCAGATGCCATCTGGAAGGCCAGAAAACTGAAGACTAACGCCTTTAAGTTATACTTTATAATATATCTAATAATATTTATATTTACTTCAGATGGAGAAAGGATGTATGGGGCCTTCGCAATGAGCCATAAGAATGCACCTTCTTGGGAGGTACAAAGAGGTTAGTCAAACGAAGGGCCCATTAAATTAAGTTGATTTAAAACTATTTAAGCCTAATTAAATGTGAGATAGACGCATTTTGTAACTGAAATAGCGCAAAAGCAACACTCGCAATCCGAAGGTCACTTCAAGGATTCCGCCGTCTCCCTCAGCGCTCCATCATGCTCTTGGCCACAGGCTTCTTTGGCTTCTTCTCCTCCACCTGCGCAACCTCTCATTTAATCTTGGACTTGATCAGGGCCTCAATCCTTTCCTTGTAGCGTCATGGTACACTCTGAGGTCCAGGTCCGTCGTCATCTTTCCACCATCTTCGTCATCAGGGCCAGCTCCTCCTCCCTAAGCATCGGGCAGATCCCTTATCTCCGCAATGAATGGGATGGGTCCTTCACCTCGTCCTTGTACCGCAAGGTAGTCGCCACGATGGCATTCTGGTAGTAGTGGATCAGGACGACCCTTTCCTTGGTGCTCATGGTCACCTTCCAATGGCTGCCAGGCCGGTCTTCTCCAGGACTTTCCTGAGTAGAGCATAGGGCTTATCCGAGTTGTTCGGGATGAGGAGGAACGTCCTCTCGAAGTAATGCGGGTCAACATGGAAGAATTCGATGAACTTGTCGAGCTCTATCAACTTGCTGGACAAGTTTTTTTGCATAACAGCTCAGGCAATAAGAATCATCTCAAGGGTCAGATTTATTATTGTTTATAACGACTCAGATCATTGTGGAGGTTAGTATGTCCAAGCTAGTACCTATTGTAATTCTATTTCTGATTGGAGGAGCAGCAATCGTGCAGGGGCAGGAGTGGTTGGTCCCTACGCCATCCGATAATACGGTCAGTTCTTATTTCACGGATCCTTTCTTCTATCCGTGGAATTCTCAGGCTGAAAGAGCATCGTATGAAAGCCAATACTATCCCTATTTCGGAGAGGACTTCTTCAGAACAGACACAAATTCCTATCAACATAGCCAAGAAGCAATAGCCGCGCAAAGACAGAGCTTCGAAAGCTCCTTTGCTCCTTACTTTGGGGATACGTTCTTGAGTTGGGGGGAAAACTATCCACCTAATTGGAATGCATATCAGGCTCCAACATCTGGAGATACGATAGCTACTATAGTTTCACAGGGCATGAGGAGCTATCAGGTCTATCTGGATGGAAATTATATAGGAACGGAGGGCACCGGAAGTGATCCCCTCGACGGAAAGTTCAGCTTCAAAGTCGCGGGAGACCGCTACCACGACATTAGAGTCTATGATGGACAATTCAATTATCCAAAGAGGATCTTCTTCGTACAGGGAGTTCAGAAGATTATCTATGTAGAGCCGGAACAGCTATTTTGAAGCATTCTAGGGACTGAGCGCGGGACGGCAACATAGCTGTTGAAGGATCTGGACTTGAAGTACGCGGCCAGCCCCAGGAGCTGGCCAGGGACGCCCAAGACTTGCAGAAGGCACAGACTCCAGAGGCTCCGGGAGCAGGCAGACCAAACCCTGGCCCGAGGCAAAAGATCTGAAGCAGCGGGCAAGGCTGGAGGATCTCCATGTCTGGGAAATGGAGAAGGTCAAGAACTCCAAGAAGGGCCCGAAGAAGTATACCTACTGGGTCGCCTCCTGGCGCGAAGGCGATAAAGTGCGAAACGTGCACTTGGGTAGCTGCATGAAGCTGTCCAGAGCAGACGCTATCCAAAAGGCCAGAAAGTTGAAAGCTGAGGCTCTGGGGCTGGGTGGCCTGTGACGAGAGGCAGAAAGAGGAAGGCCATAAGTTTTGGTACAACGCCTACTGGAAGACGGAGCTGGCAAAGTAGAAGGTGATGACGGCTGGCTATGGAGAGAAAGCGTGCGGTGGTCTCATCCCCCGCATGTGAATCCACCTTAAGATCGCTATACTCGGACCTTACATAGACAACCGCTTCGTTTTACTTGTAAACCAGTCTAGTCTTTAATGAGGGAAATTTATTTATTATAGCTATATCTTAAGCTAACTAAAGTATTCAAAGTCGTGGATGTAGATGGATTATTCGGAGGGAGTAACAGGAATTCAGAGACCGTGCTGGCAGCTCTTCCAGATAGTAGAGAGGATGCTAAATCTATGAAGGAGATCGCCCAAGCGATGGGCCTAGACATCTCCTCTTATGTCGACTGGATCAGGGCTGAAAGACGATTAGCCAGTTCCTTGAGATCTCTTATTCGATGGGGATGGGTAGCTTATGATCGTAGACAGAATGAGGACGGCCATCGATTCTGGTACAATGCCTATTGGAAGACTGAGCTGGAAAAGAAGTAGGTTTTTAACGAAATAGAACCTCTACCACGGTTTATATCCCCAATCCAGGCCATATCGGATAATCATGCGAATTTCCCATCGCCAGATGGAAATTTGCATGACGGCTGCCTTCACAATATCCAAACAGGTGGTCATAAGTTGACTCATACACTTTATAGTAGTCGTATTAGTTGAAAAAGATTAGCTAAGGACCAATCGGACCTTATGTGTACT
>JBGQAL010000079.1:0-12363 GCA_041494285.1 Methanotrichaceae archaeon
CTGGGACTGCTCCAGTGCAACTGGAGCATCATGCAGCGAAGCAGTAGTTGTCTCTATTTCACGTATTAGGCAGTGATCGATGTCGCTTTTTTGGTGCAACTTGTAGCCGAAATGAGACTCATTTCCTTTTTTAGCCCAGGAACCATCTCTGCTGCGACGAGTCTTAGCATCGTCGCCGCGTAGTTTTTTTGATGAACCAGGATCAGCTTCGATGAATGTAGCATCCTGGATCGTTCCGCGCTTGATGTCTCGACTTCGTCGAGACTCTCACTGAACTAAGTCAGTGATACTTGTAAGCCCATAGCGTCCAGTTGTCTTTGAAGCTCTGCCCAGACTATCTTATCTTTCTCGGTAATCGCCATGCGTTCCCTGAATAACCAGATTGTCCTGGAATCAGGGAATGGATCAGGAAAACCAAGAAATGACATGAATGATATTCGGTCAGCCATTTGCCTTTCAACTTCAAGGTCGCTCAAGCCGTACCACTGTTGAAGTATCAGAATTTTGAACATCAGAATAACGTCGCAGTTTGGTCTTCCGCCCCTCTCACTCTTATTGTAATACATTTCTTCGAGGGTACAACGAATTGGTGACCAATCTATTCTATCCGATATCTGCGACAGTCGAGACTTCTCTTGCTTAGCATAAAGCCCTCGCAGCATCCAAGTAGTAAAAGAATCCATATTATGCAATAGTATTATTAGTATATAAATTTATCCATACTAAGACTTCGGGGTAGGTTTATAGGAATCCTCTTAAGTAGTTTCAGGTCGGAAGGGGGCACAGTTTATAAACAACAATGATTATAAAAAGAGGGTTATTCATGGTCAAGAACATCAAAGATAGATCCATAGACCCTGCCAGCCAGGAGATGCTGGCCGTCGTTCACAAGGCCGGTCTGGAGACTGCATGGGACCGGTACGAAAAGCAGCAGCCCCAATGCGGTTTCGGAGAGCTGGGCCTGTGCTGCCGTAACTGCAACATGGGCCCCTGCCGCATCGACCCATTCGGAGAGGCTGCGACCAAGGGCGTGTGCGGTGCCACAGCAGACATCATAGTTGCCAGAAACCTTCTGCGGGCCATTGCCGCCGGAGCTTCTGCCCACTCGGATCACGCGAGGGACGTGGCCCACACCTTCAAGCTGATGTCTGAAGGTAAGGCTCCATTCTATCGGGTCAAGGACCAGGCCAAACTCGACCGGCTGATGAAAGAGTACGGGGTATCCACCCAGATCGATCTAGCCAACGCTGTAATGGCAGAGTTTGGAAAGCAGGAGGGCCCCATCCAGTTCACCCGTCGTGCTCCTGCCAAGCGTCAGGAGCTGTGGAAGAAACTGGGCATAGATCCCAGGGGAATCGATCGAGAGATAGTGGAGTGCATGCACAGGACCACCATGGGCGTAGACAATGATCACGTCAACCTGCTGCTCCACGGCCTCCGCACCAGCCTGGCTGACGGCTGGGGCGGTTCCATGATCGCCACTGAGCTGCAGGACGTCATGTTCGGCACACCAACGCCCGTCCGCTCCCAGGCCAACTTGGGAGTCCTGGAGGCCGACAAGGTCAACATCATAGTCCACGGTCATGAGCCCCTTCTCTCCGAAATGATAGTTGCAGCAGCCAGCGACCCCGAGCTTGTGGACCTGGCCAAGAATCAGGGAGCCAAAGGCATCAACGTGGCCGGCATGTGCTGCACCGGGAACGAGGTCTTGGCGCGCCATAGCGTACCCGTCGCTGGCAACTTCCTCCAGCAGGAGCTTGCTGTAGCCACAGGTGCGGTGGACGCGATGGTTGTGGACGTTCAGTGCGTCATGCCAGCCCTGGGCGCGCTGGCGGGCTGCTTCCACACCAAGTTCATCTCTACATCGCCAAAGGCAAAGTTCCCCGGCGCTACACATATGGATTTCAAGGAGGTGAGCGCCTTTGAAATTGCCAAGCAGATCGTCCAGACAGCAGTCTTAAACTACCAGCTACGCGACCCCGCTAAGGTCCATATCCCCGACATCAAATCTGAGGCCGTTGTTGGTTTCAGCGTGGAGGCCATTGTTGGTGCTCTCGGAGGAACGCTGAAGCCGTTGCTGGACGTCGTGGCCGGTGGAGCCGTCCGGGGCGTGGCGGCGGTCGTCGGCTGCAACAATCCAAAGGTCAAGCAGGACCACGGCCACGTTAACCTGGTCAAAGAGCTGATAAAGAACAACGTTCTCGTGGTCACTACTGGCTGCAACGCTCAGGCGTGCGCTAAGGCCGGACTGCTTCTGCCCGAGGCTGCCGATCTGGCCGGCGATGGCCTGAAAGGAGTCTGTAAGGCCTTGGGTGTGCCGCCTGTATTGCACATGGGCTCCTGTGTGGACATCAGCAGGATAATGGTGGCCTGCGCTGCCATGGCCGATGCTCTGGGATGTGACATCAGTGACCTCCCAGCCGCAGCTGCGGCTCCGGAGTGGATGAGCGAGAAGGCTGTGGCCATCGGTGCTTACGTGGTGGCCTCAGGAGTCTACACCGTTCTAGGCACTATTCCACCGATCTTGGGGAGCCAGGGAGTGACCAGCTTGTTGACGGAGGGGATAAAGGGCGTCACAGGAGGAGCCTTTGCTGTAGAGCCGGACCCCTTCAAGGCTGCGAAGCTCATGATTGACCACATCGAGAGCAAGCGTAAAAAGCTGGGACTTTGAGGGCTGCTATGTTGGAGATATTCGTCCGCCCTGAACGCTGCATGGGATGCCGGTCATGCGAGATCGCTTGTGCTGTGCAGCATTCGGGCAGCAAGAATCTCTTTGGTGCCCTCGCCGATAAGCCGGAGCCGAGGAAGAGGCTATACGTTGAGATGATCGAGGGCCAGAGGATGCCCCTCCTCTGTCACCACTGCGATGAAGCCCCGTGTGTGGCCGTGTGCAGGACAGGTGCCACATCCAAGGACAAAGTCACGGGCATCGTCACGAAAGACCGTGACAAGTGCGTAGGCTGCTGGGTCTGCGCCACGATCTGCACCTACGGCGTAGTGGGCAGGGAAAAGGAAGAGAGAATCGCCCTGAAGTGCGATCGCTGCAAGGACCTTGAGATCCCAGCCTGCGTTAACGCATGTCCCACAGGAACTCTGATCTTCCTGGATGAAGGGCAGCTCGCTGATGTTGCCAGCAGGGACGCCGACCTCAAGACAGCCGAGATTCAGAGATCGAGGGCCTGATCGAGTGGCGAGCAATATACCCGGCCAGCATTATGAAAAATTATGAAAAAGGCATCTTGCGCCGCAAGGGATATAGCTTTGAACATGTTTGAGGGATGGGATGCTGGCGCGATCCCTACGCAATCCGCGTCTTGAACTTCGCATGAACCAAAGATCACTGCAAGGAGCACCACGTCACTGCAGGAGATACATCACCAAGGAGCAAATGCAGGGGTCGCCTTGCTCACGGCCTTGAAATCATATTTAACTAGATCGCCACAAGGGAGATAGATGTCGAAATCGCTTGTTTCAACGATCTGTCCGTATTGTGCTGCAGGCTGCGGGTTTTATGTCGCAGTCGAGAAAGGTCAAGCTACGGGGATCGAGTATATGCCAGAGCATCCAGCCAACGAAGGGTCCCTCTGTCCCAAGGGCAATGCAGCTCTGGAGGTAGTCTACAGTGAGGATAGGCTGCTCTATCCCATGAAAAGAAACGGGTACGAGTGGACTAGAATTTCCTGGGATGAGGCTCTGGAGCTTGTCTCCAAAGGCCTGGGCAGGGCCATCAAAAATAGTGGACCCGATTCAGTTGGTTTCCTCTCCTCGTCGAAGTGCACTAATGAGGAGAACTATCTGATCCAGAAGCTGGCCCGAACGCTCGGGTCCAGAAATGTGGACAATTGCGCACGTCTCTGCCACGCACCCTCAGTCGTGGGATTGAACAGAACCCTGGGTGCGGCTGGAATGACCAACCCCATCTCCGATCTGGCCAACTCCAAATGTATATTCATCATAGGGTCTAACCTGGCAGAAAACCACGCAATTCTGTCCCGATGGATTCACAGGGCAAAGGACTCTGGAGCCCAGGTGATCGTCGCCGATCCCAGGCTGACTCACACCGCATGGTTGGCAGATCTTTTCCTACAGCTCAAGCCTGGAACCGATGTGGCCCTACTGAATGCTATGATGAAGGTGATCATAGACGAGAGCCTCGTCGATAAAGCGTTCATATCCAAGTGGACCAAAGGCTTCGAGGACCTAGCCGAAGCGGTGAATGACTACACACCGGAGAGAGCTGCGGATATAACCGGAGTCCCTGCAAAGGATATAGTCAAGGCTGCCAAGATGTATGCCCAATCCCCGGCATCGGCGGTCGTCTACTCCATGGGAATAACCCAGCATACTTCCGGCACGGACAACGTCCAATCCGTCGCCAACCTTGCTCTGATCACCGGCCAGATCGGAAAAGAGGGCACAGGAGTTCTTCCTCTGCGGGGCCATAACAACGTCCAAGGAGCCTGTGATATGGGAGCTCTTGCCGAGTTCTACCCTGGCTACAGAAAGTCCGACGATCCTGAGACTGCGAAGTTCTTTGGCCAGGCATGGAGCACGACCTCGCTTCCAGTAGGCCGTGGCTTGACTGCTACAGAGATGATGGATGCGGCTTGCGAAGGTCAGCTCAAGGCTATGTACATCGTGGGCGAGGATCCAGCCAATTCCGATCCATATAGTTCCCACATAAAGGACTGTCTTGAGAACCTGGACTTCCTGGTGGTCCAGGATATATTCATGACCGCCACAGCCCGGCTCGCCAATGTAGTTCTTCCTGCAGCCTCGTGGGCGGAGAAAGAGGGGACCTATACATCTACGGAAAGGAGAGTCCAGTGGTCCAATCGCGCCATAGAGCCGCCAGGAGAGACCAAGAGCGATCTGGAGATCGTTTGTATGGTTGCAAAAAGCATGGGCCTAAATTTCGATTATCCAGATGCTGCATCCGTTCTGGCAGAGATCAACAGATTGGTTCCGACCTACAAAGGAATAACTCGTGAACGCCTGGGTATTGGAGGTCTCATCTGGCCGTGTCCGAGCACAGATCATCCTGGTACTCCCATTCTGCACTCTGCAGGCTTCAAACTGCAGGACGGTCGGGCGTTGATAGCCCCAGTTCAGTACAAGCCTGCCGCTGAAGACACAGGAACCGAATATCCGCTCATCCTGACTACGGGCAGAATCGCCGTACACTTCAATGCTGGGTCCATGACACGGCGGAGCCCGTCGCTGATGGAGCGGGCGCCAAACCTCTTTGTTGAGATAAACCCAGTGGATGCAGCTCCACTTGGGATAAAAGACGGTGATAGCGTTGAGGTGGCAACAGAACGTGGGAAGACGAGTGCGTTGGCCAGGGTGACGGACAGCGTAAAGCCGGGAGTGGTTTTCATGCCCTTCCACTACCCAGGAACAAACCTCCTCACCACAGACGCAAGGGACGCGGAGTCCAAGATCCCTGAGTTCAAGGTGGCTGCCTGCAAGATATCCAGGAGGGATTAGATGATGCGGGTCTACGTAGATATCAACCGGTGCATAGGCTGCCGCTCCTGTGAGGTAGCGTGCAAGCGCGTTCACGGCGGCAAGGGCCACGTCAATGTTCACATCCGTGAAGACCGGGCATCAGTCCCTCTCTTCTGCCACCACTGCGAAGAGGCGGCCTGCACCATGGCCTGCTACAGCGGTGCCATGACTAAGGATGGCGAACGCACCTCCTTCAGCCTAGACAAGTGCACAGGATGTGGATTGTGCCGGCTTGCATGTCCTTTTGGCGTGGTGTGGACGGACAAGCTGGCTCACAAGTGCGATCTGTGCACCCCAAATGAGACCCCAACATGCGTTCTCACCTGTCCGGCTCAGGCGCTGTCAAACGACTATGAGCTCGCTCTCAAAAGGGCAAGGGCCAGAGCTGGCAGAGCCACTATTCTGGGAGGCAAAAGATGATCCAGGTTGATGTCAACAAGTGCTTAGGCTGCTTTGCGTGTTCCAACATATGCCCTAATCAGTTTATAACAAGAGAGGAAGCGGAGGGCAAAAAAAGGACTATTCGCTGGTCCAAATGCAAAGAAGAATGCGATATTTGTGTGGAGTTCTGTCCGGCCAAGGCCCTGACTCTGGTACCCTTCAGCGACAAGACGACCGACGTCATAGAGGTCTCTTTCGATCTGGTACTCTGTGAAGTGTGTGGGAAAGGCTTTGCGACGGAGCCATTGTTGAAGAGAATCAGAGAGACCATTCCTGCCAATCTGCAGACAGATTCGACAGGTCGATCCTGGGTTGGGATCTGCCCGTTCTGTCGCCGAGAGCTGGAAGCCGAGACAGCCTCTAAGCAGATCGTCGAGAGCCGAAGAAAATAAGTGCTGCCTATGCAAGTCAAACGTTGCGTCTGTGGACCCTGCTGCTTTCGGCATAGAATAAAATACCGGTAAGTTTTTTGGATTAATTAACCCTTCGGGGGACGAAACCCCCGCACTAGTTTACTGGTAATCTGCCAACGGCAACGTAAAACATACCGTGCATCCTTTACCCAGCTCCGATTCAATCCATATCCGCCCACCATGGACCTCAATTATCCTCTTCACTATTGCCAGACCTACGCCGGTACCCTCGCTCTTTCTGTCCACCTTGTAGAAGAGGCCAAAGACCTTATCGTGTTCCTTAGGGTCGATACCTATGCCGTTATCCTTGACAAGAATACCGTCTCCTCGCCGTACTTTCTGGAGCCAATATCTATCTCTGGCCTCTCCTGATCTCCCATGTACTTCACGCTGTTCTCTATCAGGTTGATCAGCACTTCCGCAATCCTGAGAACGTCCACGCGGACTTTTGGCATATCCCCTGCCACATAGACAGCCACATCTAGAGACTTTATCCTCTCTTCCGTCTGCCTAATTGCCTCCTGTACGATCTTGTCGAAGGACACGTCCACCGGTGGGTTAGCTACCCGGCCGATCCTGCTCAGCTCCAGAGTGTCGACCAATAGGCAATCCATTTTGGTTATGGCCTCGCTTATTGTGACGAGGTCGCTAAATGCACGCTGGCTGTCACCACTCTCTAGGTCTCCTTTCAATAAGCCTACAAAGCCGCTTACCGTCACCAGGGGAGACCTCAGATCGTGAGAGACGGTGTATACGAACCGCTCCATCTCAGCAGTCCGTTCTCTGACACGCTCCTCCAGATGGTCCCGGTTCTGACGCAACTCCTCCTCTGCCTTCTTGCGATCGGTTATATCCCGGATAATTCCAACAATTGATTTGTTCCCTGAGGTATCTGTGTACAAGGTCTTCTTGGTTACAACGGTGTGAGTGACTCCCTGTGAATCCGTAATTGTTTCCTCGTTTACGTTCTCTTCTCCCGTCTCAAAGACGACTTCGTCCTTCTGCAAGAAAACTTTAACTTGCTCCATGGGGAAGAAATCGTAAGATGTCTTCCCAATGAATTCTTCACGAGTGCGATTCGCCAGTGCACACAACGCGTCGTTTACGAGAATATGTCGGTGTTGCCTATCGATGACGAATATCGGATCGCCAATAGAATTGATAATCTTGTCCAGAAAATCTCTAGATTCTCGCAGTGCCTCTTCCACTTGCTTGCGCTCGGTGATGTCGCGGATGGACTCAATTGCTCCCACAACAGAGCTGCTGCTATCGTACAATGGAGAAGCAATGCCCCATAGGTATGCGCCCTTCCCCTTGTTGAGCCTGGGAGTTGAAGCCTCTGCTATTAGCTGATCCCCTTTTCTAAGAATATTGGTATATTTCGATTCAATCTCCTTTTGGTCCTGGATGACGAGATCTATGAGGAGAGGTCGGGGTTCTCCGTAGAACGGAACAGCATATGCATAACTGCCCCTATCCAATATCTCATCCTTTGCAATGCCGGTCATCTCCTCAATTGCTCGGTTCCAGGCGATGACCTTTCCTTCCCGGTTCACGGCAAATGTTGCATCGGGCAGGAAATCAATGATATTGGTCAGGCGTTGTTCTGATTCACGCAGTGCCTCTTCCGCTTGCTTGCGCTCTGTGATATCTTCAACTGTGCCATCGAAGTGCGTGCCGTTCTCATTTTGTGCTATCCTGGTGTTCATGGAGACCCAAAACTTGGTGCCATCTTTCCGCCTCGCTTCAAGTTCGCATCCTTCCAGGAAACCTTGCTCAAGAAGCGTCTTTATTGCTCGGTCTCGGTCCAGGAGATTAACGTAAAGCTGATGACCTATATCCGTGACGGAAGCCATCAGCTCTTCAGGGGAATCGTATCCAAAAAGCTGTGCAAAAGCCGGGTTGACGCTTAAGTACCTACCACTCGGTATGCTCTGATATATGCCCATTATGAAATTTTCAAAGATGTTTTGGTACTTCTCTCTGCTTTTCCTGAGATCCACCTCAGCCTTCTTGCGCTCGGTGATGTCACGGAAAGTCCATATTCGACCGTAATACTTGCCGTCTCGACCAATCACCGGCGAAGAATAGCGGTCCATGACCAATCCATCTTTGAACTCGATCTCATCCCGGCTGGTCTCATACTGATGGCGATAAAGATACGTAACTTTTTCAAGGAATTGGTCTGGGTTCTTGACTCGGCCTGCCACGTACTCAAGAAGTGCTTCGTCATTCTCCTGATCGATAATCGATTGAGGCACGTTCCACAGAGCTATAAGTCGCTGGTTGGTAATAACTCGTTTTCCTTGTCCGTCCACTACCAGAATTCCATCCAAAGAGGATTCAACTTGAGCTTCCAGCAGAGCAGCATTCCATATCAGTTCTTCCTCTGATCGCTTGCGTTCAGTTATGTCTCGAATGGACTCTATGGCACCAGCGTGGTTTCCGTGAACATCGAAGATCGGTCCTCCCGTCGCCCACACATATGCACCTTTACCACCATGCAATGCAGGTGCAAACGCTTCGGCATAGAGGGTATCACCTTTTCTCTGCACGTATTGATACTTGGAAGCGATCTCCTTGTCGTCTTTGTCCAGAAGATCCAGCAACTGCTGCCGTCGTTCGCCGTAGAAGGGAACTGTGTAGGCATGGTCGCCCTGCCCGATCATATCGTCCTTACTGACCCCGGTCATCTCTTCCATCGCCCGGTTCCAGGCGACCACCTTCCCTTCCAGATCAATGACGAAGGTCGCATCCGGAAGAAACTCAATTATAGTAGCGAACTTATTCTCTGAATCTCTCAGAGCCTTCTCCATTCGCTTGCGTTCAGTTATGTCTTGAAATGTGGCGATAACCCCTGTAATCTCGCCGCGAGCGTTCCTATGGGGCGCATAAGTTCCCACCACCCACCCAATCTGATCTGTGGAAGTGCTGTAGAATCGTATGTCAGGCGAAGTGACAGTCTCCCCGTTCAATGCGCGCTTGAGCAGTTGGTCTATACCTTGTTCATGCAAGTGTGGAAAGAGATCCAAAGCATTCCGGCCAAGTACATCTGCAGCAGGGGTCCCTGTAATGCTCTCCATAAACTGATTCCAGGCTACATATCGCAGGTTCCGATCGTAAACTATGATCCCCTCGCCAGCCTGGGAGACGATCTCAACATTGAACTGATTTGCATCTCGCAACGCTTCTTCTGTCTGATTGCGTCCGATGATAGCATCAACCATAATCCATTCTTATTACAGTTAAGAAAGATATATCTATCGAAATCTATCGAAAAATCAACCAGCAGCCTACGGCTATCCTAATGGCACGCTCATGTAAGCCTATTGCAAGCTCCTATTTGAGCAGGCAATTCGGAAGTGCGGCTCTATGTCCGTATCCAACCGGGCAAACTTTAGGTTGGCTGTGCTGCGCCCCGGTCCGAATGTGCGTGGGCGTCACACTCATGCTTCCAGGGTGATAATGTTCTTCTCCCACAGACACGTTTCATAACATAATTTGTCCACATATTCGCAAAAACAAACGCGGTCTCCTCCAAGCCTTTTCCAGCAACCCTACGAAATGGCCAGCGTCTGACTTCTATGCAATCTCTTCGGATCATATTGCAGATATAACCTCCAATCGACTTTTCGAAAGGCTAATATCTCCATCAAGCGCAGTACCCTGATGAGGATTGTCACATGGTTAATTTGATTGTTATTGCAGCAATTATTATTGGTGCCGTTGCCGTAATCGTAATTTTCGCTCCTCGCATCAAACGATGGATTAAAACTAGGATGTTTAAAGAAAACGGTGAGGCAATTCCGCTTTTCAATTGTTCAATTGCTAGCAGAGGGAATGGATCAGGTGCACCCAATTCTGGGGACATATACGATTGTGTTGAGACCAAAGGGAAAATTGAAGAGACTGGACCTAAAAACTGAAGTTGAATTAATACCGCCTTGAATTAGTCTCTTCCTCGGAAGTCTTTGGGTTGATTGCCTCCTTGAGATGAAGTAGTTCCCGCAGATGTTGAGGGCTTGACGAACATATCATCGGTAGCGCCAAGACGTTGAATGACTTGGTCCGGAGGGAGACTGAGTGATGCAGAGTTGATCAGAAGTCCATAAAGAGTGTTGAATGGATGAAGGATATAAGTTCGAGGAATGCTGGGAGTGAAGCTAAAATACATACTCCACACTCCGACTCCACCTCTTGGGCTTCGGTGATGGCAAAACAGATCTCACCCTTGGATCTTGTTCAGTAATTTTAAGAGCTTAAAATGGAATCCCTACTTCCGTCTATTTGCACCCGTTGCGCCCAATCTGTAAACTACTCTCATGACTACTCTGCGCGTCGAAGGAACCTGGGGCGAAGAGCGACGGAGGGAGCTGATCGAGGTTCCATATTATAGGATGAAAGCTGAGGTCGCCTTTTGTTGTCGCTCTCTCAACCTTGAGTTACACACTTTTGTATCTACAAATCTAGCTCGTAAAGCCTCGACGAAAGCGTGTTGAATCCGTCAGCCAGCTTTTGGCTTTTACACCTAATGTACGTAGCCGTGTACTTCAAGTCCGGATCCTTCAATCGCTCCGTTGCCGTTCGCGCTCCGCCTCTAGAAACTTCAAAATAGCTGTTCCGGCTCTACGTAGATTGTCTTCTGAACTCCCGGTTGGAAGAAGATCCTCTTTGGGTAATTGAATTGTCCATCATAGACTCTAATTTCATGGTATTGGCCTCCCACGACCTTGAAGCTGAACCTTCCGTCAAGGGGATCACTGCCAGTTCCCTCTGTGCCTATATAATTTCCATCCAGATATACCTGATAGCCCCTCATGCCCTGTGAAACTATAGTCGCTACCGTATCTCCAGATGTTGGAGCAGGATAAGCATTCCATTTAGGTGGATAGTTTTCTCCCCAACTTAAGAACGTATCCCCAAAATAAGGTGTAAAGGGGCTTTCGAAGCTCTGTCTTTTGCGCTGCTATTGCTTCTTGGCTATGTTGATGGGGATTTGTGTCTGTTCTGAAGAAGTCCTCTCCGAAATAGGGATAGTATTGGCTTTCATACGATGCTCTTTCAGCCTGAGAATTCCACGGATAGATGAAGGGGTCCGGGAAATAAGAACTGCCCGTATTATCATATTGCGTAGGGGTTAACCACTCCTGCCCCTGCACGATTGCTGTTCCTCCAATTAGAAATAGAATTACAATAGATACTAGCTTGTACATACTAACCTCCACATGATTGAGTCGTTATAATCAATAATAAATCTGACCCTTGAGATGATTCTTAATGCCTGAACTGTCAATGCTTGTCCTTCTACTGCTCTTCAAACTTTCGTTTACGACCGTTGAGCAAAGAGAGACCAGAAATTTAGATCATACACATCTCGTACAACCCCTGCTTTAAAAGGAACGCAGGGGGGGGGTGACAGAATACGTCTCCCAAGGTTTGCTCGATGCTGCCAAAGAGGCCGCAGTGCTGCTTACTCACAGGGCTCGGACATTTTCCCGGAGGATCTGACCAGAAATGCCGACCGGGTAATCTACTTCGACGATGGGCCGAGAGCTACGACAAAGCTCAACGCTATGGGTAAACCCTTCCGTAAGAATTGGAGAAAGGCACAAGAATTCGCCAGGATTAAGTCGTCTTAAACGGGATGTTAAGGATCGGCGATGTGAGTTACGCCAAGCTAAAAAGGATGTGTATAATTGAAGGCTCAAAGAGAGATAGCACTGGATTGACCACAGAGCCCTTATCACAGGGACCGGCATTTGTCAGAATGTCAGCCTAATCTCTCTTCGCCTGGCTCTATCTCTCACTTATATCTATTTAGAATTGACGAATGTAACATTCTTAATGATAATAGGGTTTGGTGATTATCAATTATCTGCCCCTAACATATATTTTACTAATAATTCAAACAAGTTATCGGTCCTTTGATTGTATCTCCATTCCATCTCCTTGATGTACAACAGAAATTTATTTTTTGATATGCCATGATGTTTTATTA
>JBGQAL010000101.1:0-10046 GCA_041494285.1 Methanotrichaceae archaeon
ATTTTTTTGCCCTCAACGGAGCTGTTGCTCATGCCTTTGCCCATATTATCTATAAATCGTTGCTCTTCATGAGCGTGGGAAGCGTGCTTTATAGGACGGGGACGCAAAAGATCACCGACTTGGGAGGATTATACAAGACCATGCCATTAACCTGTATTTTTTGCTTAGTTGGTGCGGCATCCATATCGGCATTCCCCCTATTTTCCGGGTTTGTGACCAAAGCAATGGTGGTCCAAGCATCTGCAGTCGGAGGGCTGGCTATAGTGTATGTTCTATTACAGCTTGCTTCAGCAGGTGTCTTCGAGCATGCGGGCATAAAGGTTCCATTCTTCACCTTCTTTGCCCATGATTCTGGATTGAGGGCAAAGGACCCACCGGCCAATATGCTATTGGGCATGGGGATAATGGCATTCTTGTGTATCTTTATTGGACTATATCCACAGCCACTTTATCAGATCCTTCCCTACCCTGTTAATTTTGAAGCATGGACAGCACCCCACGTTGTAGAGACCCTAGAACTGCTACTCTTCGCTTCGTTTGCCTTCTTCCTCCTAAAAACCTCAGGGATATATCCGCCAGAGCGGAGGACAATTAGCCTCGATACCGACTGGCCATTGAGAATGGTAGGGGGGAAGTTCATGTGGTTCATAAAGGGACCATTAGCGAACTTCGCTGCTTGGGTGGACGGCGGTCTGAAGAGGATTGCTGCGGATTTCGCTTTCTTTGGTCAAGAAAAGGAAGAAAGAGTGTTAATAGGAGTTTCTGTAATGCTGGCACTCCTATTCCTCGCCCTCTATTTGATAGTGGAGTTGGTGTATAGGTCAATTGCTCATTAATTCATTTTAATGGCAATCGTACTAGCTATGATGGGCAGCAGGAGGTGTGAAGCCGGGGCTGAGAGGATAGAGGATGGGGCTCAACAGGAGAACCACCTCTCAGGCCCAAATGATTCTCTTGAAGGCGGAGAGGTGAAGGATCAAAAATGGATATATGAAATAACGTACAATAAATTAAAGGAAGAGAATGAAGGGAAAAAGTTAAGGCCAAAAGAGCTATCTAATCGGAGCAACTATAATCCTAAAAGGTGATAAATATGCCTGATCACACGGCTGGCTACATCCTGATGGCAACTATGACCCTGTGGTTATATGTAACCCAAGTAATCCAGAGCCTGTACCCATGGATGCACTTATGAAAACTCGTTGAATGAATAGCTATGCATGAAAATAGTGCATTCTGAATCTGGCACTACCTGGAGAGCGAGATCTATGCTCTCTATAAATGCATGCGAATACTAACAGAGCGGCGAGGTGATCATTTCAACTAGGGGGACATATTGCTCAGACAAGCCTTACACCAATTGATTGAATGAGCGGTTAAAAAATGAGATGAATTATTATTCATAAGCCAAAAATTTGATAAAGAGGTGAGACATATGGACGCGGATGAAAGAATGGTGTTTGCAGGAGCATCGATTGGAATAAGCATGCTCGTTGTTTGGATCGCTTTTATCATTATTCTCCTGTGGACCAGAGGACCAGAGGGATTCCATTAAATTTGGCGTCGGCTTTCTCATGGCTGTCCTGGTTGTAGTCTTGATGGTAATAATCTGTCTCTGTTGGTGCTAGGCCGATGAAGTCTAGAGATGCAAACTAATTTCAGCGTGACCTCAAGTCAAGGCTGGATGTTGGGGAGATTATATGGCCGACAAATACAAGCTTCATGGTAAAAGTAAGGCCATTAAAGAGGCCTTATATGACAACCTAATATTAGCTATTGTTCTCATTTTCAGTTTCATATATTTTTTGTTTCAACTATATGCATGGTTCATTGGTTTCAAAGGCAGTTGACTATCGATGCAGATATCTAACGATGGGAGTTACCAATCGCGCCCTAGAAAAGAGGCCGAAAAGGCCTCCAACAGAGAGGTGACTAAACCGGGTGGTCATATTGGCATATAAATTCTCACCCTCGTAAGGTGATGGTGGGGCCATGAAGGACGATTCCAAGAATAACAAGCCTGAAAGCATCTATTTCTTGAGTGATGTACTCAATGCGAAGGTTCTCAGCCACGGCAAAAAGATAGGCAAGCTTTCAGATCTGGTCATAGTAGATAAAGATAAAGTGGCGGAGGTCACGCATTTGGTGCTCAGCCGTCCATTCGGTAATCCATCTCTTATGGTGCCCTGGGAAAAGGTCAGGGCGTTCGGTGAAAAGGAGATCGCCATCGATGTCGAAGATGTAGAGGAGTTCGCCTTAAAAGTTCCGGATGGGTTTGTGCTTCTGAAGGACTATATCCTTGATAAGAAGATCCTCGATATGGAGGACACTGAAGTTGAGGTTGTCTACGATATCAAGATGGTGATGAGGAAGGATAGGCTCTTTGTCACCGATGTGGACCCTTCGGCATACGCACGATTAAGACGCACAGGCCTCAACTCCATCGCAAGCATATTACACAAGGGTCATGACAAGAGTGAGGACATTCTTATTCCATGGTTTTACGTTCAGGCTCTTCCGCAAAATATAGGCAGCTTCACCGGTAGTGTGAAGCTGAAGATACTGAAAGAGAGACTGAACGACATTCCGCCAGTTGATATCGTCGAAATCCTGGAGAATCTAGATCATGATCAGAGGGTCACGGTAATCAATCAGCTCGATGCGGATCATGCCTCGGATGCTCTTGAGGAGATCGGCCCCAACATGCAGAGGGAGATCATCTCCTCGCTAAAGAAGGAGAAGGTTGCAGAGCTGATAGACAAGATGACTCCCGGCCAGGCGGCTGATGTGTTATCTGTCCTGACTTTCGGGGATCAGAGGGTTATGATGAACTTGATGGATGAACGCAACATCGAGAAGATAAAATCTATTCTGGCAAAGCAGCAGGATGACATCCTTAATATTACTACAGAAAAATATCTTCGGGTCTTGCCAGATGAGATGGTGGCGGCTGTACAGGACGGATATCCTAAGATTGCAAGGGGCAAGGATGAGATAATGTATCTCTACGTCGTCGATAGGGACGGCAAGCTTATTGGTGTCATCGACCTTAAGGAGTTGCTCCAGGCTGATGATAAAGCCCTCTTGAAGGCTATCATGACAAAGAACGTTATCGCCCTGAAGAAAGAGAGCACTCTGGGTGAGGCATCGAATATGTTCTCAAGATACGATTTCAGGGCGCTTCCAGTAGTCGATGAGGCCGATAATATGATCGGTGTTGTCAGGTACAGGGATGTCACAAAGCTGACACATCACTTCTTGGATTGAAAAGAGTATTCTCCATTTAAGAGCAGGTGCAAATAATTTCAGGACTCTGCGGGTCAGGCAGGAATGCGAAAAAATATAAGCCTTGATGAAAGAACTCCTTCACTAATAAAGATGAGCCATCCTTTAGTGAGACTTCGAGTATGCCTATAGATCCACCCATTATCACGATAATCACTGGTGGTAGTCTGATTGTCATTGCGAATTTGATCTCATATATCAAGCAATGGATCAAGAATAGGGCAGAGAAGGAAAGAGAAGAGAAAAATGGCGAAAAGATGTTTGAAGATCGTGATGATACTGCGTTTGTAGAGCCAGCCACGAGCACATTTGACCATATTATTCAACTTTATAATCAGAGTATTCTTTTTAGGATTGCCGCCCAATTAATTTTTTTATTAATTATCGGGTTGCTATTGCACAATAGTCGAGTATTATAACATGGATTGAAAAACATTAAGAATTTGATCATATGGCAGAAGACGATTGAGGCGGCATCAAAAGACTCATTGAAGTTTATTAAGACAATGGCCAAAGCATGCAAGAGATAGTCAAGCCCAGGAGTTTCAGGGCGGCTATCTCGGAGGATGGTATATCCGCAGTGCTCAAGGCAGCCCCCAAACCTATTGAAAGGCACCCTATTATCAGGAAGCCTGTCCGAACTCTGCCCCCCCCGATGGGTAGAAGTCTCACTGCACCTATGAGCACCAGGAGTGGCAATATCGGTGTGAGGATCGATGCAGAGAGCCCCAGCACAACCACTATTGCAGATAGGATCACCTTAAGAAGGGTTCCCTCTAATAAAGAGCCCTCTATATGATTTGGCTGGAATATTCGCCGGATGAACGCACTACCTAACGACCCAGCTAACACTACACCAATTAAAGCAATCATACCTAGTTCAACATGCAGCATTCAGTCACCTGTCTGTTGAGGCTTTTTCGGCCTCTTTTCATGTCCCATATGTAATGTAAGTCGTATGCATTCCGCATATTAAATGGTTTTGGTAAGGAATCTCAATTTAAAGGAAATTTTTCCTTTTTGAAATTAAGGATAATGTGTAAACTTGTTTAATAATTAATCACAATATATTGATTTGAGCTCCTTTTTCATTATCAACTCCAAATTTCTTAAAAGCACGACTGTTCATCCACCATTCTCGAGAAAAAGAGATAAAGCGATGCGTTGGCATCGCTTAGGCGCCTATTCCCAGAGTGGGCGTGAATTTCAGCACGAAAACTAGCACGTAGAAGATCGCGCCGAGAACAAGCCCCATCGGGACTCCGAGCTTCGCATACTCGCTGCTAGTGATGCCCAGCTTACCTGCAGAAATGATGTTTGGGATGTTGCCTGGGATCAGCATTCCACCGAAGATTAGCAGGCCCATCAGGGCAGCGGTGATCTGAGTCTGGCTCATGGCCGGCGAGATCTCAGCAGCGGTCAGAGTGGCGTTATCCAGAATGGCTGAAACCATGTTGACCCAGTACAGGATAAAATCTGGGATGTGGGTGAAATACTTGTAGATGAGGGTCTCCATTCCTGCGCCCAGGAAGAACAAGGCTGCCACGAAGGCATAGACCTTCACAGCCCTCATGATGACCTCCCTCACGCCCCCCTCATCAGCGATCGGCTGAACCTCTGCCGTGGCCGCTCCTTTGCCCACATAGAAAGCTCCGAAGGCAGCACATAACGCACAGCCCATGATGATGAGTACGCCAAGCTGATCGAAGAGGTACCAGAAGCCTGCATGATAGGGCGTGCCAGATAATTTGACAATGGCGATAGTGGATAAGGGCTCACCCAAAGGAGTTAGCACTGCTCCTAGGCCGATAGAGAAGCATGTGATTATAACAAGGTTGATCTTATCCTTGCGCTCCATCGGCATCAGGTTGACTATCTCCACTAGGAACAGGGAGGTGATAATGGCTGTTATGACGCTGGAGATCATTCCGCATAAGAAGACAATCCCGAAGACCAGCATGGGCATGGGAACCGTCTTCAGTAGACCGTTAATGAAGCTCTGGAAGGCCCCCTTTCCATAGAAGAATGCAAGTCCAGCGACTAGTACCGCCGGCACTATGCCCTTTACAATGGGCTCTTCAAAGGCTAGCTTTACAAGGTCAAATCCCCATTTAGAGGATATAGTAACCGCAAAGCAGCCCATTACAAACAGAAAAGCCTCAAGGTTCTTTTCAGCTAGCTTCACTTTAAACGGTGCGGCCAATACTATTAAGAATATAGCAAACAAGCCAGCATCGACGGGAGTTATTCCGAACCCTAAGTCGACAGGAGCCGTTTGCATCATCGAGATCCTGCTTCCGGCTGCTACAGCTACAATCGCCACTGCTAAACTCGCCGCGGTTGAAAGGAGCATATAGAATCCGTTGTCATGCTGGGCGGAATGGGATTTCATATATCTGGTTATACCCACAAAGGAAGTGCCCCAGATTATCACTACTGCTATTGCCATTACCACGTTCGCAGTTGTTGCCAAACCCATACCGACCTGGGCGGTCTGCACTATCAAGAGCTTGCTTCCGGCTACTGCAGCAACGATCGCCACTGCTAAACTAGCCGCAGCTGAAAGAAGCATGTAGAATCCATTGTCATACTGGACTGAATGGGATTTCATATATCTGGTTATACCTACAAAGGATGTACCCCAGATTATCACTACTGCTATTGCCATTACGACGTTCGCAGTTGTTGCCAAACCCATACCGATCGGGGCGGTCTGCATTATCAAGAGCTTGCTTGACGCGGCAACCGCTATTGCCACTGCTAGACTCACAAATATAGAGAATAGCATGTAAAATCCATTGTCGTCGTGGGTCGAATGTGATTTTACGTATTTGTTTACTCCAGCGAAAGATAAACCCCAGGTTATCAATGCTGCAATTGGGGTTATCATGTTTGCGGTTTCTATTCCTGCATACATTTTCGTTCACCTTTCCTTTCTATTCCGCAATCCATATTTCTGTTTCTCGTCAGAAGTTGACTCCGAACGACACCCCAACAAGGAGAATTGCCGCTGCAAACATGCATACCTTTACACTCCAAATTGCAGCATTTTTGAGGGGAGCCCCGTCTTCTGAGGCCGATATCTCCATAGCGGTTACCTTCTCCCCAGCCAAGAACATGCTGGTTAAACCGAGGGCCAATATAAACAGCATTAGGTACAGGTTCTGCAGTTCTAACGGCAAGAAGTTTGCTGAAGGGAGCGCGCCTTGCATTTTCATAACGGCTAAAGTGGAGTATGGTTCCTCTACCAGAGCCATAACAGCCCCCAGACATATGGAGATACACGCCAATATCGTAAGTTTTGCCCGTGTCTTGCACTGGAGAGGTAGATGGTTCACCACCTCCATAAGCACGAAGAACGGAAGTATAGGTGTAAGGATGCTTGCGAATAGTCCTAATACGACCACAATCTCGAAGAATATAACTTTTAGAGTTGTTCCATCTAAAAGATAACGATTTAAGCCCTCGAAGTGTGGTTTTCGATAGCGGAGGATAGCTCCAGCCAACAAAACGATTAGAACTGCACTTACTAATAAAGGCTCCCTGACGGTCTCCTCAACGATATCTAAGCGCCAAGATCTGGACAGAGCAACGGCGCACAGGCTCATTAGTAATAGGTAGGCTTCAAAGTTCTGTTCAATCTTTTTGGCAATAAATGGACCTATCAATACTGCCACTAATATTACGAGCAAACCCAATTCAACTAACGACGGCCCCATGCCGAATTCACCACCTTGTTGCGAGCGCCTTTAACTCACGATTTTTCATTAATCATGGATTTGCATTTTACCCATATTTAACATTTTTGGAGACCAAAAGATAACGTTTGTTCTGTATTATTAATGACAATATCACAGAAAATCAGTTTAATCCATCAGGTGAAAGGCCCACCTCCCTCTAACTATAGTTAACGCTCAATCATAAAATCGCTATATATAGAGCAATTCGATGTATATTATGAAAATTGGCGTTGATTTTTTACTAATGTAAACGATTTTTGATGTTATTAACCATTCTTCACTGGTATTTATCATATTAATTTATCATTATCCGGATTTATTCAATTCAAACTATGATTCTTGATAGACTTGCCAAATCACTAAAAGGAAAACTGATGTCGCTTTAAATTAAATCATTCATACCGAGAATCTCATTTGAAACAACCTAATGAATGTTTTCGTCACCTATGTGTGGTCCTCATCATCTTCGCGAAACCCGGTGATGAGAAGGTGGAGCTTCGCAACGTATTTGCTCAATTTTTATCTTGAATTAAAGGCCAGCTATCGCATTCATCAAACACCACCAATAACAACCGATGCTGGGTAGACCTCTAGCAAGGACCATTACAAAAGGGGCGAGAAGGATTAGCATTAGATATTAAGATCGGACACCGCCTATAACTAGCTTTACAATGTAGACGCCCCAACAGATCGGCAGAAGGCCGATAAGCGCGAAGCTGAGCCCTTGGGTGTTCTGAAACATTAATGTTTCTCGGATGCCGTCTATTGAACCAATTAACCCGCTAACCAGCATTAACAACCCTACAACGACTGCCGAGAGCCTACAGAATTTCGCTGGCCACCCATCTCCAATAAATTGCCTTGTGGTCGGATCGACCAAGCTGAGCACATATATGCCTCCAAACGATGTGAAAATGCCAGCGCTGATCACAGTAAGATCTCCCTTGCCGATGATCAATGCCATCGCCCCCCCAAGTATCAACAGTAGCCATCCTGTGACTATTGCTCCGGTTCTTCCTTGTTTCATAAAGTACTTCCTTATAGAACTTTACCATTAATGCTTAAAGCGTACTTCTGTCGAAGGATCTCTCCGAAGCCATCAGCCAAAAAGTGGAACAGAATCATCTACAGCTGTAATCCGAGATTGGGCCGGTCCACCAGATGCTGACCGATTGCCCCTGTCCGGAGTTCAGAGCGCCCGAAGAACTCAGATACCACCGACAGAGTCTGTGGTGTAGACGAAGTTGGCAATGCCTACTGAGGCTAAGGCAGTCCTGGCACGTTTGGAAATATTATGGTAGCCAGGACAGCCAAGCACAACGTTACAAGTAAAAAGGCTATTGCAAGGTTTTTATCGCTCATTTCGCCTCCATTCGTATCCAAATTTATCATTTATTTCAATGAACAATATTAGTATTTATGCGTTTCGTGAGAGTGATCTAGTGCAGTATCTTGTCGAATTATACTCAAATCTATGTTTTGTTAAAAGTATGGAGTAGAGAACTAATATGCAGAAGTTAAAACAGTTGCGGCCTTTTAGGAACCGACATTGATTCGCGAAACTGGATCGCGCTCAAAAAAGAAAGAAAGCGATGCTCTAGCACCGCTTAGAGTCCCAATTTCGGAGTGAAGTTCAGGACGTAGATCACGACGAAGAAGAACGCGCCCAGCACAAGTCCAAATGGAACTCCCAGCTTGGCATACTCGCCGCTGGTGATGCCCAGCTTGCCCGCGGATATGATGTTGGGGATGTTGCCGGGGATCAGCATTCCGCCGAAGATGAGCAGACCCATCAATGCAGCATTGATCTGAGCCTGGCTCATAGCTGGAGACAACTCAGCTGCGGTCAATGTGGCATTATCCAGGATGGCCGAGACCATGTTCACCCAGTACAGCACCATGGATGGGATGTGGGTGAAGTACTTGTCGATGAGGACGTTCATTCCGTCGCCGAGCAGGAACAAGGCGGCCACGAATACATAGACCTTAATTGCTCTGACGATAACATCTCTCATGCCGCCCTCGTCGACGATCTCCTTAACTTCTGCCTTGCCTGCTTTGCCCACATAGAATGCCGCGAATGCTGCGCATATGGCACAACCAATCAAGACTAGTATTCCTATCTGATCTGCGAGGTACCAGAATGTTGCGTGATATGGCGCACCCTGCAGCTTGGTAATGGCGATTGTGGAAAGGGGCTCACCCAGAGGAGTGAGAACTGCTCCGAGGCCGATAGAGAAACAAGCGAGAATTACCAGGTTGATCTTGTTCACGCGCTCCATCGGCATCAGGTTGACGATCTCCACCAGGAACAGGGATGTGATGATGGCAGTGACGACGCTGGATATCATTCCACAGATGAATACAATCAAGAAGACCAGAACGGGCATGGGAATTGATTTTATCAGGCCGTTCATGACGCTCTTGAAGGCCCCCTTTCCGTAGAAGAATATGATGCCTGCAATCAGGACCGCCGGAACAATGCCTTTTAATATTGGCTCTCCCGCGGCCATTTGGATTAGATCCATGCGCCAATGGCTGGTTACAGTGACGGCTACAACACCCATAAGGAACAGAAATGCCTCAAGGTTCTTCTCAGCTAGCTTCACCTTGAAAGGTGCAGCCAATACTATCAAGAATATAGCAAACAAACCGATATCTACTGCGGTCACTACTTGCCCCGCAATCTCTACCATACGACCACCTCTTTATTAGATCTCGCTTTTCCTTTTTTACCTAGAGCTTCAGACGAGACGAAACTCAAAGCCGCGCCATATGCAGTTCCCATATTAATTGTTTTTGGTGGTGTAATCAGTTATATTTGTTAATCATTAATCATAAAGATGCCGAATTTTGACTCTTTTCCCAGGGCATCTAATTTTAGGTCGTGTATGTCTATAATTGATAGGATTTATATATCTTGAGTTTGATTCCCCCTCATGGGGGAGTAGTTACGCAATCGGATCTAGATGCATCAGCATTCTGGTGCTGGCACGAAGGTTGTCCGGATTACGGAAAGAA
>JBGQAL010000165.1:0-5901 GCA_041494285.1 Methanotrichaceae archaeon
CATGACCTATTACCTATCGGACCCTTAATTGGGGCTGATTTGGGGAATTAACTATTCTTAGTGCGCCTTTGGTTAATAAAGATGGCGGAGTTTAGGATAGAAAGGCGAATCGGAACCTGTAATCCTTGTTAGAATACTCGTTATGCCAACTATCCCTGAATAGAGTTTTTTAAACTCAATTTAAAAACATGATAACCCCATTCAGGCATATCTAGGTAAAGCCCGGTCGATATCAATTCGTCTCCAGCTCGATCATGTCGTATATCATTCATTAAATCCGTCAGCAGGAAGTTTTGTCCAAATAGATCATCATCAGAAGGAATTCTTACGTAGCATTGGCCGTGGTTATCTGCATAGTTTACAACAACCAATAACTTTTGGCGATCCTTCCCGTACCAAATGAAGGGGATGAAACCCTTCCAGGTGCAACTGTCTTCCCATGCCGGAATTGGCTCCAGAAACTGACAAAATCCATTACTGACAACCGGTAATCGCAGACACGCTAATAACTTACAATAGAAATCCTGTAACCCGAAATCGACTGGCTCGGTTGGTCTTCTTCTGAGCTGGATGGGAATTTTCCTCCTACTGCCCTCAAACTGCCCCTGGTAGAAAAATCGCAAACCTGGAGTAAGATATGTCAGAACCGCTGCCGCTTTATGCACTCGAATGGGAAAAGCCACAGCAGCTCTCAATTCATCATGATTCTCCATGAATCTCACCGGCTTTTGCTGCTCATTCATATCAAGATTCAAATAATCCCGAATCGGACCAGCGCATTTTTTACAAAGCAGATCGTACAGCTTTTTATCATAGGTGTAATCGAAGCCTTGCTGCAAAAGCTCTCTTTCCAAGCCCCAATATACCTCTGCCATGAACACAAAATCGGGATAATGCTGCTTAATTTCCCGAATGGCATCGGGCCAGAATGGCTCGGGCGAGATTCTCCAGGTCTGCTGAAAAACTTCGGGAAGGATAAGCATCGCCATGTCGCAGCGAACACCATCACACAATTGGGCTATCTTAAACAATTCCGAGATCATCTCGTCTTTTAGAGATGGATGCCCATAGTTCAATTGAAGCGTATCCGACCAACCAGGATAGCTAGGATCCCTTCCGTGTGCCAATATCATGGACTTGCCTGATGATTTGACTCGAACGTAGTTTTGTGGTTCATGTTCGAGATCCGATTCCGAGCCATGCACATATAGTTCCGGCTTTTCTTGCGACCATGGATGGTCCAGAGCAGTGTGGTTGGGTACAAAATCCAACAGGAGTCTTATTCCATGTTTATTCAGTCTCACATGAAACTTTTCCAATCCGGCGTTTCCTCCAAAGTCGGAGTTGACAGTGTAGCTTTGGATAGCAAAACATGAGCTGCATATATCTGATTCTTTTAAGTCGGGTAAAGTTCGCTGAAATTCTTCGCGTAAATCAGGTGTTGAGCGGCAAACTTTCAGTCCAGACGGACCTGTTTGCCAGACTCCAAGTAGATATACCCAATCAAACCCAAGCCTTTTTAGTCGTATTATTTTGTCATCGGGCACGTCTTCAAGAGTAACTGGAAAACCTGAATTCTTCGCTATATCCCCCAATAAAAATCTTGTGTTGATCTGGTACAGGGAAGAATATGAAGGATGATTTAAGACTTTTGAGTCCTCAAACTGCTCGTTAGTGGGTCGTGACATTTTCTCCGATCTAGTGCGCAATATCGTTGTATCCTCTCTTAGTATGGTTTTTGAACAAAATTTAATTTGTATTACAATCTATCATTCATCTAAGGGTTAATAGTCTGATCGATTGATCCTCCAATCGATTGATTATGAGATTAATAACTTGCCCCCGATCTCCCAGCGCCAGAGGATCGTAGGGTCTGGCAGGTTCTCGACATTCGCAAGGCTCATACTTGAACCCTGAAGATGTCCAGCTGGCCCTTCCCGCCGCAACAGCCTACCAATATCGGAATGCTGAAAGCGCTCCTTTCCCTTTCGGTCATGCCGACAATTGAAGGATCCGCTCTTCAAATTATGTCTTATTTTTCAAATATTTCATTCAATGTGCAATTTAGCGGTTTCCTGGAAAGCGCAAGTTGCTTAGTGAGTAGCATAGGCCTACTATCAATCATGCTTTAAAGATGCTAGTAAAATAGATTATAATTCGGATGAAAGGCAAAGAAAAGAGGTGCGAAGATTACTCGATCTTCTTGAACATACTTCCCTTCACGCCGCATACCGGGCACTTCTCTGGCACCTCGCGCTCCACAGTCATTCCGCATACTGGGCAGACGAAGTAGGGATAGCTCTCCTTCTTATCCAATCCCTCCATCATCTCGTGATAGAGCTTGGCGTGATACTCCTCTACGGCATTGGCGTAGTTAAAGGTCCTCTCTGCATCTTTCACGCCCTCGGCCTTAGCCGCTTCGATCATCTCCGGGTACATCTCCTTGAACTCGTGGGTTTCCCCGGCGATGGCTTCACGCAAATTCTCCTTAGTAGCTTTGATGGCTTTCATGGCGCGTAGGTGGTTGGAGGCATGAACCGCCTCAGCCTCGGCCGCGGCGCGGAATAGCTTGGCTGCTTGCGGGTAGCCATCCTTATCCGCCTAGGCAGCAAAAGATGTGTACTTCCGATTCGCCTGCGACTCTCCGGCAAAGGCCTCTTTCAAGAAATCTTCGGTCTTGGACATTGCATCTGCTCCTTATTGTTTATGATAACACAATTCGATTCGATAGAGCTATAATTTTGTGTCTGATCGCTCTTATACTCTTTGCATCACCACACCTATAAATCCTCAGATGCCAAGAATAAATTAGCAATGTCTGAAAAC
Organism: Methanotrichaceae archaeon; assembly: GCA_041494285.1. Taxonomy (GTDB): domain Archaea; phylum Halobacteriota; class Methanosarcinia; order Methanotrichales; family Methanotrichaceae; genus Fen-7. The sequence continues at coordinate 2,827 of JBGQAL010000165.1, forward strand.
ATAATCGAGGTTAAGAATTTAGAGTACAGCTACGGCGACTTCAAGGCCGTGGACGACGTCAGCTTTTTCGTAAAAGAAGGGGAGATCTTCTCCTTTCTCGGACCTAACGGAGCTGGTAAGAGCACGGTCATCAACATTCTCACTACTTTGCTTCCGCTTCAGAAGGGCTCAGCTCGAATAGCCGGATACGATCGGGCTACCGAGCCCGAGCAGGTCAGGAGGTCAATAGGCATAGTCTTCCAGGAGGAGACCCTGGATCGAGACCTAACAGTTTGGGAGACCCTGGAGCTTCACGGCCGATTATACTCTATGCCCAAGGAAGAGAGGCAGCAAAGAATCGAAGAGATGATAAAGCTGGTGGAGCTGGAGGACAAGAGAGATGCCAGAACCAGGAACCTTAGCGGCGGCATGAAGCGCCGATTGGAGATCGGAAGAGGCCTCATGACCCGCCCAAAGGTCCTATTCTTGGACGAGCCCACAATCGGCCTGGACACCCAAACTCGAAGGCGTCTATGGGATTACATAAAAAAGGTCAACGAGGCCGGCACAACCATATTCCTCACCACGCACTACATGGACGAGGCTGACCTGGTAAGCAACTGGATAGACATCCTGGATCACGGCAAGATCATAGCATCGGGAGTGCCCGCTGAGCTGAAGAATGCTCTAGGCAGAGACATGGTCTACATTGAGACCAGCAACGATGTCGCTGCCACTGAGACCCTAAAATCCTTGAAGTCTGTAAGAGATGTCAAGGTCGCATCTCAAGGTCTTGTGGTGACCATCAATGTGGACGGCACCCATTTGCTGCCGCAGATGATGAATATGCTAAAGGATAAAGGGATTGAAATATCAAGCGTTAACCTGAAGAAGCCTACCCTCGACGACGTCTTCGTCCATTACACAGGCAGGGACATCAAGAACGCCGGGGCGGAGAAGCTGCGCAGGATACAACCGAGGAGCGGTCGTTGATATGTCCTACGAGTTTGTTACTATCTATTGGCGCGACATGCTGAGGTTCGTCAGATTCAGGATAGTGCTAGTTGCATCGCTGATCCAGCCGGCCCTGTGGATGGCTCTGTACGGGGCTGCCATGTCCAGCAACTTCAGCCGGCTAAGCTCAAGCATAATCGTCCCCAAAGATGCAGTCTCTATATCTTACCTAACCTTCATGGGTGCTGGAGTGATCGCCCTTACAACCCTGTTTACCAGTCTTTTTGGCGGAATCACCCTGCTCTTCGACAAGAATTGGGGGCTGATGAGAGAGTTTTTGGCCAGCCCCATGCCCAGGAACAACATAATCATAGGCATTGGCCTCTCTGGAGTGACCAAATCGTTCATCCAGGTGATGGTCATCATGGGTTTCGGGCTGATCATAGGCGTTAGGTTCTTTCCCAACTACACCCTTGTCCAGACCGCAGGAGCAATCTTAGGCATACTGCTCTTTGTGGGCATCTTCTCGATCGGATTCCTATTCCTCTCCTCGGCCATTTCAATGTCCATGGAGACTCCTGAGGGGCTCCAGGCGGTCATCACCCTCCTTACTCTGCCTCTTTTCTTCGCCAGCAATGCTCTTTATCCCATCGATGCTTTTCCATACCCTGTAAGGATTCTATCCATGTTTAATCCTCTTACGCACCTTGTCAACGGCATACGATACTTTGCCATTGGAAACGATTTCTATACCATTGGGACTCACTACATCTACTCGACGGGCGACGTCCTTCTATCGTTCTCTGCTCTGGTGGTCTTTGCTGTAGTCATGTATGCCGTGGCCTGGTGGGTGGTTAAGAAGGCGGTAATTACTTGAGGCTCGCTGCTCGTCCGAGCGAAGCCGAAAATCCGGAAAATCTGGCAGAAAAGCAGAAGAAAGAACTTGGATCGCTCAAAGATATGTGTTTGAAGACTTCAAGAGCTTACGAGATAAGTTTGGGGCATGATAGTATTAAAGCGACTAACAATAGCGCTGAGGGTGAGGCTTTACCATTACAACAAAGACCTGTGCCGCATTGAGCTGAAAATACTAGGCGTGAAAAACAAGGTCTAAAGATTCTTGATCAAGTGTTCCAAGTTCGCGAAATATGCGTAGATTTTGAAGAATTCCGTGGCTTCCAAGGAGACTGCCAGCGATAAGGTATTTCTGATGAAGGACCGGGCGGCGGTGTAGGTGGCAGTGGGATTGGGGGGGGCGCTGGTGGTGGAATGGGATGTAGGCTTCTGATAATGCTCTTGTTATAGGGCATTTTTTTGAGGAATTCGCCTACATATTCCACAGAAATATCACACGCACCAACACTGTTTGTTGCTCAAAGGCTATTATACAACCAGTAAGATTCGGCCAAAATGCTCTTTAGCTTACCTATAATTCCAAGGACTACAAGCACAAATCGGTTAGCTCGACTGCTACTAATCTATTGTTGGCGTTGCATAGTGTTTTTGGTAATATAGAACCTGGAGCGCAAAGGTAAGGATATTGAACCGGAAAATGTATTTATAAATAAATACTAGGCAAAGGAGATGCCAGAGAAATAAAGACCATGATTGTAGGTTGTACATACCCACTAAAAATTTTCGGCGAGGCAGAATTTGCTATTTTATGCTGTCGTGTCGCTTATTTATTTCTCCTTATCAAGAGTATCAGCGTTAATTAAAATATGATTAGCAAAAAGAAAGATGAATTAAGTATAGATAATGAAATATGCGCTGAACTTTATAATACATTAGTAACTAACTACCTACATCAAGATTATCTTATTTGGACCAGAATTGAATTGGTGGCCGTATTTCAGGCTAGTGTCTTGACTACTGGTTTAGCACTGCGCGCTTACTGGTTTGGGCCCGCGGCTATGTTCATAGGCGGGATATTCACTATTTTGCTATATCTTTTCATATCAAGGACTTTTGATAATAGGAATGTAAATCTTGAGTTGACTTGGGGGTAGGCTTGTTCAAGAGGAATTTAAACAAGATATCGGAGCAGAAATTAGTCGACTAAAACGCATTGAAAAAGCAAATAAAGGTAGTGTGCCGAATTTTCTGTAAATTGGACAGCCCTGTTATCCCACACATATTCAA
>JBGQAL010000068.1:0-13609 GCA_041494285.1 Methanotrichaceae archaeon
ACACGTCAGTTTATCCAGGAGCATTCTCATCCCCTCAAGCCTGTAAGCGACAGTTACCCGCAGTGGGTCTGCTCCCTTCCGGGCCTGAACCGGTGCCTGCAATTATGGAGCCCAAACCTGCCCTCCGGCAGGCTCAAACGCCGGTGCTATCCCTACAGGACGGAGAATCATAGTCAACATCTGGACTGACAAGCGACGCCTAAAGTCGTCCGCCAGCTTGAGCCCCCCGCTTGTCGACGATTTCGGGTTGCAGGTGACGCCGAACCACCCGGACTGCCCGCCACTTTTAATAAAGAGTTCGATAGCAATAAAGCTAACGCAAAAAGTGGAGAGGAATTTTATGGAAGATACCGACCAGAACGTAGGGTTCATCATGGGGAGCAACCAACGCCAAAGGGTGCTCCAGGTTCTCGGCGCCAAAGGAGCGCTCAGCGCTGATAAGATTGCCAAGATCGATCACATCCCCGTTCCTGGGATCAGGAAGACCCTGGAGGAGCTGGCGACAAGAAATGTCGTTGCCGAGAAGGAAGGCGTCTGGAGCCTGACCGATCTGGGCATTGAGTTGGAGAAAGAGATGAAGAAGAGGGCCTGACCGGATGAAAGTAATGGAGGCCATCGCAGAGCGTCGATCCATCCGTAGCTTCTCGGGCCAGCCTATCGAGGAGGAGAAGCTCTTACGGGTTTTGGAGGCAGGTCGCATGGCTCCCTCGGCAAGGAACATGCAGGACTGGAAGTTCGTGGTGGTGAAAGACCCAGGCATACGCCGGAGGCTGGCCGAGGCAGCCAGGAACCAGGAGTTCGTCGGCCAGGCGCCAGTGGTCATAGCCGCTTGTGGCACCTCGGACTACGTCATGACCTGCGGCCAGCTCACCTATCCTATCGACGTGGCCATCGCCGTGGACCATATGACCCTGGCAGCAGTGGAAGAGGGCCTGGGAACCTGCTGGATAGGAGCCTTCTACGAGGATAAGGTGAAAGAGATCCTGGAAGTACCCAAAACTGTCCGGGTTGTCGCTCTGCTCCCCCTGGGCTATCCAGCCGAGTCTGCAAAGACCGCTGAAGCTATTCTCAAACCACGTAAACCCCTGGAAGAGATAGTGGTTTACGATGGATGGAAGTAAATAAAACTGAAAAGAAGCCGTGTGAAGATAACAAGGATTAAGCGCCGAGAAGGTGCTCTAGTTTCTCGACGCACCTCCAGGTAAGAATGAGCTGGGCCACTCCGATGGCGTTGACGTACTCTCTTCGTCTGTCGCTTATGGCAGCGTAAGTCCCCAAAGTCCTGCCTAACTTGTGCTCCAGATGATCGATCATTGACTGATGAATTTCACCATCAATGGTCATTACTCCCACCTTTTTGGCGTAGTAATCATCGCGCTCGAACTCCAGGGAGAACTCGTGCTCCGTGGAGAGGAGGATCTTGGAAAGGTCGATGGTCATGTCCACTTCCGGAACCGGCCGATCAAGCATCTGCTGGATGAGCCGGACAGAATACCACTCGGGCTTGTGCTGTTCGGTCTCCAGCATCGACGGTTGAAACCTCGACTCCTGGATCTTGACCACGATCTCTGCATAGATCTTCTGGATGTCCACGTACAGTTTGTAGTCTGGCTCTCTCTGTAGGATCTCACGCATTACATCTTCAGGACGATAACCCCTTTCTCCCACGTCCCGACGAACCTTCCACAGCCTTTTCACAGTTCGAGAAGGGTCCACGAAGATCTTGATGTCAGTAAGATGGCGCAGCCTTTCGGTATAGAAAGGATGCAATCCCTCTACTATAACCACCGGAGCCGGGCCGAAGGGAACTGTCCCACGGATCTGACCAGTATTGTGGTCGTAGACCGGCTTATCGATTCCCTCACCTTGACGAAGAGCCTCTAAGTGGTCTGCCAGAAGGTCGAGGTGGTTGGCAGCCGGATTCAGGGGGGTTATGCCCATACCCTTGCGCTGCTGTCGATCAAGGCTATGGTAGTCATCCATGGAGAAAGAGATTACGTTCTCTTCTCCCAGTATCCTCTTTATGCCGCTAGACAGAGTGGTCTTTCCCGAGCCGCTATCCCCCGCAACAGCGAATACGAAAACCCTGCCTGAATCGATGATCTTCTCGGTCAGAGACTGCATGATAACTATGGAACCTGGTATAAAATCACTTGTTTTGCTTCTCCAGTACCAGATCCTCGAACTCGCTTGTCCTGCCGATGGTGTCCAGCTCGCGCTTTTCTATGATGGCTGTATCCCCTATGCAGTCAACCCTTGACTCGCCTTCCACGATGACTGCTGAGTGGGTCCTGGCCACTGTGGACAAGCTGCTCATTAGTTGGGCCTTCTTGAGCATGTTCTGTGAGAACTTGCTGATCCCGGTCAGGACGACCAGATCCTCGTCCCTGGTCACTGCATTGAAAGGAGCCTGAGCCGTTGGGAAGACCTCGAACCCCATCTTGGAGAGAAGCTGCAGTATATTGTCGGTGATCTGCTCCGGCTTGTCTTCCAGGTTTCCCGACTTGAAGAGATCCACGGGCAGAATAACCTCCTCCTCGAAGATCTCCTCTAGCTTGACTGCCACTTCTATAGACGTATCCATGTTCTCCGTCTCGTACTTTGATATTGTGCGCCGCGAGACTCCTAGCCTGGAACCCAGAGCCCCCAGCGAGATTCCCCTGTCAAGCCTGAGCTGCCGGATCAAAGAGCCGTCTATGCGAACGTAAAGTCCTCCGTGGGCTGCGTAAACAAGAGGCAACACTCCATCGAGGAGACAGTCGGCCAGGGTTGGAACGCTGACCGTGGGTATGCCGTACCTGAAGTACACCGCTCCCCGCTCCAGGTACTGGTCCCGGCTCTTCTCCCCAACCAGAATGGTTCGCCCCAGGAGATGCTTGGCCAAACGGCGGACTTCCACCGCTGTCCTCTCGTTCAGGCCGTCTATATTGGAGAGGATCTTTATTAGGATGAAAAGATCTTCTTTCCTTGCCGCTAGATCGAAGGACCTGGGGCGTAGGTAGCAGCGCGCTGAGATTGTGAACCCCGCTTGCTTCAGCAGACCACTAACACTCTCGGCGAGAAGCTCTTTATCCATCATTATATATCACAGTTAGACCGGTATTTAAAGGTTGACGTATGTTCATAGGAATAGACGATACCGATTCTGAGAGAGGCCTGTGCACCACTTATCTGGCAGCGGTGCTCATGGACAGGCTGCGGCCCCTGGGCGAGCTGACGGGTCTCCCCAAGCTGGTTCGCCTCAATCCATGTGCCCCGTTCAAGACCAGAGGCAACGCTGCAATCGCCTTCCAGTTTGAGACCGAGCGACCCAGAGAGGTCAGAGACTTAGCCCTGCAGACCGTCATAGAGCTCTCCGACCTTTCCGGCAAGAACACCAACCCTGGCCTGGTGGCTGCGGACGTGGTCTCCCGAAGAATGAAATATTTTTATAAAAAGGCTGTGACTGAGATCCTGGAGATCGACGAGGCCAGGGAGCTCCTGGAGGCTGAGGGAGTTTGGCATCAGGGATTCAAGAAAGGCCGTGGACTGATAGGCGCTCTGGCGGCTGTAGGCGCAGAGTTGGAGGACCACACCTACGAGCTTATTGCCTACAGAGAGCCCAAGCGGTGGGGCACTCCAAGGATGATAGACCAGGCATCGGTCTGGAAGGCCGACAGCCTGACCTATCCACTGACCTGGGATACCGTGGACTGCCACAACAACCGGATTGTATTCGCCCCTCATTCCGTCGACCCGGTCCTCTTCGGAATTCGTGGTGACGACATCGGAGCCATAGACCTGGCCTTCCGGACCATCACTTCTGAGCCCTGGGAGAGGAAGGTCCTTTACCTGACAAACCAGGGGACAGACGCCCACATCATGCCCGGAGTTGTTTCAGAGGTCGTGGACAACCAGAGCTACCGGCTGAGAGGTTGGGTGAAAGATGCTCCTCGGGTAATCGAGGGAGGCCATCTGTTCTTCTCAATCTATGACAAACAGAACTCGCTGGTCTGCGCAGCCTTCGAGCCCACAAAGAACTTCAGAGACACCGTAAAAAAGCTTGTTCCGGGCGATCTGATCGAGGTTTACGGAGCGGTTAAGGAAAGGACGCTGAACCTCGAAAAGCTGGAGGTGCTGGAGCTGGCCGACATGATAGCGGCCCAGGCTCCCTTATGCGCATCATGTGGGAGGCGAATGAAGTCCGCAGGCCGCGAGCAGGGATACAGATGCAGGAGATGCAAGATCAAAGCGGAACAGCAGGAGAAGAAGGTCCTTCCGAGAGATGTAGAGACTGGGTTCTACGAGGTTCCGCCGTGCGCCAGAAGGCACCTATCCAAACAACTTGTGCGAATGAAGGGACAGAAGGTGCACCCTAGCCGGTGAAAAACGAGGTGACTTGAGTAATATACGGCAGCACACATCGCAGCAGAGCTGCGGGGTATTCAAAAAAAAATAAAAAATATTTTGGGTTTGAGGTTATCTAACCCATCTCGGGCGTGCCTTACTTCTTAAAGGCTCCTTCGAGGGGCGGAATGACCTGCTTCTTCCTGGAGAGGACCTTCTCCTTGTAGATGGAGTTATTGGAGATTTTGCCGCCAAACGCCTTCTCGAATCCCGAAGCTGCCCCGGCAGTGCCGACGAAGAGGATGTCGCTTGCTTCCTTCATCACGTCTGTAAGCATCAACACCACCATGTCGAGCTTTTCAGCATCTTTCATTTTGTTCATTTCTTCAAGGATAGCTACCCTCTTGGGCACCAAGTCCTTGAGGTCCATGACCTCTATCTGGCCCACGCCCGCTTTGGTGCCAGAAAAGTCGAACTTCTTGAAGTCGCCGGTCAGGATGTCCTTGGCTGACTTGGTGGATATGTCGCTCTTGGCTTTGAGAAGCTCCATGCCGAACTTCATGGGGTCTATGCCTGCGATCTTAGCCAGCTTCTCCACAGCGGCCTTGTCTCGGGGAGTGCAGGTAGGGGACTTGAAGAGCACAGTATCGCTCAGGATGGCAGACATCATTAGGCCGGCCATCTCTTTGCTGATTGGGACCTTATTCTGCTCATAGAGATTCGCTATTATTCCGCCGGTCGCGCCAACAGGCTCGTTGAGGAAGAAGATTGGCTTGCCCGTCTGGATGCCGCCGATCTTGTGGTGGTCTACGATCTCCACAATGTTGTCTGTGTTGAGCTTATCCACTGCCTGGGCCATCTCGTTGTGGTCTACAAGGATGACCTTCTTGTCAGTTGCGTCGGTGAGCTTCTCCGGCGCTGGAACCTTGAAATAATCGAGAAGGAATTTGGTCTCGTTGTTGATGTCGCCCGCTGCCGCCGGAACTACCTCTTTCATTCCCAGCGCGTTCTTAAGGTTCGCATAGGTTATCGCCGAGGTCACTGAATCAGTATCTGGGCTTTTGTGCCCAACTACATAGATCTTGTCTGCCAAATGAAGCACCTCAGGATTGTTAATGTAGGACCCCGACTTAAACCTTACTAGAGTTCGGCCTTCTCCCGGCGACTGCAGGTAGAATGAGGCCCCTTTATTGATGCACCCACCGAGGAAGATGAAATCCAAATCGACAACTTTATAAAGCAACGCCTCGACAAAAAATCTGTCCTTTTTTGAGGACTGGCAAGAGCTCAAACAATTGTTAGCTGTGAATGCCGGTGCAAGAAAAGGACTACAATCCGCGTTGATAGGTCCTTGTGGTAGGATATTGACTACAGTCTACCTATGACCACGAGACAACCCAAATGCGGTACAGACGCCCGCTGCGAGGGTTACTGGGCTGACTGCGGAATACCATCGAATGACGTTCCAGAGTTAGTATCGGGCGACAGCTTATACTTCTATTCCATCGTAAGACAGCATTGAATGAATGCTTTGAAGCAACCCTAGGATCTCTTCTGGATCTCTCCCCTGGAGATGGTATTAATAGGCAGCTTCTGCAGCGACAGCTTAATCTTTCCTTAAAAAGGAGATTAAAAGGTGAGAGGCATCCTTGTCACCCTTGAGGGCATAGACGGTTCCGGAAAGACAACTGCGTTACGGATCATTTCTCGCGAGCTCATTAAGACCCTTGGGGAGAGACGTTTTGTATTCACGGCCGAACCGACTTCGAGCCAGGCTGGGGAGGTCCTCCGGAGAGTACACCTATCGGGGAGACAAGCTTCCGAGACGCATGAGATCTGTATAGTAAGGCGGATGGAAGAGATGCTCTTGTTCATGGCCGACCACGCCAACCACCTGGCTGAAACAATAATACCGGCCTTGAGAGAAGGCGATGTAGTCATATCGGACCGGTACGCTGACTCGACGGCTGCCTACCAAGGCGTAACCCTAAGAAAAATTGTCCCCGATCCTGTTGCGTGGATCAGAGATCTGTACCGTCCCTGGAACATCGTGCCCGATCGAACCCTACTCTTCACGCTAGATCCAGCCCTAGCGGTCAAACGTATCAAGTCCCGGACCGGGGCAGATAACGGTATCGAGAAATTCGAGAGGGAGGCGTTTCTCCGAGAGGTTGATTGTATCTTCAGGCTCCTGGCAAAATCAGAGCCTGAGCGGTTCGTCTTGATAGACGCCAGTCGCAGTATCGAGGAGGCTGCCGGTGATGCCCTGGAGGCGATCGTCGACCTGATCTCTCAAGAATCGCATTCAGGACCAGAGCATTGAGGGTCCTCATCGGAGAGAGCTAACTCAATCAGCCTTTTGGCCCAAGCCAGCTTCTTGTGCTTCCTAGGGGTTACGCTAGTGTCATCAAAATCGAAGCCGATCAGCTTTATCTCTGAGGCTGCAAGGTATCTTGCGAAAAAGACGCACCTATCACCATCTGTGAACCCTCCGAAGTTATAAAGCCCATGGGGCGGGCGGGTTTGAGTTGTCCCTATGACATTCCTGAGCTTTGGCACGTATTCTCGGAGCAAGTCTTGATTATCCCCATGGGCGTGCACAACCACTACGGAGCCCATCTGGTTCGCTCGCAGGATATCATCCATACATCCATCCAAGTCGGTGACAATTATCTTCGGAACTACACCGGCCTTTAGGAGAACTGAGGTAGCACCGTCGGCGGCTATGAAAATTTTGTCTCTTGCAGCGTGGAGATTTTCCCCCAGCTCACCTGCTAGGGAAGGGGCATTGCCGCAGATGACAACGAATTGACAGCGCGCCAGCTTCGATGCCATGGCCAGGATCTTTGCGGATTTCTGACCGGATTTCAGAAGATCAAAGAGGAGACTTCCCGCTTCTTCATCGCGTTCTCTGGAGAACCCGATGTCGTCGAGGATCTCAAGATACAGCGGCTCCCAGGCTTCAAAACGCATGAATCCGTTCTACCGAACATAAGGTTAAGGCTTTCTACGTAATCTTAATGAATCGCGACTTCATCAGATTGCCAAAATGAAACTCAATACCTAGAATCGCTATAATAGACGAAGTTCTATAAAATAGAGAGTTAGGGGAGATGTCTCCCCTATGTATTTAGGGTTTGCAGTACGGGAACGGACAGGACGTGCAGTCGAAGAAGCCCTTCGCGCTGTGGTACCTCTGGTCATGGATGGTCATGTCGTTCCAGCCTTCATTACAGGTGCACGGCAGCCAGTCGTACGAGGGCTTGTTCCTGGAGTAGGGCACCGATAGGGTCATGTTCTTCTCGACATGGTATGTTCCGAAGTAATCCTCGTCGATCTCGACCGCCGGTTTCCTCCAGGCTGTAGTTGCCATCGAGGCTAATGAAGTCGGGATCATTCCGGTGCTGTCAGAGTTCGCCTGCAACACGCCTATGTGTATCTTGCCTTCCCCTACATCCTCTTTTATCTTCATCTGGGTGACTGCATTGCTCTTGAAGAGCGGGTCGTAGGTGAAGTTTGTGAAGGATTTAACTACAACGCTAAGATCCTTGTCAAGCTTATGGGCATACTCAACCTCGTTCTGCATTGATGAGCCTGCAAGCCTGTTCTTTACCCAGGTCTTCTCCTTGATCAGGGAATCGTAGTTCAGCGGATTGACTGCATAGTACCCGGTTCCTATTGCGATCCTTGTCGGAGCGTACACTGCATGGGTGGTCTCTTTGTACTGGATGCACGACACGTTATAGTCGTTCCAGTCAGCATTCCAGAGATGGTACGCGCGGGTTGCAGTGTAGCTGCTCAGAATGGCCTCGTTGTCAAGAGATCCGCTTCCATGGGCGTAATCCTTGAACTCGGTACTTCCCATCTTGGCATACTTATAGGTCATGTAGTAGCCGTTGCCCTGGACGGTCTGTTCAAAGCTGAAGCTCACGTTCTTGTCAACGACCTGATTTTTAAATACAACCGGAATTATAGAAGATCCGTCGCCGAACGGATCCTGGGTCACTACTGCACTCGCTGTCCCTAAAATAGCTATTAGGACCAACGCCGCTAACATAATACTCTTCATGTAATCCCTCCATGTAAATACGAGTTATCCTCTTTGAGGTCCTTTGGCTTCTTTCTTTGTTACACTTCTATTTGAATCTGTTGATCCTGGGGGATATGCTTAAAAGAATTCGACATAGAAAAGCTGCACAGTTCGCCCTACCAGCCGAAGGAAGCGACTCGGTACTATAAACATTTTTAGTGGCCGCCGTTCTCAATTGAAACAATGAGCACGAAATGATTTTTGATGGATAATCCTAATAATTTTTTTATTATGACAAGTAAATCGATAAGAAAATGTCTTCGATTAGACAGATAATCAATTCTTTGAATATAATCCTATAGATCTATGATTTAGACCGCTCCCAACTGAATTCGTTGAGGGCTCTATTTACCTATTTATCGCATAGTCGTAGATTCGTGATATCATAACCAAAAGGTTAATACGTAAAGGGTTGATGGGTATGTACAACATGCCCACTAACTTCGATCTTATAGTATAACTAGTCTTAGCATCACTAGTCTTGGCATCGCGGGCAATATTTCGAAGGGATTGAGAGCTCGATTCGGCAAAATAGTTCGGACCGGTGCGCCTAGTATAGTCCGCTTTCATAAGATCGGCAAATAGGACGTGGGAAACCCCAAAACTTGAAGTGCCTTTAGGAACAATACGCCTACGGGGCGAAAGTTCTCGATCGAAGATCGGGGGTATCAAGAACCCCAGCAACATGCTGGAACAGGAGGACCAAAGGGGGATGCTGGCAGAACTGGAAGATAAAAAGGCAAAGATCAGACAAGAATCTTTTACGTACAAGGACCGCCGCAGCCAACTGAATTCAGAGGCGAGCAAATGGGCCGCCAAGAGAAACGATCTCAACAAGTCTACTAAGGAGTTAATTGAGAAGGCCCAGGAACTCAAAAAGCAGCGGGACGAGAACAACAAAAACGTCGCCGATTCCAAGAAGCACAGAGATGAGTTCAACGAAAAGACCAATGCGCTGTACGCCAAGATAGACGAGATCCGCAAGAAGTATAACTTAACTGGCGACCGATCAATAAGGGATCTGCGCAGAGAGATAGACCACCTGGAGTTCAGGCAGCAGACTGAAGTCCTAAGCCCGGACAAAGAGAAACAGCTAGTCGACAAGATAGCTTCTCTCCACACAGAGTTTCGCAGCCGCAAGGAACAGCTTGAGAAGAACGACGAGCTGCGCAAGCTGCTTGATGAGGCTCAGGGTCTGAGGGACGAGGCCTCCAAGTTCCACGACGAGGTCACCAAGTATGCGGAGCTGGCCCAGGAGTACCACGACCAGATGATCGCCACCTTCAAAGAGGCGGATCAAACAAGAGCAGAGGCGGACGCTGCGCACAAGGAGTTTGTAAAAGCTCAGGAAGCCGCAGATGATCAGCACAAGGAGTTCATCCGCACCCAGCGTGAGGTCCGCGACTTCGATAAGGTCATCGTGGGACTGAAAAAGAAGAACCGCGATAGCAAGGAAGATAGGGCCAAGGAAGTCGCTAAGCGTGAGGCTGAAGAGATTATGACCCACTTCCGTCAAGGCGAAAAACTGAATACGGTGGATCTGCTTAGATTGCAGCGTGCTGGCCTAGTGTAAATCGAATTAGACGGGCAGAATTCAGGCTGCCCTGTTCTTAGATTTTGTCGTGGTGTTCCATTTTAGCTTTGCTTTTTGTATTGGTTGAACGTGGGATTCTTGTAGGACACATAAGTGGTACATTAAAGCAAAGGTAAGCAAGGGGACATCGAGTTTTGACATAGGATTAAAGAAGTATGCGACCTAAACGCAATTTTGCCTCTAATTTTGGCCCATCCTTCAAAAGCTCCGATGAAATAGATTCGCTATCACCTTAGGACTCAATCAACGACCGCAAGTTTTTAAACATCCTTGCCAGATCTTCAGCAATGGACCAAACACGTCTGCTCTTTGGAAAACCGCTCATAAAGGATAGCAAAGAGTTCATCTCCGCAATAAGAGATCTTCAGGCTAGGACTGGATGCGTGATCCAGGCCTTCGATGCTGATAAAGTGGCCAGTGAGAGACATCTGATCTTTGCAATCGAAAAGGCGCTTCTGGCCTTCTCCGAAGAGAGGAACATCGCCAAAGACTTAGGTGTAGAGATTCTGCGCTACGCCTCGGGAGAACGCCAGATCGAAAGAGCCCTGTCGATAGGTGTATCCGGGTCAACGAAGAGAATAGCTTTAGCGATTATTAGCCCAGAGTTCGCGGGGGCACTGGCCTGGCCGGATAGCTCTGAACTATCCCAGCTAATAGAAGTCGATGGAATAGGGTGCTCTTTTAAGCTCGACGCGTTAAGAGAGACTTTCAACATATCGGAAGACGAGATACGGGCATCGGATGAGGCGCGAATCCCGGATCTGGTCCTTGAAAGGGTCGCACTAGTAGATACAATAAGGTAAGGCGGTGGCATGAAGGAAGAGTTCTATACAGATAAGCGATGGCAGAACTGGCTAAGCCAAGTCAAAGATAGCAAGTTCACGCTTAAAGATTCTGATGAGAAGAATGTCGGCGCAGTCTTCGTCTATATAATGGATGACGTTGTGCTGGCCTGCTTAAAGGTCATAGCTAGATGTGAGAGAAAGGTCATACCTCCGAATGATGCTCTATCTGAACTGGATAACATAAGGAACATCGTCTTCAAGGAGCACGAATCCCTGGGCGAGGATGCCGATCTCATGATCGATTCTCTCAAGACGTCTCTAGCTGCCGTCTTCGCATCCTGTCAGCGTTACATTGCTGGAGACTACGATCGCGAATCTGACCTGAGGCAGATGGTGAAGAAGGCAATCAAGGCTGAGAACCAGGAGAACATAGACGAAGCCTTCGACATTCTCGGCCATGTTGGGGCCAGAGTGATAGGAGGAGAGAGCCTTCCCGAGGAGGCCATGGCCGATTTGCCCTACAGTATGACTGTAGAGCTTCTGGACGGCATAGATGCCATCTCCGCCGCTATGATTGGAGACGACTCCTACAAGGAAGACGACGGAACTGAAGAATGCGGCGAAGAATTGTAATTCGTAGCTGCAAACGCATTATTTCGCCATCAATTCGGTTCCGCTACAGCATTTCGAGATGATTCTATCAACGTTGGCTAATCAGAACTCTGGGATCTTGTAGTAACCTCACAGCCATTCTCCTGGACGATAACCGTGTGCTCTGCCTGAGAAACCAGAGCGCCCTCTACCTCCCACAATACCGGATAGCTGTGAATTATTCCAGCCCTCAAAAGTTGCGACAGGGCGTAGTCTATCCTCTCCCCGACCAGCCACCTGCGCGCGAAAGGCAGGGTCTTATACTTTTCCTGGATCTCCTTCGAGAGTTCTCTTGCCTGGGGTGATCTAACCGGCCTGTGGCCAGAGAAACCAAAAATCTCGGTTTGAGGCGCCTCGGAAATTCTTCCTGAGCCATTCGTGGCAAAAGGCTCGATTGCGATAACGTCTCCTTCCTTCAGAGTCACTCCCTTGTCCAGGACTTTGTTGGGTATGATTGGCCCGGCGTGAGCCGAGTACCTCTCCAGGCCATGCCCAGTTAGGTTGGCAACCGGTTTGAAGCCATAGCCAGTTATGGCCCGCTCTATGGCCGCCCCGATATCGGCTGTGTTTGCCCCGGGAGTTACCAGCTCAATGGCTGCATCTAAGGCCGCCTGCGACGCCTCCACCAGCTTGGGGTGTCCGCTGAGGTCCACTGTGATTGCGGCGTCGGCTATGTAGCCGTCCACGTGAACCCCTATGTCGAGCTTGGTCATGCTCTCACCAAAGGTGCTCTCGTCCTTCGGACCGGGAGTATAGTGGGCTGCCATCCTGTCCCTTGAGATGTTACAGGGAAAGGCAGGTTCTGCTCCTTCTTTTCTGATCAACCCCTCCACAAACTCGGCAACCTCGATCAATGGCACGTCCACGTCCACCTTAGACCGGGCCTCTCGGCAGACTTTGGCCAAGATCCTTCCGGCCTTCCTGTAATTTTCTAAGACATCTGATTCCATGTATCCACCTAAAATTCAGGTCATGTTCAGCACATAAGTCCGTCGCCAAATCTGTGGTTCATATTTTGAAGGAATTATTTGTAGGAATTCTTAGACGACCAAACGCCTCTCGAACTCGGTGAGGTTATCGCATCCCTCTGGCCTCACCACCACCAGATCCTCCAGGCGGACACCACCTAGATCTGGATAGTAGAGACCAGGCTCGACAGTGACCACGCTGCCAGCCTGCAGCACCTCTCCAGCCTCGCTGAGGGACGGCTTCTCGTGGACCTCCAAGCCAACTCCGTGGCCGGTGGAGTGGATGAACCCACAATTATCGCTCTCAGGATAGCCGCGATCTTTGAAAACCTGGCTTACCCTGGTGTGAACCTCTTTGCCGTCGACTCCAGCGCGCATGGCATCTATTCCGGCATTCTGGGCTGCTACCACAGCATTGTAGATGTCCACGATCTCGGGACTGGCTTCACCCCTTACCACTGTCCTGGTCATGTCGGCAAAGTATCTGCTGCTTTTGGACCGAGGGAAGATATCGATCACTACGGGGGAGTTAGCCGGGAGTGGGCCGCAGCCACTAGCGTGGGGATTGGCGGCAGCAGGTCCTCCGGCCACTATTGTGTCAATTGCGTCGCACCCCTCCTCGAGGAGGGAGATCTCGATGGAGCTTCGGACTTTCTCCGATGTCAGAGGGTTGCCGTTCGTGTACAGGTAATCTCCTTTGGGCTCCGATCTGGAGATCGAGTCGATAGCCAAGCGCATGGCCTTTTCACACGCCTTCTGCACCCTCCCTATGGCCTCGATCTCCTGCTCGCTCTTGACCTCGCGCCACTTGGAGACGGGACTCTCAACGATTGAGACCTGGAACTCCTTAGAAAGCGTAGCGAAGATTCCCGCCGGGAACCTTTGTGGCACACCGATTCGACGCACTCCAAGGTCGCGAAGAAACTCGACCAGGGCTGATGAGTAGGCTTCGCCTGGTTTTCCCGAGACTTTGAGCTTCTCCTTGATGCCATATTCTGTGGTGCTGATCACCCGGTCGGCGCAGCTCTCATGCATTGCCCTGCCAAGTTCCATGGAGGAAACGAGCATGGTGACAATATCCGCAGCGAGAATGGTAAAACGATCGACGGCCGAGAACCTGGTTAGGTAGTACATGTCGGGATCGCAGATGCTGTCGCCTATGAGAAGAAGGCCATCCAGGTTCTGCTCATCCAGG